>JANNYA010000226.1:0-71967 GCA_031409855.1 Rhodanobacteraceae bacterium | reverse complement strand
GCAGGAAACGATGCGTTCAGCCCGAATAATCCCACTTGTAGACGCCGATGTGCAGTTTTACCCAGAGTTCTTTGACGATGTGAAAGCGACGCAACTGCTGCGCGATTTGATTGCCAGCACGGCCTGGGACACGCATTTTGTCAACATTTTTGGCCGCAATATACCGGCTCCGCGCCTGTCCAGTTGGCATGGCGACCCACACTGCAGCTATCGCTATTCCAAAGTGCGCTATGAACCGAAAGCGTGGACGCCTGAGTTCACTATTGTGCGCGAAGCATTGGCAGACGCAGGTGTGGGCGAATTTAATTGTGTTTTGGCGAATTTTTACCGCAGTGGCGCGGATAGCATGGGTTGGCACAGTGATGACGAGCCTGAACTAGGCGCGAATCCACTGATTGCGAGCGTCAGCTTAGGCGCGCCTCGGCGTTTTTGTTTACGGCACAAAACGCTGCCGGAAAAGACTGAACTTGTTTTAAGCTCGGGAAGCCTGCTCGTTATGGCGGGAATCACACAAAAAAATTACCAACATGCCCTACCAAAAATGGCGGCAGTCGGTTCGCCCAGAGTAAATTTAACGTTTCGCCAGATTGCGCAAAGTCAATAAACTCAGCAGGCCTGAACACGCAGATCGCTAGAAATTTTGAAAGTTAACGCCGCCGACGTTGTCTTCATTGCCACGTCGGCTGGTGTTGCCGCCCTGATACTTTGCCTGATCCTTGCCCTTAGTCGAACGCTCTAGCAATTGCAAAAAGTGCGTGTCGCTGGGGAATTTTGAGCTAAAGCCGATGCTGGCGGTCAATTGCAGCGCCGCGTCGTTGGCTTTTAAGTTGATATCGCGGGCAATAGCCGAAACCAAAGTATCGGCAAGTTTTTGCGCTTGGAATTCCGGCACTAATGGCATCAAAACGACAAATTCATGGTTGTCCCAACGCCCAACGACTTGGCCGCGCTCCAAAGCCCGGGAAATGCGCTGAGCGATTGTTTTCAGCACACCGTCGGATTTTTCCTGGCCGTTTTCTTTGGAAAATTCACGAAACTTGTCCAGCTCGATCCAAAGTATGGAAAAGTTGGTGCGCGCCTTGATCGCCTCGGTGAAACCAGTGGATGCACGTAATTCCACCGCAGCGCGATTATAAATCTGCGTGAGTTTGTCGATTTCACGATCCGATTTGTCGTCCGCTTCACCGCGCGCAAGCTCCATCGAATCAATTGTGGCCTGCGCAAATTCGCCCGCATCGTTCAATTCATCCTGTGTGAAACTAGCGCCGGGTTCACGCGCAATCAAAAGAATGCCAAAACCCGGTTTTGGAATCGGAATCGGCAGCACAACCAGCGTTTGCGCGGTCCAGCGGCCCACTTCGGCAAGCAAATTCAAGGTCACGGCATTGCCGGACCAAGCGACGTTTTTGAAGGGTTGCTCGTAGGCTTTGATCAGCGATTCATATTCCGTCTGCGCACGCGGATCGCCGCACACTAAGCGATCACCGTCGCCTTCTGGAAAACGCACCAGCGCCGCGCAGGATCGCTGTGGCAATGTCTTTTTAATGCGGGCCAGCAGCCGCCGCAATACAACAAAACTTAAATCATCGGCACTAGCGCGGCTGACGGCATCTTTAAGCTCCGCATCAAACTCACGCTTGGCGTTCTCGCGCTCAGTGTGCAGTTGGAAGTGCGCGTCTTTACGCCGATCTTGCGCTTCCTCGCTGCGCTTTCGAAACACCACGAACAGCGCAACCGCTAGCGTCAGCGCCAACGCCAACGTCATCGACATGGTGTACACGTTCCAGCTCAGAAACTCCGAACTTTGCGCCATTGCGGCTGCAGGTATCCATAAGAGCGCCGCCATGCTGGCTAAACGAAAAATAGCGCTACCCCTGAGCCGACGGCAGATAAAAAACGGGCTCATTTATTGTTGGTCGAATCAAGGTGCAGATGCAGCCATTCATTGACTGTATCGTGCCATTGGATGGAATTTTCTGGCTTTAAGATCCAATGATTTTCGTCGGGATACCAAAGAAATTTGCTTTCGATGCCTTTGCGTTGCAGTGCGGTAAAAGCGCTAATGCCCTGCTCAAACGGCACACGGAAGTCGTTCATGCCATGAATAACCAGCATTGGCGTTTTCCAGTTTTGGACTTTGGCAATTGGATTGTCGCTTTCGATCTCCTTGGTACGCTCCCAGGCCACGCCGCCATTTTCCCATTCGTCAAACCAAAGCTCCTCGGTGGAATAGGACATAAATCGCTTGTCAAAGATGCCGGCGTGCGTGACTAAGCATTTAAATCCATCTGGCCACGCACCCGCGATCCAGTTGGTCATGTAGCCCCCGTAAGAACCGCCCAAAGCGCAGGCGCGTTTGCCGTCTAAAAACGCGTACTTTTGCAGCGCCGCGCTCAAGCCTTTTTGCAAATCCTCCAGCGGTTTACCACCCCAATCGCCACTGATGGTATCGGTAAATTTTTGGCCGTAACCGGTGGAGCCGTGAAAATCCACCATAATGGCGGCGAAGCCCTGTCCGCTGTAAGTTTGTGGGTTCCAACGGTAGTGAAAATGGTTGCCAAAGCTACCCTGCGGGCCGCCGTGGATTAGAAACGCAATCGGGTATTGCTTAGCCGCGTCAAAATTGGCCGGTTTAATCAGCCAGGCATACACGGTTTCGCCGCCCGCACCGGCAAAGCTAAACTGCTCGGCCGCGCCAAAAGTGATGCCGCTCAACTGTGCGGCATTAAGGCTGGTGACCTTGCTGATCGCACCGCCGTTAATCGCCGTGGAATAAAGATCAGCCGGTGCGCCGAGATCATCCCGAGCAAAAACAATACGGTTTTTGCCGACCGCAAAGCCGCTAACAAAGCCTGCGCCCGATAGTTGCTTCACCGCGCCAGAGGCGACATTGATCGAAAACAGTGGGTGCTGACCTAGGTCATCCGTCGATGTGTACAGCGTTTTGCCATCCTGCGAAAGCGTCAGTCCGTCTGGGGACCGATCCCAATTCGGTGCGACTTCTCGCGTTTTGCCGCTTTCTAGCGTGCGCTCCATAATGCGAAACCGATCAGCTTCGAAATTGGCGCGCGTCATCGCACGGTAGTAGAGTTTTTTGCCATCCATGCTGGCGGTAGGGAACGCATCCCACGCCAGATTGTCTGGCGTTAAGTTCTTAGCAGCGTCCGTACCTGTGACTTGACTTTCATACAGGTCAAAATTCGTACTCCACGCCTCCGATTTTCCGGCGATACGCGCAGCAAAATAAAGCGTGCTGCTGTCACGGCTAAAACTGTATTCGGAATCATCGCCGTGGGGTTTGCTGGGCACATCCGCGTCGATAGGCACACCGCCCGCGCCGCGACTGACCAAGTGCGCCTCGGTGATGAGCGCGCCGGTCAAATTCGCGGTAAACAGCTGCGCACGTGTGCCATTTGCCCAAGTATCCCAATGCCGGACGAAAAGTTTGTCATGCACCGTGCCGGTGGTTTTCTTGGTCGTTTTTGCTTCGAGCCGAGTCTTTGTACAGACAAAATCCGTGGCACAGTCAACAAATACTTCACTGGAAAACGCGACGGTTTTGCCATGCGGCGCGATGACGAAACCGCCGACGTCCACAGCGATGTCACTGATCTGCTCTGCTTCTCCGCCTGCTAATGACAGACGCCAAATTTGGCTGGTGCCGCTGCGGCTGCTTAAGAAATAAACCGATTTACCGTCAGGGGCAAAGCGCGCATTACTGACCGATTGCCCCTTGGCGCTCAAGCGTCTGGCGTTGCTGCCATCAATATTTGCCAGCCAAAGGCCGTTGATGCCCTTATTCGCCGCCATATCGGTCTCGCGCAGTGCATACAGCATCGAAGCACCATCTGGCGCGATGCGCGGGTCACTCACGCGCGCGAGCGTGACCAAGTCTTTTACGGTAAAGCCCTGTTTTGATTCAGCTTTTGCCGTTTCGCTGAACGCCGCCGTTGCGCAGCTAAGTAGCGCAATTGCCAGCACTATGTTTTTTTTCAGGAGCAGCATAAGGCAGTCTCAAGCGCGTAAAAGATGCGTCATAATAAAGTGATGTTCGCCTAAGTGCCACGGAAAAAGCCAGTAACCCGAAATTTATGTAGAACTGGCTTGATTAATAGCGAAATGGGGCGTTGTAGGCCAAAGGGTAGACACCGCTATGGCGCACCCTCATAGCCATTGCAGAAAATGTCATCAATGAACGTCATGCAGGCTCCGGTAATCGGGATGTCGCGTAGCTCGCCCTCTTCAAGTTGCGGGTTGAATTTGCTCCGTGAGCATAGATGTTGGCAAACGATAGCGTGCCCGTACTCAGGGCAAAACCCTCTGATTCCGGGGGAGGGCAAACTCCACAGTTATTTCAACTGCATGCAAAGTCTAGCCATCAAATCAGGCGAAGTTTCAATGCGCTCATTCGGTGTGTTTTGCGATTAAGATCAAACATCTACCCACCCCATCAGCTGAGCCAAAGTCCAATGAACTCCGTGAAACCTCAAAATCTGCGCATCAGCGGCTCCCGACTTTGGGGTTCTTTAATGACTCTGGCGCAAATTGGTGCCACGCCGAAGGGTGGAGTCAAACGGCTGGCGTTGACGGATTTGGATAAACAGGGGCGGGATTTGGTGCTGCAATGGGGGAAAGAGGCGGGCTTAAGCATCACCGTCGATCAGATTGGCAACGTCTTTATGCGCCGCGAAGGCTGCGATCCGAATTTGCCGCCGATCGTTTCCGGCAGCCATATTGATACTCAGCCGACCGGCGGTAAGTTTGACGGCAATTACGGCGTGTTGGCGGCCTTAGAAGTGGTGCGCACGCTCAACGAGCATCAAATTCAGACGCAGGCGCCGATTGAAGTGGCGTTTTGGACCAATGAAGAGGGCAGCCGCTTTGTGCCGGTGATGATGGGCTCTGGAGTTTTTTGCGGCGCGTTTAGCCTTGAACATGCGTATGCGGCGAAAGATGTGGACGGTAAAACGGTCAAGGACGAACTGACCCGCATAGGTTATCTAGGCACGCAAGTGCCGGGTCAGCACCCGATCGGCGCGTATTTTGAAACCCATATCGAACAGGGGCCGGTGTTGGAAGATGCCGATAAAGTGATTGGCGTCGTACCGGCGGTTATGGGGCTTTCCTGGTACGACTGTGTAGTCACGGGTATGGAGGCGCACGCCGGGCCAACGCCCATGCATTTGCGTAAAGATGCGCTGCAGGTGGCGACCAAAATCATGCAGGAAGTCGTGCACATCGGAAATCGCTATCCGCCCTATGGCCGTGGCACGGTGGGCATGGTGCAGGTGTTTCCGAACAGCCGCAACGTGATTCCGGGCGAGGTCAAATTTAGTATTGACCTACGCAATATCAATAGCGAACTTTTATCCACGATGCATGAAGCCATTTTGGCCTTTGTTGAAAAAACGGCGCTTGAAAGCGGCCTGAAAATTACCATTGAGCGCGTTTCTTACTATCCGCCCTGTCCGTTTCATGTTGATTGTGTGGACGCAGTTCGCAGTGCCACTGCTGCCTTGGGTTATTCGAACATGGACGTGGTTTCCGGCGCTGGGCACGATGCAATCTATACCGCGCGCTTAGCGCCTTCGGGAATGATTTTCGTGCCGTGCAAAGATGGCATTAGCCACAACGAGATCGAAGATGCCAAGCCGGAACATCTGGAAGCGGGCTGTAATGTTTTGCTGCATGCAATGTTGAATTTAGCTAAGGTTGCGGCTTAGCTGATGGATTTAATCATTCGTAATGCCAACTTGCCTGATGGCACCGAGGGCGTTGATATTGCGATTCAGGATGGCCGCATTATTGCCGTCGAGCCCGCGATTCAAGCCTCCGCGCTGGCTGAGATTGACGCCGCTGGCAATTTGGTTACGCCACCGTTTGTCGACGCGCATTTTCATATGGACGCGACCTTAAGCTACGGTTTGCCGCGTGTGAATCAATCCGGCACTTTGCTGGAAGGCATTGCGCTGTGGGGCGAGCTGAAACCATCGCTGACCCAGGACGCGCTGATTGCGCGCGCCCTGCATTATTGCGATTGGGCAGTCGCGCGCGGTTTGTTAGCGATCCGCTCGCATGTGGATATTTGTGACGACCGCCTGCTTGCTGTCGAAGCGCTGCTGCAGGTCAAAAAGCAGGTCGCGCCGTATCTGGACTTACAGCTAGTCGCATTTCCGCAAGACGGCATCTTGCGCAGCAAAACCGCGTTCGAAAACTTGGCGCGAGCGATCAGCTTGGGCGTGGATGTAGTTGGCGGCATTCCCCATTTTGAACGTACCAGTGCCGAAGGTGCGGAATCGGTTCGGCTCTTGTGCGAATTCGCCGCCGAGCGCGGTTTGCGCGTTGATATGCACTGTGATGAGTCCGACGATCCCATGTCCAGACACATCGAAACTTTGGCATATCAGGCGCAGCGCTTAGGCATGCAGGGCAGGGTGACCGGTTCGCACCTAACATCCATGCATTCGATGGACAACTATTACGTCAGCAAATTGCTGCCCTTAATCAAAGAAGCCGGTGTTGCCGCAATTGCCAATCCATTGATCAATATCACGCTGCAAGGCCGCCACGATAGCTATCCAAAACGGCGTGGCATGACGCGTGTGCCCGAGATGTTAGCGATGGGGATTGAAGTGGCGTTTGGGCAAGACTGCGCGATGGATCCTTGGTATAGCCTAGGCTCGGGCGATATGCTGGAAGTGGCGCACATGGGCCTGCACGTGGCGCAAATGACCGGGCAAGCGGCGATGCGGCAGTGTTTTGCAGCAGTAACCGAAAACCCTGCGCGCATTTTAGGCCTGCAAAATTACGGCATCAGGCCAGGCTGCAATGCGGATCTGGTGATTTTGGACGCTGCGAATGCGATTGAAGCGATTCGGCTACGCGCCACCCGCACCCATGTTTTGCGGGCAGGCAAAGTGATCAGCGAATCACCACCAGCACGTGCAATCTTAAGTTTGCCCAGCACCAATGCCGGGCCAGCGCGATCGGTGCAGGTGGACTATCGTTTGGCGCAATGAAGATTGTGGTTAAGCGGAAAGTTGCACGCACTCTCTAATTGTTCTCATTTTTGCTACGATTATTCTCATTATGAGATCAATTGAAACTGCCGAAGTCCCACAGCTCATTGAGATTTTGTTCGGTGCCTACCGCCGCAAGATACTCGCATTGCTGCTGCTGCGTCCTGACGAAAATTTTTATCTGCGCGCGATCGCCCGTTTGACCGATGTTTCTGTTGGCTCTCTGCATCGCTAGCTAAAACTGTTGACTGAAACTGGCTTGTTACAACCATTCAGCAGAACCGCCGCAGTCGGCCGCGCCCGTGGAGTCTTGGGGAATTGACAGTTTCGCTTCTTTCTCACGCGATGATCCATTGTTGGCCCGCAGTTTCCTGGATTTTGCACGCGTTCCCGCTGACCGCGAAAATATTTTTTCCAACCCCCTGACAGTTTCCCCCTAAAAAATACGCAAGCCCCATCAAGGCCAACTTTCGGCCTGGATTATTGAGGCTTGTGCCATGTCGCAAACACTGTTCCGCTGTCTATCCGCAATTATTTTGCTCGGTTTGTATAAGTCGGCGTTCGCCGCGTGCACGCCCATCGGTGCGCCGACTTTGGCGTTGAGTGTTACCGCAGCGCAAGTCAGCGTTGCGGATCGCACGCTGACGCTGCAGGTTTACGATAATGGCTGCGTGGCGCTGCATCGGCCCAGCTTTTATCGCGCGGCCGGGGATTTTCGCGTCACGCTAACGGCTACCGAACTGACGGGGTTGCGGCAAGTCATCACGCCGGAGCGGGTGCGGCATATTGATCGCGCGGCGTTAATGGCATCGGCAAATGCGCGCAGCAGTGTGGCGCGGGTTGAGGTTTTCCAGGTGCAGGACGCCGATTTGTATGTGTTGGAAGCGGGCGTTGGCGCGGATGCGATCAAACAGAGTGCATTCGGCGTGCTCGCCGGTGCCGAAGTTCAGCCCGATAACGCCGATTTGCAGGCGATGAGTGTGATGGTGCAGGCGCTGCTGGCCTTAGAAACGCGGGCTGACGCTGTGAAAGTGAGTGCGCCATGAGCCGCGTAATCAGTCAGTTCTGTAAACTGAGCCTGCTGAGCGTCGCCTTAGCGCTGCCGAGTATTTGCAGCCCGGGTGCTTATGTGGTGGCTGACGAAAGCTTTCCCGATATTCGCACGCATCCGCACAACTTTGACGGCAACGGTGGCGAGCTAAGCTCGATTCGCGTGTGTTTGGATATAGGCGCGAATCAGGCTTTGGCTGAGTCAGCAGAGCCAGCATTGCTCAAAGCGATTGCCACCATTAATCGCTTTCGATCATTGGCTGAGCAAACCAAAGCCCTCAGCGCGCAAACCGACGTGCCAAGCGGCCAGTATGATTTCGAATCGGTGCTGCTGCACGAAATGCTGCACGGGCAAGGCTTGGCGCATCCGAATCACGCCAGTGAATCGGGTTTGCCAAGCCCGTTGAACGACGGCACGAAAAGCGCGAATGGCCCGAACAATGTGTTTGACCAAGGCGCAGGTGTGGATGGCCTACACGGCTCCAGTGACGATGTTCGCGGTGACGATCAAAACCTGCACTGGTATGGCAAGGGTGTCAATAATCCTGGCCTGCTGCCAAGCATTATTGATGAGTCGACGTATGCGCGCAGCTTGAGCTTTTTGCCCGCAGGCCACCTGTACGCCGCCAATGCCGGCCAGCAAGTGCTGGCAGCGCTGGGCTTTGCGAATGCTGAGGCGGTTATGCAGCAGGGCGCAGGCGCCGATGAGGCGCAACGGCATCTGCAACATGATGATTTGGCCACTTTGCGCTTCACCCGGGCAGGGCTAGATGGCGTGCAGGGCACAGCGGATGATTACCGCACGCTATTGGTATATCGTGGCCGAGTGGTCAATCCACAGGGCGTTGCCTGCTCCATCGCGGTGCGCTTTGATAACTCCACTGGATTTGCAACGACGAGTTTGGGCAGCTTTAGGTTATCCACCGCAACGCCAAATCACTGGGCGCTGTTTGAAGCGCGAATACGTTTTAACCCGGCGGTCAATTGGTACATGAGCCCCGGCCCAAACACCGTCACCACCATCATTTCGGACTTGCCCGATTCTTCGAGTTTGCTAGCGCCGATCACGGTGCGCGCGCAGGTGGTCAAAACCGCGGGCAACCCGATTGCGGCCTTGCCAAAAGGTTTAGTAGAAGTGCGCGATGGCCCGCGCCACGAGGCAACAACAGCTTTTTGTACGATGACACTTTTGGGTACACCGGGCGAAATCGGCGAATGTATTTTGACGCCGTTGCGCACCGGCAATAAAACTCTGGTGGCAGATTACTTGGGCTACGGTGGTTTTGATGGCGGTAGCGACAGCGAAACCCACATCAGCACTGGCGCGGTGGAGTTCAGCGCCATCAATGACACACCTGATCCGTCGGTCAATGGTGCACCGATCACCTTGAGTTGGACTTTAGCGCCGCCAGCGGGAAATCCAGCCGCCTCTGCCACTGGCACCGTCACAGTAAAAGAGGCTGTCGATTGCGCCAGTGCGCCGATTGATCCGGCGCATCAGTGCACGGTGACTTTGCCCGGCAATAGTTGCGCCATCAGCTTTAACAGCGTCGGCAACAAGACGCTGCAGCTGTGTTATTCCGGCGATGGCGCGCATCCGGCGGCAATGGCGAGCACCAGTCATCTGGTCAATGCCGGCCGCGCTACAACCACCAGCATCAGCAGCAATTTGCCGAATCCTTCGCTGCCGCTGGCACCGGTTGTGGTGCAACTCAACGTGCGGGAAACGCCGGATTTGGGCGATTTCCCAAGCGGCGCGGTGCAGGTTCTTGACGGCCCAGCCAGTGATCCATTAACCGCGCGCTGTAGCGTCGCTTTAGTTGGGACTGCAGCTGAAGTAGGCAGCTGCACGCTGCAGCCATTGCGTGCTGGCACGCGCAGCTTGACTGCCAGCTACAGCGCCAGCGGCATTTGGGCAGCCAGTCAGGTGTCCGCCACGCAAGCGGTCGCGAACTTTGCCATTGTCCGCAATATGCCTGCTACCAGCCGCTTGCGCCAAGGCGTGCACATTACGGTGGATTTGGACGTGTCAAGTTTCCTAAGCACGCCAGCGCCAACCGGCACGATCACGGTCAGCGATGGCGTCGATCAATGCCTGATCGTGCTGCCTGCGAATCAATGTTTCTGGAGCGCCAGCACGTCAGGTGCGCGCAATTTGATCGCAAACTGGCCGGGCGATGCAAATTATGCGCCGCGTACCTCAATACCCGTAGTGCAAACGGTTTTGCCGGAAAGCTACCCAGTGCTTATTTCAAACCCGCGATTGGGCTACAGCGAAAGCAACGGTGCATCGGTGAACAACGCGCTCAGCTTAAGTGGGGATGGCCGCTTTGTAGTCTTTGCGAGCAGCGCCAGCGACTTGGTGCTTAATGATAGCAATGCGCTGCGGGATATTTTCATTCGCGATCAGCGCAGCGGTCTAGTGCGTCGAATTAGTACCAGCGCTGGCGGCCTGCAAAGCGACGGTGCCAGCGCTGAGCCTGTGATAAGCGCGAATGGCCGTTTTGTTGCATTTAGTTCGTTAGCTAGCAATTTGGTGTCTGGCGATACCAATAATGTGGTCGATGTTTTTGTTAAAGACTTAAGCGACGGCAGCATCGTGCGCGCCACGCTGAAGTCCAACGGCAACCAAGACAGCACGCCAAATACGGGTGCAGGTTTTGACCAGTTGGCACCAAGTTTAAGCGCCGACGGCCGCTTTGTCGCGTTTCAAACCGGTGGGCAACTTTTACCCAGTGACACCAGCATCCACAATGACATTTATGTGCGTGACTTGCTGGGCAACACGCTCGATATCGTCAGCAGCAACAGCGCGGACGTTTTAGGCGACTTTCGCAGTTTCAATCCGGTGCTGAGTGCCGATGGCCGCTATGTCGCGTTCCAGTCGCAGGCGTTCAATTTTTACGTTGGCGACAGCAACGATACCGTGGACATTTTTCGCAAAGATCGACTCACCCGCGCGATCCAAATTGTTAGCGTCGACGCCGCTGGTGTTGGCGGGGCAAACCCCACAGATCCGAGTTTTGGCCGCCCCGCCATCAGTGCCGATGGCCGCTATGTCGCGTTTAGTTCGCTGAATCGGCGCTTGGTAGTCAATGACGTCAACAACAACTACGACGTTTTTTTGAAAGATATGAATACCGGCGCGATTGCGATGGTGAGCACTAATAGCACCGGTGTGTATGGTGTGGCAGGCTCGCAGCTGGCATCCATGAGCAGCGATGCGCGCTATATTGCTTTCTACAGCAGTGCAAATAATCTGGTCCCAGGTGATACCAACGTTTTAAGCGATATCTTTCTCAAAGATCGGCAAACCAATGCGACCACACGCATCAATGTGTTGGCGAATGGCACGCAAACCTTGAGTGGACTGAGCGAATTCCCCGCAATCAGCGCCGATGGAAGATTCATTAGCTATCAGTCTGCGGCGACTGATTTGGTGGCAAATGACAGCAATGCGCAGGTGGATATATTTGTGCGGGATCGCTTGAGCGTTGCCAGCGTGCGTGCCAGTGCCGCCAATCCTGGCGCACGCAGCGAGGGCGCAAGTATGGATGCCAGCATTAGCCGCGATGGCCGCTTTGTTAGTTATTCGTCAGCGTCCAGCACGCTCATCAATGGCGATACCAATCTGTCCAGCGATGTTTTCCTGACCGACCGAAACGATGGCAGCAACATCCGCATCAGTCAAAGCGCGAGCGCGGTGGCGGCCAATGCCGCTAGCGATTTCCCGACCGTTAGCGGCGATGGCCTGTCGGTGGTCTTTCGCAGTACCGCCAGCAATTTGGTGGCCAGCGATGGCAACGGCGCATTCGATGTGTTCGTCAAGCAGCGCGTGACTGGCACGATTGATCTAGTCAGCTCCAGCAGCGCGGGCACACAGATCAGCAGTACGGCGTTGCGCGCAGGCACCTCGATCAGCAGCGATGGCAATCTAGTCATTTTCCACAGCGCCGATAGCACTTTGGTCGCGGGTGACAACAATCTGAGAGAAGATGTGTTCCTGAAAAACCGCAGCACCAACGCCACCACAATCATCAGCACCAACGCTGCTGGCGGATTGGGCGATGGCAATAACCTGAGCGCGCAAATCAGCGATGACGCCAGCCGCGTGGCGTTCGTTTCTGAATCGACCAACTTGATCGCCAGCGATAGCAACGGCGTGCGCGATATCTATGTAAAAACCCTAAGCGACGGCACACTTGTGCGCGTCAGTATCTCAACGCTCGGGGCGCAGGCAAACGCAGCAAGCGATAGCCCCGCACTTAGCCACGATGGCCGCTTTGTCGCGTTTAGCTCAGCCGCCAGCAATTTGGTGGCTGGCGACAGCAACGGCGTGACCGATATTTTTGTCCGTGATTTAACGCTCAATACCACCACCCGCGTCAGCACCGATGCAGGCGGCGCCGAAGGGCTGGGCGGCGATTGCAGCGCGCCTTCAATCAGCAGCAACGGGCGCAACCTAGGCTTTGTTTGCGCCATGACCAACTTGGTCAGCGGCGACAGCAATGGGCTCGCGGATGCGTTCGTGAAAGATCAGGTGACCGGCACCATTGCGCGCGGCTCGATGACCGAATTGGGAACGCAAGCGAATGCCCTGTCCACAATGAGCGCGCGTGCCATTTCTGATACCGGTGAACTCGTGTTTAGCAGCGATAGCAGCAATTTAATTGCCGCTAATAATGACGCGCTGAGCGATGTGTTTTTGAACCGATACACATTGAGCGCGCCGATTGCCACCACCAACACGATCATCACCCACGCACCGAACCCCTCGCCGCGTGACCAAGCGTATTTAGTTCAGGCCGAAGTTCTCCCCAGCAGTGGCAATGCACCAACCACCGGCAGCATGCGCATTAGCGATGGCACCGATTTCTGCGAAGGTACAATGACGAACGGTACCGGGCTTGGGCAATGCTTGTTGACGCCAACGACGGTCGGGGCAAAAACTTTAACCGCGACTTTCAGCGGTGATTTACGCCACGGTGCGTCAGTTTCGCCTGCGGTGATCCACACGGTTTTACCGATCGTGCCGCGTGCGCCAAACATTGGCACCGCCACCGCTGGCAATGGCGAAGTGCGTTTGAGTTTCATTGCACCAAGCGACAACGGCGGTGCCGCGATTATTGGCTATACCGTGACCTGCGGCGCATCCAGCATCTTTAGCAACACAGCACCGGTCACCGTGACAGGGCTGGCGAATGGCGTCCCGGTGAGTTGCACTGTGATCGCGCGCAATTCGGTTGGCGATAGTGTCGCATCGCAAGCCTCCAACAGCGTCACGCCGGGCGGGCAAACGCTGGTTGGCCCCTTTGCGTATGTGCCGCGCAATAACACCGGACAAATGGCGGTGCTGGATTTGGGCACCAACAGCATTACCCATTCGATTAGCGGTGGTGCCGGTATCGGTGCGGCGGTAGCGCCCAATGGCCTGCGCGCTTATGCCATTGATCAGGCAAGCAATAGCGTGAAGGTGATTAATACCGCCACGAAAACCCTGATTACTTCGATTGCCGTGGGTGCCGGGCCTTGGAGCGGCGTGGTATCGGCGAACAGCACGCGGCTGTATGTCAGCAATCGCAATGCCAGCACAGTGTCGGTGATTGATACCGCTAGCAATACTGTGCTGGCAACGTTTGGCGTGGCCGCGGCACCAACGGGTTTAGCCGTCACGCCCGATGGCAGCAAGCTCTATGTCGGCAGCGCAAACACCACGAATGTTTCTGTGGTTAGCTTGCCAGGCAACGTGGTCACGCAAGTGAACGTGGCAACAACCAGTCATGCTTTGGCGATCAGTCCAGATGGCAGCCGTGTGTATTTCGTCAATGGTCAGGCCACCGGGCGCTTGACCGCGCTCAATACCGCCACCGATACCATTGTTGGCAGCGCCAGCATCGGCAACACACCGCTTGCGGTCAATGTGAGTAGCGATGGCACGCGAATTTATGCCAGCAATTTCAACGGGTTGTCCGTGTCGCAAATCGACGCCGCGAGCTTAAGCGTGCTTGCCACCGGCAGCACTGGCGGCAAGGCACTAGGGGTCGATATACACCCGAACGGTAGTCGCGTTTACGTCGGCAATAACAATGGCACCATGACCGTGCTGGAAACACTTGGCATGACGACAGTCGCCACCATTAACATGGGGGGTGAGGCCACCGATTTGGTGTACGCCATCGGCAATTTCATCGCACGCACCAGCACGCCACCGGTGAGCCGTAAATTGGCGGTCGGCGCAATTACTTTGCCCGCCACCGGTGCCGGTGCAAACGCCGCCACGCGCGTGTTTTTCCCGCAGCCTTTTAGCGCCACGCCAATTGTGATTGTGCAGCCGGATAACACCGACGCCGATCCTAAAGCCGTGCGCTTGAGCAATATCAACGCCAGCAGTTTCGATGTCTCGCAAGTCGAGCCGCAAGGTTGCGCCGGCTGTACGGGTGCGGGTGGCACGATGTCGGTGCATTGGTTGGCGGCTTTGCCGGGCAGCTATCGCTTACCGAATGATGTGGCGATGCGCGGCCTTGCACCTAATGTTCCTGGCACGGGCGTGCTAGTCAAAGTTGGCAGTGTGCTCAGCTCAGCTAGTCAACGCGCCACGACCTTTGGCGGTTTTGCGGGTTACCCAACGGCGGGCTGGGAAACCGTGAACTTCCCGACACTTGCGGGCTTTGACTTTAGCGCGACACCGGTGGTGTTGAGCACGCTGCAAAGCTGGGGTTTGCCGAATGAAGGCAGCAACTTGAATGTACCCGCATTGCCCGGGATTCCGGCGTTGAACGGCGTGTCCAGAATTTGGCTAACCACGGCGATACGCAACGCGTCCAGCAGCGGTTTTGAAGCGGCGCTGGAAAGTTCCAGCTCAGACGATACGGGTGGCACGATTCCCGGCCTGCTCAACCCGGAAACCATTGGCTATATCGCGATTGAATCCGGTGTTTCCACGCAGCTAGCGGTTTCCGGTGGCAGCTTGGTTGGCCTTGCGACCAGTGCCAGTATCAGTAGTGCCAATGTGGTGAACGGCAGCTGCTCGATCATTGATTTGGCGTTCCCGGCGGGCACCGCGACGGTGGCTGCGAATTTGCGTGGTTTTGCGGGCTTGATGAGCCGTGGTGAGGATGACGGCGGCTGGCTGCGGCGCTGCGCTTTGGGCAATGCGAGCGGCACCAATGTCAGTATGACGGTGCGGGTGGATGAAGATGCGGATCTAAGTTCGGATCGCAGTCACACCACGCTAGAAACTGTCGGCACTGCGATTTTTGGTGGCGAGTTTGCCACCACACCCGTCAGCCTAGCGTTCGTCAACACCACCCGTTCGGGCACCCAGCTCAATGTGCAATTTGGCAGCGCCACCGAAGCCGGGCATTTGGGTTATCGGTTGTGGGGCAGGGCGGATAGCACGAAAGACTGGCGCGCGCTGCATGAGGATTTGATTGTCAATCGTACTGGCGATGGCATGTCAGCGAAGTCCTATCAGCGCACTGTTGAAGCCGCTGGCATCACCGAAATTCGTCTGGAAGATATTGATTTAACAGGCGTTTCGCGCTTTCACCCAGAAATCAAACCAGACGCCAATGGCGCTGCCTCGGTAGGCGCACCAGCGCTCGATCAACCGCTGAATTGGGCCGCAATTCGCGCCTCAAATGCCGCCACGCCGGTGCGCAGTGCGCGCGGAACGGCTGCGACGTCGGTGCTTGCCAGCGTGCGCAAAACCGGTATTCAACGCGTGAGCTTTGCGCAAATGAGCGCGGCGGGTTTTGCTAGCGGCGTAAATACGGGCGAGATCGCGGTCATAGAAAATAGTGTGCCTGTGCCGCGCTTTGTCGATTGCTTAAGCGCAACGTTTGGCCCCGGCTGCAGCGTGGAATGGCTTGCGAGCACGCGGCCAAGCTTGTACGGCAGCGAACGAGTTTATGAAATCAAGCACGATGCGGCAGCGGCGCAAAATGTGGGCTCTGGCGCGGTTGTTGATGGCGCTGTGCTTGCGCGCACCGTGAGTGCCGAAATCAAACAAGCGCCGAATCGCGAATATACTTTTAGCGCACCGGGTAACGACCCTTGGTTTGACCAACGCCTAGTCGCGACCACAGCACCGGTTGCATTGACACGCAGCTTTAGCTTGCCCGCGCGCACTGTCGGCGCGGTGAATTTGAAAGTGAATTTGTGGGGCGGACTTGACTACCCGGGCAACACGCCAGATCACAGCGTTGCGCTCTTGCTCAACGGCGAAACAATCGCCGAGCGCCGTTTTGATGGCCTGAGCTTACAAACGATCACGCTGAGCTTAAGCGCGGCCCAGCTGCAGGCAAATAACACGCTGACTCTGCGCGTGTTGGGCGATACCGGCTACGCCGCCGATGTTGTGCTGCTGGATGGTTTTAGCGTCAGCTACACGCGCAGCACCAGCATGAGCGACGGCGAATTGGCGTTCGGCAGCTTCAGCGCCAACAGCGCGGGCGATGCGCTGATGCGAAATAGTTTTGAGTCCGTCAGCGGCTTTGCGCTCACCGGCATCAACACCGCCAGCACGATCTGGAGCCAAGTTGATGGCACGATTAAGCGCGATCAAGTGGCTGCGAATGCCGCGCTCGACCTTCGCGTGAGCGCTGCGTATGTCAGTGATCTGGCGCACCTGCAAACGCCTGCGCTTGCGCCAGCCGCAGCGCCGCAAATCGACTTTGCCCCGGTAGATTATTTGATCGTCACGCATCCGCTATTTGAGGCCGAATTGGCACCAATAATCGCGCTACAGCAAAGCCGAGGCTACAGCGTGAAAGTCATGCGCACCGACGCGATCTATGCCGCAAGCAGCGCGCATCAACGCAGCCCACAAGCCATTCGCGAAGCAATAGCGCAAGTCAATCCCAAGTTCGTGCTGCTGGTCGGTGGTGATAGTTACGACTATGACGACAATTTAGGCGCTGGCTCACAAAGTTATCTTCCTACCTTTTATCGCGTGGCTAGCCTGATCGTGCGTTTTGCCGCCAGCGATGCACTATTTGCGGATGCCAACAGCGATGGCATTCCTGAGCGCGCGCTCGGGCGCATTCCGGCGCGCACGGTGGAAGAGCTACGCCGCGCTATCAGCTCAATCGTGCAGCGCGGCGATACACCCGCAGCCAAATTTTTCGCCAGCGCGGGCGGCTCCAATGCTAGCGAACATTTCGCCGTGCACAGCCGCGCACTGCTGAGTTATCTACGTCAAAATCAAACCGTGGAGTTTGGTTTGAGCGATGAGATTGGCATCAACGATGCGCGAATTTCCGCCAAAGCCGCGTTAGCAGGCGGCAGCGATTGGATCAACTATCTCGGCCACTCCAGCCCGAATCGCTGGGCTGCGCAAAATCTGCTCGACACCACGCAGTTAGCAAGCCTACAGCGCAGCGGCTTGCCCGCCATCGTCAGCCAGTGGGGCTGCTGGAACAGCTATTTCGTGATGCCGAATCTTGACACCATGAGCCACGCGCTGATGCTGCGCAGCAATCAACTGGCGGCAGCGGTAATCGGCTCGACCAGCTTGGCGGAAGACGCCAGCCATTTGGCACTGGGCACACGCTTTTTTGATCTGATCGAGGATGGCCGTATTGATGATCGCGGCGGCGTGGCAATTAATACCTTAGGCGAGTCATTGCAGGCGGCGAAGGCAGATTTAGCAACGAATGCGCCGGAACATATGGAATCGAATTATTCAATTACGCTGTTTGGGGATCCGGCAATGCGGGTTCGGTAAGTTGCCCGTGGTGTTCAGGGTAATGCGCATGGGCTAAGCTCGCGCAATGTCGATACTGTCCACCTCTATTCACCCCTTTAATCCAGCTGGCACTGAGAGTTTTGCTAGCCGTTTGATCGCAGCACGTGCGCGGTTGGGGCTTACGCAGCAAGAGCTAGCCAAGCGTGCTGAGGTGGTCTTGCTTTTGTTGCGCAAGCTTGAGCAAGCTGAGCTTGAGCCTGAGCCAGAAGTGCAGGCGCGCTTAGCGAATGTGCTTGCAGATGAACAGCTTTTAACCGATGCGCCAAGGCATTTTCCGCGCGTGGTGCCGCGCAACAGTGCACGGTTTGCCACGGACTACGACGGTGCAACTACGCTGATCCAGCACGAGCCGGCATCAGCCAAGTCTTTTGCGGGCAACGTTGCACCAGATTTCCTGGCAGAACACACGTTGGCTGGCCCAGCGCAGAACGCCGAAGTGCACCTGCTCGGCACGACCCGACGCGGCTACCGCTTTGACGAGGAAATCGGCCGAGGCGGTTTTGGTTCGGTGTTTCGCGCTAGGCAGCTCAGCGTTGGGCGCGATGTCGCGATTAAGGTGATTAATCCCGAGCTTGCCGACGATCCCGAATTCATTTGTCGCTTCGAAGCGGAAGCTGAGCTCGTCGACCAGCTTGAACACCCGTGCATTGTGCCGCTCTATGATTTTTGGCGCGAACCGGGTGCTGCTTTTATGGTGATGCGCCTGCTCAAGGGCGGCTCGCTCGCGCAAGCGCTGCAAAAAGCAACGCCGCTGGCAAATCCGCTGGCCATTTTGCGTCAAGTTGCGATGGCGCTGAGCACCGCGCACAAAGCTTGTGTCGTGCATCGCGATCTCAAGCCTGCCAATGTCTTGCTGGATGAACTAGGTAATTGCTGTCTGGCTGATTTTGGCGTGGCGAAAAAACTAGATAACGATAGTGGACGCACGCAAATTGGCGAGATTGTAGGTTCCATCGCCTATTGCTCACCCGAACAGCTGCGCGGCACTGTGGTCAACGCGAGCAGTGATATTTACGCGCTCGGGCTGCTGGCGTTTGAGCTGTTTACCGGGCGGCGGCCATTTTCTGGCAGCACGCGCGAGGCAATCATCTATCAACATCTAAATCAGCCGCCACCGAGTGTGCGTGAGTTTTCCCCGCAGCTGTCAGAGCGCGTGGATGCAGTGTTGAAAAAAGCGTTGGCAAAAAGCCCTGAGGATCGCTTTTCCGACGCCACCAGTTTTGTCATCGAGCTTGAAGCGGAAATGCGCGGGGCCAAATCCGGCTGGATGGGCACCCACGATGATGCCGGAAATTCCGGGCTGACCACATCAATTTCAGCTGAGCTGAGCGAACAGGACAACCCTTTCGTGGGTTTGTCCGCCTTCGATGAAAGCAATGCGCGGCAATTTTTCGGCCGCGAAGCGATGATTGAGTGCTTGTTGGATCGCCTGCGCGAAAGTGTCGAGGCGCGCGCCCAGGGGCTTTCGCGTGCGCTTTTTGTCGTCGGCGCCTCGGGCAGCGGAAAGTCATCGGTGGTTCGCGCGGGCTTAATCCCGGCACTGCGTGCGGGTCAGATCAAAGGTGCGGATCGGTGGTTGATTAGCACCTTCATGCCCGGCGCACAGCCTTTGCAGGCGCTGCAGGCGGCCCTGCTGCGGGTGGCCTCGATCGCGCCCGATGGGCTTGATGCCTTGATGCAAGAACGCACCGGTTTTTCCCGCGCGATAGATCGCAGCCTGGCACCGGGAACTGAGCTGCTGTTGGTGATTGATCAATTTGAAGAGCTTTTCACGCTGTGCACAGACACCAGTGAACGTGAACTTTTTATTGCCCAGCTTTGTAACGCGCTGCTGGAGCCGTATTCTAGGCTGCGCGCGGTGTTTACCCTGCGCGCAGATTTTCTTGATCGCCCGCTCCAGCATGTGGACTTAGCCGAGTTGTTGCGCGCGCGTACCGAAATGATTCCGGCGATGACGATGGAGGAGCTGGAGCGCGCGATCGTTGGACCCGCCAAACGTGCAGGCTTAGTTTTTGAGCCAGGGTTAGTCGCGGCAATTTTGGCCGACATGGGCGGGCAAGCGAGCGCTTTGCCGATGCTGCAGTACTCGCTCGCGGAGCTTTTTCGCCGCCGAGCTGGGTTCGAGCTGACGCTCAGCGCGTTTCGCCAAATGGGCGGCATTCGCGGCGCGCTGGCAAATCGTGCGCAATCGACGTTTGAAGCTTTAGATGCACCGGCGCAGTTGGCCACGCAACAGCTTTTTCTGCGTTTGACCACGCTTGGCGAAGGCCGTGAAGACACCCGCAGACGCGCTTTTTTGCATGAACTCAATGCCCTGTTCACCGACCCCACGCCGCTACAGAAAGCGATCAATGCTTACTCCGACGCGCGTTTGCTGAGCCATGATCGCGATCAGGCCAGTGCGCTGATCGCCAATGAATTCCAGGGCGAAAGGCTAGCGACTGTAGAAGTAGCGCACGAGGCGCTGCTGCGCAGTTGGCCGCTGCTGCAAGATTGGCTGGCCGGCTCACGTGCGGATTTGCGCCTTCAACGCCAGCTAGCCGAGGCGACCAAGCAGTGGCAAGAAGCACCTGCTGAGGGCAAAGACGCGGCTGGATTTTTAGCGAGCAGTGCGCGGCTGGCACAGTATCTGCCGGTACGGGAGCGTGGCTTGGTACGTTTGACCGAGCCTGAGACACAATTTTTGGACGCAAGCTTTGCGCACGAGCAGGCTGCTGCAGAAATGGCGCGCGAGCGAAATGAGCGCGAACTAATGCAAGCCCAAGCCTTGGCCGAGCAGGAGCGCAAGATCGCTCGCGCCGCGCTTGAGCGTGCCGATGCGGATTCCCGCAGCAAGCGCCGTTTGCGCTGGATTGCCGCCTTGCTGTCATTGATTCTTGCGGTTGCTGTGTGGCAAACCGCGCGCTTGAACGAGCGCGGAAAAGCGCTGCAGGTGCAAACGGATCGGGCCAATGTCGAAGCGCGCAGCGCGAATGCGCTGAGCGAATTTTGGCGCAGCCTATTTGCCACCGCAGATCCAAACCAAGCCAAAGGCCGCGACCCGACGGTGAAGGAAGTTTTAGAGCTAGGCATTGACAAAGCCGCGCTGCTTTCAGAAACGCCTGCAGTTCAAGCGAAGCTGCTGTTGCAGATGAGCCAAAGCCTGCGCTCACTGGGTAAGCTTGAGCGTTCACTTGCCGCACTGGATCAGGCACAAAAAGCGCTCGGCATTTTGCAGCAGGATCGCACTCAAGCGGAGCTAGTCAGCGAACTTGGGCTGGAGCGCGGGCGGATATTGGCCGATTTAGCGCGCCCTGAGGAAGCGCTTGCGGTGTTGGAACGCGTGCGTGCGATGCAGGCAGAAAATCGTGCGGCGCCGCTTGCACGGGCGGTAACCATGAACATTATTGCCAGCATTTATAACGACCAAAATCGCTACGCCGAAGCCGCACCATTACTTGAGCAAACTCTGGCGCTGCGGCAAAACGGCGCCAGCGAAGTCGATATTGTTACCGCACACAATAACTTGGGTTTTGCGCTGCTACAAATGGGGCGTGCCAAAGACGCGCGCCTGCATTTTTTAGCGGTATTAGAGAAGCGACAAAAGCTGCTTGGTCCGCTGCACACCGAACTCGCCATCGCCCAGATGAATCTTGGCAACGTTGAGCGCGATCTAGGGCAATTTAGCGCCGCGCGCACGCACTATGACGCCGCCGAAGTCATTTTGCGCAAGCTGCTCGATGCCACCCAACCGCATCCTTTGTTTGCCTCGTTGGCGACAAATCGCGCTGCGTGTGCAATGCTGGAACGCGATTTGCCGCGTGCCGAGCGGCTTTATCAATCGGCTTGGGCAGCACAAAAGGCCATGTTTGGCGTCGACAGCCCACAGCAATCGGGCGCGTTACTTGGGCTAGGGCGGCTGGCGCTGCTCAACGCGCACAGCGACACGGAGCTAGCGGCGGCACGTACCACCCTGGCGCAAGCGCTGGCATTTGCCCAAACGCGCGTCGGCGAGCGCCATCCCTCGCTTGCTGCTGCTGCGGCGCGCTTGGCAGAAGTCAATTTAAGGTTAAATGATCGAGCCGAAAGCCAACGTTGGCTGGAATTTGGCGAAAGTGTGATTGCCACCGCCGATGCGCGCGATTTGCGCTTGCGCACGGAACGCGCAGCGCTGCGTATGCTTGCCGCTGATCTGGCAAGTGATGCGGCGCAAAAACGCGCATTGCTTGCACAGGCGCAGACATTGCTTGAGCCCGCAAAAGATCTCGCCCGTGCGCGGGAACTGCTAACGGAGCTGCAGCAACGTTTACGGCAAACCGCACCGCGCTAGCGCGCCTAAATGACCCCAGTTTTCAGGTATAGCGGAACCAAGCGGTGCTCTACACTTGCGCAATTGTCCTTAGCTTTAGTTGTGCGAGCAGGTTTAGGCTTCGCAGAATCGGCTGAAAATTGGAGTTCACCATGTTTCGCGCCTATCTGGTTTCGTTAGTTTTGGCACTGTTGCTGATTTTTCCCGTCGAGCGGGCCAATGCTGGCGCTGGCGTTTGGACAGGAAACGGTCCTTTCGGCGGCGTTTCCGCGCAAATTTTGGTGCACCCGAGCAATAACAATGTGGTTTATGCCTTGGGCCAAAGCGGCATGTTTCGCTCGGACAACGCAGGCCTAAGTTGGAAACGCATTGAGGCTGGTTTGCCTGCTGGGGTTCGCTGGACTGGCTTTTTTACGCTCGCACCAAACAACGGCGATGTGCTTGCATTAAACATTAGGCGCAGCAGCCCTGATCCAATCAATCAAGTGTTTGTCAGTTCCAACCGCGGCGATCGCTGGGCTCGCACGCGTTTCACTTTGCCATCGGGTGCCACATCGGTGCGGGATATCGCCGTCACCGTGCAAAGCACCGGTGTCGTGGGTGTTGCGATTTTGTCCAGCACGACCGGCAATGCGAGTTTAGCGATTAGCCGAAACGGCGGCTCCACGTTTAGCTTCCCCACAGCATTCAGTGGCTATCCGGGCACCGCAACGGTTTCCAAAGTGGCGTGGCTAGCGAACGATATGGCGCTCATCAGTTCCGCGCCCGCGCCGGTGCAGTTTTATCGCAGCAGCAACAATGGCCTGAACTTTAGTCCAAGCTTTACCGCGCCCAGTACCGCGTCTGCTGTCTTTTCGCTGCAGTTCGCGCCTATCTCGGCAAGCCCTGCGGGCAAACTTTACGCAAGCCTGCGTGCAAGCGGTGGAACGCTCGGTTTTTTCAGCAATGATTTTGGTGCCAATTGGCTGACCAGCAATCTAGTCGCGGTGAACTGGATCTCCCCAGTCAGCTCGACCAGTATTCTGCAATTGCAAACCGATAATCCAACCGATGGTTTTGTCAGCGTCGTGGATCGCTCCAGCAATTCAGGCGTTACTTTTACCTCGGTGTTGGGCCCCACCAATACACAGCCGCAAATGTCCGATATCAGCGGTGACAATGGCTACCCCGGCAGCAACGTGCTGTATTCGGCCTCGCAGGCTTCGGGTTTGTTTAAATCAACCAACAATGGCGTTTCATTCACGCCGATCAACGCCGGCTTTAATTCGGTGGGCGTTTATGCAATCGCAAGCGCTAGCCCCACGTCCACCACGCTCTACGCTGCGCAATCAGACAGTTCCGCGCAAAGCCACGGTGTTTTCAAATCGACCAACGCTGGCTCAAGCTGGAGTGAGCTCAACTTAAGCAGCGTCCGCGCTGGTTTGATACGTGCGATTGCCGTGGATTTTACCACCCCGCTGACTGGCCAGACTCTTTACGCCGTCGGTTTTTCCGAATCGCGACTGATGACGGGTAACCAAGGCGTCTACAAATCCGTGAATGGCGGATCTAGCTGGAGTATTTTGGACAGCGGCCTGCCAGCGATGGTCGGCTCAGTGTCACCAATGGGCATCGTCAGCGATGTCAAATTAGACCCAAGGTCCTGCGCTGCACCGCCAATCATTGGGGCGTGCGCTACTGGCAACACTTTGGAAACGGTGTATCTCGTCAACACGGGAAACGGCGGCGGCGTCACTGCGGGCAATGCGCTGATCGTCTACAAATCGACGGATGCAGGGGCGCGCTTCGCCCTGGCGAATGTTGGCTTGCCGCAATCCCCGGCTGCCAGCAATGCCAGGCTGCAGGGAAAAGTTTTGACGACCCATGTATTCGCGACGCAAACGCTGTATCTGGCCACCAATCTTTCCGGCTCCGGCACGGGGACACCTACCGTGCATTTGAACGGCGTCTTCAAAAGCAGCAACCGTGGCACAAATTGGACGCATTCGAGTAACGGCTTACCCACCTTTACGAGCGGCCCATTTGCCGGAAGCACCGTGAATGTTTACGCCTTGGTCATGGCGAACTCGAACACTATTTATGCCGCAACCGGTACCGGTATTATTGATGGCTCACCCCTCAACGGCGTTTATAAAAGCACGGACGCCGGTGCGAACTGGACTAATGTCAGCAATGGTCTGTTGGGCGCCTCAATCACTTCGCTTGCGGTGGATAGTTCGCTTCCCGACACTTTAGTTGCTGCAGGCACCGGCACCTATTCCAACCCCGGTGGTGTCTTTCGCACCACCAATGGCGGCGGTATTTGGCGTTCGATCAGTACCGGATTGCCAGCAGATGCGGTGTTTGCCCTGCAAGATGGGCCTGGAGCGGTCATTCGTGCCGGCACCAACGCCGGTGTGTACGAGTTTGAACAACTGCCCGACACGGACAATGATGGCTCGCTGGACACGGTGGAAAACGCCGGCCCAAATGCGGGCGATAGCAACAGTGACGGCATTTTGGACAGCACGCAGCGATTCGTCACCGGCTTTCTGATTCGCACCCAGGGTTTGTCGGCGGATGCACCCGCGCGCGCCACGGAAAATGCGCTCGGTCGTTCCAATCACACCTCGACCACCGGCGAAAATGTGTTGCTGCGCGGCGGTGCCAGCTGCGATCAGTTTGTTGATGTATACGGCATTGATTCGCGTATTTATCCAGAAGACATCGGCCCGCTGGGCGAAAACTACGACACCTCTGATCGCGGGATCATCAGTTTTGAGCTGCCAGGATGCGCCCGTACCGATGTCGTGGTGCGCTTTCATGATGGCTTTTTCACCAATCCCGCAGATTGGACTTGGCGCAACTACGGCCCGACGACCCCTGGCAATGACAGCACGCTTGATTGGTACACGTTTGCTGGTGCACAGCGCCTAGATAGCGAACGTTGGCGTTTGACCATCAACGCCGGGCAGTTAGGAAGCTATCGCTCTGGCACCAGTGGCATTCTATTTCGCGGCGGGCCAGCTTATTTCCGTGACGCACTGCTAAAGAACGGCTTTGAGTAGCTAGAGCTTCTTCGGCTTCAGAAACTTGGGGCCACCTTTGGTGCGACACGATCAAGTAATCAAACTTGGTTGATGTCGCGCACGCCCAGCAAAACCATCAACAGCCGGTCTAGCCCAACAGCAACGCCCGCACAGCTTGGTAAGCCACTGTTTAATGATTCAAGCAAATCCTGATCCATTTTCACCGCCGGCATGCCGCGCTCCGCACGCAGCGCGCAATCGCGGCTAAAGCGTTGAGTTTGCTCGGCGGCATCGGTCAATTCAAAATAGCCATTCGCAAGCTCAAATCCGCCGACGAATAGCTCGAAGCGGCGTGCAGTTTTGCCATCGGTGTTGAGCTGTGCGAGTGCGGCCTGGCTGGCTGGGAAGTCATAGATAAAGCTCAATTGATCGGCGGGCAGCAGCGCTTCAAGCTGGTGTGTGCGGATCAAATCTAGGCAATCGTCGCGGTTGAATTCCACGCCTGCAGGCTTAATCACACCAAGCTCCGCAATGCGCGCGCGCAGCGGCTCCATGGCAATGGCGAGTGGCTGGAAACCTGCGTCACGCTCGAACCAAGTGCAATAGCTCAATCGTTCACACGCGGGTGGCGTTCGGCCAAAGCCGCTAAAAACCGCCGAAATAAGGCGGGTTAAATCATCGATTAGGGCAAACTCATCCATGCCAAGCCGGTAAAATTCCAGCATGCTGAATTCTTGGCGATGGCGCGTGGACACTTCGCCACGCCGAAATACCTTGGCAATCTCAAAAATATCCCCCG
Organism: Rhodanobacteraceae bacterium; assembly: GCA_031409855.1. GTDB lineage: Bacteria > Pseudomonadota > Gammaproteobacteria > Xanthomonadales > SZUA-5 > JANNYA01. The sequence continues at coordinate 46,055 of JANNYA010000226.1, read as the reverse complement.
AGCCGGCACTGAGCAGGCGCTTATGAAAAAATTCGGGCGAGGTGCGCAGCCAGTGCGCTTGCTCGTGCGCATCAAACGTTATAAAGCTATCAATCGCCGGATCGGTATTGCCACTGCTGGCTAGGATTGGCGTTTCAACTTCCGACACACCGCGCTGCGCGAAATAGTCGCGAATTATCCGATAGAGTTTGAAGCGTGCGCGCATCGCCGACATCGTGGACTGCAGCATAGCTTGGCTACCAGCCGCTACCCGCATCAAATGCGTTTTGATGCCAGTCGATATCTTGCATGCTCATACTCATTACATCGAAACGCAGCACCCGTTGCGCGTCTTTCGGATGCGTCAGTAAATAGTATTTGACGGCTTTAATAAAACGCTTGCGTTTGCTGTCACCAACGGTGCTTAAGCCATCAACGAAACTACCGGCCGAGCGAAAGCGCACTTCCACGAACACCAGGGTTTCTTGTTGCGCCATGATTAAATCAATTTCGCCCACTTTTGCTGTGTAGTTACGCACAACCAGGCTCAAGCCAGCGTTTTGCAAATGCGCTAACGCCCGACTTTCATGCGCCTGACCGATATCGCGCGTGTTATGCACGCTAGTTTAAGTCTCGCCGATCAGGCGAGACGACAGCCGTGTCTTCGGCATTTGCATCGGCAGCAATAACCACCGGTATGCCTGCCCGCATCACCGCCCAGCTGGGTTTGCGGCGCACGCTGCCGTTTTGATCGACACTCAACAGGCCAGTCGCGCCGGAAATGGCGGTGTCTGGATTGCTTTCGAGCCAACTTAAGTGCGTCAGCGTGCGATACGCATCAATGCCGAACGCGACTAGGCGTGCGCCAGCACCCACCGTGCTATTCAAACTGCGGATGCTTTCACGCGTTGGCACATCATCACCGGCATTGGCGTTCAATACCCACGGCGCATCGCAAAATTCTAGCCCGTTTAAATCCCGATCTAATGCTGTATTTGGGCTGCCCGCATAGATATTGCTGGTGGCAACAATGGGCCAGTCTTCGGCGTCAAACGCGCGCAATTGCGGCAACAGTAAACGTCCTTGCGGTGGTTTTGCCGCTAGGAAAATGCCTTCTAGATCATATCGCCGCGCCGCTAGCGCAGTAAAAGGGATGCCAACGATGCCACGTACGAGCTGGATGCGCGCCTGGCTTTCTGTCACGCCCATGGCGCTCTGGATGGCGGCCGATTTATCTGTGCCGGTGATGGAAAAAAACGCGCGTTCACCGATTTCGCCACCTAAGGCAGTGAAACGCGCCTCAAACGCTTCTGCCGAGCGGCGACCGAATTCATCGTCTGGTACCAGCACCGCGACACGCTTTAAGCCTCTTTGTGCCATATGTTCGGCAGCGGCAACGGCTTCCTCTTCTGGCAATAGCGCAAATTGCAGACTGCCTTTCGGTGGCAGGGTAGGCGAGTCGGCAAAGTTCAACGCAAGCGTGGGCAAAATTGCTGTATTGGACTGAAAAATCGCGGTGACCTGATCACGCTGTAAGGGGCCAATCACGTGATCAAAGCCATCGGCTATCGCCTTGTCATAGGCGGCTTTGCCGCTGGCTGCGCTCAGGCCGCTGTCTATAATCGCCAATTCTGGGCGAGTTTCCGAAGTATCGGAAAAATAAGCGGCAAAAATACCGTCCTGTACTGCGCGCGCAGCAGGCGCAATTGGCCCGGTACTTGGTAGAAGTAGGGCGATTTTGCTGATGTTCTCGCGCGCAGCACCACTCAAACGGGTGGTTCTTGATGCGGCGGGTGCCGCCGTGACCGAATCTGTATAGGAACTTGCACTGCCTTCACGCGCAGTGCCACCGAGTGCTGCCAAAAAAGGGAATAGGGGATTGGTGCGCGCTGTGGCTCGCATCAAATTCCGACGCTCATCAAGTTTAAGTTTTTGCAAAAGCGCGCGTAAATCATGTTCATTCGCTGCACGTTCTACCGGGTCAAGCAGGCTGTTCAACGACGCGCGCTCGGACGCTGCGTCGGCGAAATCGGAATTTTTTTCAAACGCTTGCGCGCGCAGCTCGAAATACGATGAAGCAAGTTCTGGCGGCAATTTTTGCGGGTCCGCGACTAATAAATTCAGTGCGCCCTGTGCATCGCCACGGCTCAATAAAATTTCCGCGTCGAGTAAGTCAAACTGTACCGATTGATTGCTCGTCAGGCCATTGCGATCAATCGCTTTTAACGCCGTTTGCACGCTATTAAAGTCACCTTCTTCACGCCAGGCATCCGCGCTTAACAATTGATAGCGCGCGCGTTGCTCACCATTTTTTCGTGCAAGACGCTGATATGCGGCTGCCGCATCGCGAAATTGGCCGTTATCCATCAACACTTTTGCACCCGACTCATCTACAGATGGCCCGAGTAGCGGCATACTCCCACAACCCGCAAGCGCCACTAGCAGCATCGCGGCAAGCGTAACTGCCCGCGCATTCTTTGCCATCAACATTGCGCCGCGCAAAACCGGGCCGCTAGAATTTAGGACTATCCGCATGAACTCAACTCAACAATCTAGTGAAACTGCGCTGGATCATACAGCGCAAAGCGTTTCTGGCACGCCCACGCTCTACATTGTGGCCACGCCGATCGGGCATTTGCATGACATATCACCGCGTGCGCTGGAGGTTTTGCGCAGTGCACATGAAATTTTGTGTGAGGACACTCGTACTTCTAATGTGCTTTTGCGCCATTACGGTATCCAAGCCAAGCTAAGTTCTTTGCACGACTACAACGAAACCCATAAAACCACTGGGATATTGCAAAAACTGGAAGCCGGGCAAACGCTGGCGTTGATTAGCGACGCCGGTACCCCGCTCATCAGTGACCCAGGCTATATTTTAGTTGCCGCTGCGCGCGCGGCTGGATTTACCGTCCGCGCGGTGCCAGGCCCATGTGCGCTGATTGCGGCGTTGAGCATTTGTGGCTTGCCCTGCGAGCGCTTTTGCTTTGAAGGTTTTTTGCCTGCGAATAATAAAGGCCGCCGCGACAAATTGACCGCGCTGCAAGACGAACCACGGACGCTAGTGTTTTATGAGTCTACGCACCGAATTACTGAGATGTTGGCCGATGTTGTTGCGGTTTTCGGTGCGGATCGCGCCATTTCGGTAGTAAAAGAAATCACCAAGCACTTTGAAAACGCGTTTACCGGCCCAGCATCCGTCATTGCTGAGAAAATCGCCAGCGACAGCAATCTGCAGCGCGGCGAATTTGTTGTGATCATTCAAGGCGCACCGGAAAAAAGTGACGCCGAAGTTCAAGCCCGGCGCACTTTTGCCATCCTCAGCGAATCCATGTCGAAAAGTCAGGCAGCGAAGTTGGCGGCGAAACTGACGGGTGTTAGTCGGCGTGTAATTTATGCAGGGGCTGATGAGTAGTGCGCCATTTTCGCTTGCATCAAAACACATTTAGCCAAAACCAGCGCGATCTGCGGTGCACGTGGCACACTCGCGCGCTGTAAATTTGGTGCGTGAACTATGAACACAACTATTGCATTTATCGGCGGTGGCAATATGGCGCGCTCGCTTATTGGCGGCTTGCTCAAGCGTGGGCAGACGGCCGCGAGCATTGCGGTTGCGGAGCCTTTTGCCGCCACCGCAGAGGCTTTGGCACGGGATTTTGGCGTCGCGGTGCATAGCGACAGTGCTTCGGCGGTTGCAGGAAAGGGTATTTGGCTGCTGGCGGTTAAGCCGCAAATGATGCGCGAAGTCTGCGAAAGCTTGCGCGCGCAGGTCGAGGCAGCTGAGCCACTGGTAATTTCAATTGCGGCGGGGATTTCGCTAGCGAGTTTGCGCGAGTGGCTAGGGCCGAAGGCGAAACTGGTGCGCAGCATGCCCAACACGCCGGCGCTGATTGGTGCGGGAATCACCGCGTTATTTGCGGAAAATGATGTCAACGCCGAGCAGCGCAGCAGCGCACAAAATTTGCTGAATGCTGCCGGTGCCAGCGTTTGGGTGGACGCCGAGGCGTTGATGGACGCGGTAACCGCAACCTCGGGCTCGGGCCCGGCGTATTTCTTTTTGTTGATCGAAGCGATGCAGGCGGCGGCGATGGCGCAAGGACTAAGCCCCGCGGTGGCGCGCGCGCTGGTGCTGAATACCGCTTATGGTGCGGCTAAAATGGCGCTTGAAAGTGACGAGCCCGCCAGCATTTTAAGGGAGCGCGTGACTAGCCCGGGTGGTACCACGGCAGCGGCGTTGGCGGTGTTTGAGCAAGTGGGTTTTCGCAGCCATGTTAGTGATGCAATCGCTGCGGCAACGGCACGCGGCAAGACGTTGTCAGCACAATTTGGCTGATGAATACGCCAGTCGCAATTACAGGAATCCTATGTACGGTATTTACGCTTTGGTAATTAATTTCGTGTTTGGCACCGTGGTTTGGTTGCTACTGCTGCGTCTGCTGCTGCAGCTTGCACGGGCACCGTTCAATAATTCCTTTGTGCAGGCTTTGTATATGGCGTTAGCGCCGGTACTGCGCCCGTTTGAGAAAGTTATTCCGCGCTATGGCAATTTCAATATTTCAGCGGCTTTTCTGGTCGTGCTTGTTGGGGTAATTTGGGCCTCGGCTTTGAGTATGAGTTTTGGCCTGCTATCGCTGGTGCTGGGTACAGTTTTAGTCTGGCAATCGCTTTACTGGCTGTTGTTTTTGCTGCTGGTGGTGTTTGTAATCGCCAGCTTTGTTCAAGCCAGCCCGCATAACGAAGTTATGCACGTGGTTAACGCCCTGGTAAAGCCCATGCTGGTGCCGTTTCGTCGCCTGATTCCACCGATTGGGCCGCTGGATTTATCGGTTGGCGTGTTGATGTTGACGCTGACCGTGGTGCATCAGTTGGGTGCGCTGGGCCTGCAGCAAATCATGTTGGCATTGGTGCCTGTTGCGCCACTTTAAGGACGAATAAGTGAAGCAAGCCAGCCTTAACCAAATGATCCTGTCGCATGGCAGCGAATCGGGCCCAAATGCAACGAAAATTACGCGTTTGGACGAGATCGCCAGCGCGCGCAATTACCGCTGCCAGCGGCCAGATTACGGCACTGAGGCGGGCGCTCCAGAACGCATCGAAAAATTACTAAACTTGTGTAGTGCCGGCGAGGCGAATCGGGTGCTAGTTGGGTCCAGCATGGGCGCCTACATCAGCGCGATGGCATCGCTTCAGGTCGACGTGGCCGGGTTATTTTTATTAGCACCGCCAATCTTTTTTCGCGGCACAGAACCCCCGATGCGTATGCGTTGCGCCACGGTCACGATCATTCATGGCTGGAAGGACGAGCTGATTGACCCCAGTGAAGTGATTGGCTTTGCGCGTGCATACGGTGCCAAATTGGTGCTGCTGAACGATGATCACCGGCTAAAAAATTCGATGGCCGCGATCGAGCATGAATTCGCGCTGTTTCTTTCTGAGCTTGAATCTGAAAAGAGTAAAACACCATGAGCCGAAGCTCGCACAAACACGGCTTAGAGCTGTTCGCGCCCTGTCCAAAAGGCCTGGAATATCTGTTGCGCGACGAGTTGATTGCGCTTGGTGCGCCGGATGCGCGTGAGGCACTGGCCGGGGTGAAATTCAGCGGCGATTTTCAATTCGCGATGCGCGCCTGCCTGCATTCGCGTTTGGCGTCGCGCATTTTGGTGGTGTTGACGCGCTTTTCCGCGCCCGACACCGACGCGCTATATGAAGCCGCGAAAAAGCTGCCCTGGCAGGAATGGCTGGGGCCAAAGCACAGTTTTATTGTCGACGTCAGCGGCAGTGCGCCGGGTATTGCACATACTGGCTTTGCCGCACTGCGGGTGAAAGACGCGATTATCGATCAGCATCGTGATCATAGCGTCGAACGGCCGAATATCGACCCGGAAAACCCGGCGGTGCGCCTGCGTTTGTATTTGCATCCGCACGAAGCGGCGATTATGTGGGACTTATGCGGCCATGCGCTGCACGAACGCGGTTGGCGCACAGGGCAGGGCGAAGCACCAATCAAGGAAAACTTAGCGGCGGCGCTGCTGCTGCGCGCCAAATGGCCTGAACGTGCCGCACGCGGTGAATGCTTCATTGACCCGATGTGCGGCGCGGGCACCATTTTATTGGAAGCGGTGGCAATCGCAGCAAACGTTGCGCCCGGCCTAAAGCGCGCTGAAGACGGCAACTTTGGCTATTACGCGCACCCAAGTTATACCCGGGACGCGGAAGAAATTGAGCTTGCTGCAGCAAAAACTGTGGCGGCTGCGGGTTTGAAAGCATTGAGTGTTGAGCCACGCTTTTATGGCTTCGATGACGACGCCAGCCTAATCGCAATTGCCAAGCGCAATTTGCAAGCCGCCGGTTTTTCTGGCTTTGTGCGCTTAAGCGTTGCTGATGCCCGCACCTTAAAGTGCCCGCCGAATGTGAGCGCCGGTTTAGTTTTGGGCAATCCACCGTATGGCGAGCGGATGGGCAATGCGCGTGCCTTGGTACCGGTGTATCGTGCCGTTGGTGCCATGCTGGCACGCGAATTCCCTAGCTTTGGCGCGGCCTTGATCAGTAGCGATGTTGAGCTATTAACCGCAGTCAATTTGCCCATTATTAAGCGCTATGCGGTAAAAAACGGCGCGCTGGACTGCACGCTGGCGCTTTTTGATGCCAGCCGAGGCCAGCGTGCGTTGCCGGAAGATTCGACTGAGCCTAAACCGACGCCGCTGGCAACCAAGGCAGTTAGCGAATCGCCCGCTAAGCCCGCCGCTGCCAAGCCCGCTTCCGCAAAACTTGTACCGGCGGCCCTAGAAAACCTGGATTTACCTAAAGACCTCATGCTGACTTTGAGCGAATTTAATGCCAGGGAAACGCAAAGCGATGAGTCCGTGCGCAGCAAACAGGCGCGCAGCGAAACGGCATTGTTGGAACCGGTGAAGTCGGCTCAAACCAAGCCCAGTCCAACAAAATCCGGCCCACCGTTAAGCCCCGGCGCGCAGATGGTGGCGAATCGTATTGAGAAAAATTTGCGGCGCTTGAAAAGCTATTTGGCTGATCACCGTCTCAGCTGTTTTCGCGCCTATGATGCGGATTTACCGGAATATTCCGCAGCGATTGATGTGTACGAAGGCAGGCTGCACATTCAAGAGTATTTGGCCCCGATGGATATCCCGGAAGACGTTGCGGCGGGGCGTTTGCGCGAATTGGTGGCGGGTGCGCAAGCCGCGTTTGGCCTCGGGCGGGAGTTTGTCTATTTGAAGACTCGACGCCGGGAAAAAGGCGGCGGCAAATATCGGCGTGATCGCCAAGCAACCGGCGAATACTTTGAAGTCAGTGAAGGCGCGCAGAAATTCTGGGTGAATTTGGATGACTATTTGGACTCCGGCCTGTTTTTGGATTCCCGAATGTTGCGCCAGCGCATTGCCAAATCATGTAACGGCAAGCGCTTTCTGAACTTGTTTTGCTACACCGCCAGCGCCAGCGTATATGCCGCCAACGGCGGCGCGGTGAGTTCGCTTTCGATTGATTTGTCGCCAACCTACACGCACTGGGCGGCGCAGAATTTTGAGCTGAACCAGATCGATCAGGACGCGCATGTGATTGAGCAGGCGGACGCGCTGGCGTGGTTGGATTGGGCCGCTGCCCAGCCGAACGCCAAGGGCGCGTTCGATTTGATTTATCTGGATCCGCCGACGTTTAGCAATTCCAAACGCACCGACAGCGTGCTGGATATTCAACGCGATCACGCCAGCATGATTGCACTCTGTATGACTTTGCTGAGCAAGCAAGGCGAACTGCTATTTGTTACCAACGCGCAGCGCTTCAAGCTTGACCCCGTCATCGCCGAGCACTTTTCCGTCGAGGATTTCAGTGCCAAAAGCATCCCGCCAGACTTTGAACGCAACGCCAAAATTCACCGAGCGTTTTCGATTCGGGCGAGGTAGTTAGCGCAAACATGGCGCACAAAATAGTCGTGCGACCTGCTGAACAGTGCGCCGCGCTTCATTGGTCAAAAGCGGTCACAAATCGGCCAAAGTAGCTTAGAAGCCCTCAGACTCAGCGCCTGAGGTTTAGTCAGCCCAATAGTCCCATTGGCGAGTCTCAAAGTTATATTTGTAGGTGTCAAAGATAATAGACGTCGCTGGATATAGCAGCGACGGTTCGCCGTTGTGATAGAAATACATAATGCGCCAACGATTTGGTCTTGCTGGTGAGCGTAGCGCCGCTATCGTTTTGGGATAGACGCCATGCGTGTTTCGATAACTTTCAATCTGCGCGCGCAAAGCATTCGCAGCTGTTCGCGCCGATTTTGCATAATACAAATGCAGACACAAGCAAACGCCTATCGTTGATAGCCAAAGCCCAAGCTTCAAGCTTGCAAGCCGCGCACGCTTTGGCTTCGTTTCGTCCTGTCGTGCGTCGGTCAAAAAAAAGTAGCCGCAGCGCACCAGCCAAAAACAGACAAATGGCGCCAGCATCCACAGCATAAATCCCCCATGCGGCGAGCCACAGATTAATCCCGCGACGCCGCAACCGAGCAGCGTAAGCCAAATTGGAGGTTGATGCGTTTCTGACATGTGATTTCAGCGTGCTGATCGTGACGACACAAGTCTACTAGGGACGAGCGTATGAAGGGTTCTGTCACCAAGCCCAAGAAGCGTCGCAATAAGTAATACCGTGCGGCCTCAATTAGACCGCTTCTGCAAACCAATCAGCCGCAGCCCCTAACTTTGCTAGCATCCAAGCATTACCTGGAGGTCGCATGGAACGTTTAGAGTTGGATCGATTTGCTGAGCACTATCGGCTCAGTGCGCCTGCTGTGCGCACTTTGCTCGTTGCGAGTCAGGCGTGGCCCACACTTGCAGGCTGGCGGCAATTTGGTGTGCGGGTGCTGCGCGGCGTGGGCATCGTGTCTTTGTCGGCGGCGGTGATTTTTTGGATTGCGGCAAATTGGCAGCATTTTGGTGCCATGGTCAAATTTTTTGCCCTTGATGCGCTGCTAATTACCTGCATCGGCTTGGCCTGCTGGCGCCCGCCGATGCACGTGCTGCCTTGGCAGCACTCTCGGCATCAACATGTGCTGGGGCGTTCTGCGCTGACGGTTGCTTTTGTGGTGACCGGGGCAATGTTGGCGCTTTTTGGTATGACTTATCAAACCGGTGCCAATACCTACGAGCTATTTTTTGGCTGGGCCGCGCTCGGCGTACCTTTGGTGATACTGGCGCGTGCGCTGTCGGCTTGGTTGCTTTGGTGGGTGGTATTGGTAGTGGCGATGGTGTTGTATGCGCCCGCGCATTTGGTGTTTGGGTTCTGGCCCTCTGATGCCGGCCGGCTGCAACTGCATTGGCTGGTGCCGGGCCTGATTTGTACGGCCATGGCGGCGCTGTTCGCCTTTATTTCGGATCGCATCGTGCCGCGCGATGTGCGGGCGCGCATGACGCAAATAGCGATCGCGACGGCGATTACGTTTGCGACATTGGAAGGCGTGCATTTTGCGGAGCGTGCCACACGGCCATGGGCATCCATAAACCCGTTGCTATTCATCCTGCAAACCGCCGTCTACATTGCCTTTGCCTATTGGGCACAGCAAAAACGCGCGTTAGCCGTATTAGCAATGTTGGCGGCAAGTTGGATTGTACTGAGCACCGTTTGGCTGGTGAAGCTGGTACCCAATTTTGACATAGGCGGTGCCTTGCTGGCCGGAATTTGGATTTTGGCGAGCGCCTGGGTTTCAGTCACGGTACTGACCGGCTGGCACCGGGCGTGGAGTAAACAGTCATGAGCACAAATGCAAACACGGGGCGGGATTGGCTCGAGGTTTTGCGCGGCGCAGGCCATGCGGTCGATGCGACGGCGTTGATGGCGGCTGATGCGGGTGAACGGCCGTGGTATTTGACGTTGATTCTGGCGTTGAGCGCGTGGTTTTCAGCGGTGTTTTTGCTGTTCTTTGTGGCCTTGGCGGTGCGCCCGGAAAGCCCGGGAGCTGCAGGCGTGATTGCCATTTTGTTACTGGTTATCGCAGCACTGCTGATGGTCCAGGCGCGCCATGTATTTTTCCTGCAGCAAGTGGCCTTTGCCCTGAGTTTGACGGCGCAGGGATTAATGTGTTGGCCGATGTTTGAATACGCCGGGGATCAGCAGCCCAGCCTGTTTTTCGCCCAGCTGTTTGCATTTCAGCTGTTGTTGGGACTGCTGCTGCCGTATCGAGTGCACCGTGTTTTGAGCTTTTTGTTTGCTGCGACTGCGTGGACTTGCGCCGTGCGCTTCTGGGATCAAAATTGGGACACCTCAACGCGCGCGATCAGCTTTGCCAGCACCCATATACGCATGGGCATTGCAATTTTCCCGATGCTAGCTTTGCTGACACTGCTGTTGCAGCGCGAGGCGGATTGGATTGCCGAGGGTTACGCCGTTGTCATGCGCCCCTTGATGCAGGCATTGGTGATCGCCGTGGCATTGCTGCCCGGCATTTTATTCCTGTCGGCTGAATTTTTTGGCGAGCTAAAATACATGAGCAGTAGCGTACCGATCATAGGCATCGTATGCGCACTTTTTGGTGCGGTGGCGGCGTATCAATTGCGTACGAACTGGCTCATGGCGTTTGCCTTCGCCTGCGCATTTTTTAATCTGTTGAGTTTGTATTACGCCTTAGGAAACAGCTTGTTGCAGAAATCCGCCTGGGCCGTGGCTATAGGCGTGCTGGCGCTGTTACTGTCGTTTGCGCTCGGGCGTTCACGCACTGAATCTGCTGTCAGTCAGCAAAACTCGGGGGCATTATGAAGCTAGTTTGGATGCGAGCTGCCATCGTTGCAGCCGGGCTGTTGGTGCTCGGGCAAGTGCATTACTTGATCGCGCACAAAGAAGGAATTCGCGCGCACGGGCAGCTGATTTTTTTAGGCCTGGCACCGGTGGATCCGAGATCGCTGATGCAGGGCGACTACATGACGCTGAACTTTGAATTGGCGCGCAAGCTCAGCGCAGTATTGACCGATACCCAGCGGCAGCGGGGCGGCACGTTCCGGGCGCCGTTGCAAATTGATCAACGCGGTATTGCTGTACTTTCTAATGTGGCAAACGCCAAACCAGCGCTGCGCTACAAACTGCGTGGCGAGCAGATTTGGCTGGGCACCAACGGCTATTTTTTTGAAGAAGGCAGCGCAAAAAAATACGAAGCCGCGCGCTTTGGCGCGTTTCGCTTGGATCCTGATAGCGGCGAAGCAGTGATGGTGGCGCTTGCCGATGAAAATCTAAATTTGTTGTAGGGTTAAAGTGCAGCGCGCATAGCGGTGTGATGCTGTGAATTGTATGCTCAGCGGGTGCAATTCCGTTCGACGTTCACTGGAAGCTGATGCAGCGCTGGAAAAAAGGAGTCGTCTGTAACACTGTCATTCGGACTCAGCGCCGAATTAACCGTGTAGGCGCGCTAATTTTTGCTTTTCTGGGGTGTTTGCTTTCTTGCTCTGCATTTGCCAATGAAGTTGTCGTGCTGCAGGGGGCCGCAGCAACACCCAATAGTGCCTTGCTTAGCCCCTATCGGGTGCTTAATTCCACAGATGGCCTGCCGCAAAATACGGTTTACGCCATGGCAACTGGCCCGGATGGACGTATTTATGTGGGCACAGAGGATGGGCTTTCGCGTTTTGACGGTGTTGGTTTTACGCGCTTAAGCCTGACGCAAGCACCGCGCGAAGCCGAAATGCCGGCCGCGGTGAACGCCATTGCTGTGCTTGGCGCGCAGATTTGGGTCGGCACGGATGAAGCGGGGCTCTGGCATGGCGATGGCGAGCGTTGGCAAAAAATTGCATTGAATGGCGCGTTTGAAGTTGGCGCGCGGAGCGTAACCGCTAGTGCGACTCAGACTGCAACTGCGACAATCGGCGTAACCGGGATTAGAACCCGCAGCGGCGGTGGCGTTTGGGTTGCGACAACGGCGGGCGTGTTTCGTTGCACGGGCCACAATTGCGTATTTCAGCAGGTTACGGCAGGTTTGGATGTGCCGGAAATATTAGAAGGTCGATATCACAATCAAGCGGTGCTTTGGGTTGCCGCTGAAGATCAGGGAGTATTGGCTTTTGAGATCACGCCTGACGCAAATTTGGCGGCAGTCAAAGCCAAATTTGGCATCGCGCAAGGGTTAGGGAATACCTTGATACGCGCGCTGGCGAATTGGCAAGGCGCGCTGTGGATCGGAACCGGGCGCGGCTTGTCAAGATTGCGCCAAGATGCGGCTGGCCAAGACGAAATGACTTTATGGGGCCGTGATGATTCCGCAATCGCAGCCGGTGTATTTGATCTATTGCCCAGTCTAGATTCGCAACAACGGCCGATATTGCATGCTGCGACATTCGGTGGTGGCCTAATCCAGATGGATGCTCAGGATCGCTGGAGCGCGCTTACCGTGGCGCAAGGGTTACCGGAAAATCATCTGCGCAGTTTGCTGCAATCTCCAGGTGCCGGGCCGATTTGGATCGGCACCGCAAGCAGTGGCATAGCACGCGCGGATCCTGGGGCGTGGGTGGCCTACACCGAACGCCACGGTTTGCCGCATCGCTCGGTTATTGGTGTCGGCAAAGCACGCTTTCCAGACGGCGTGGAAAGCTATTGGCTGGGCACAATTTCCGGCGCTGTCAGGCTTGAAAATGGGCGTTGGCAAGCTTTTTTACCGAGCGCAATTGCGGCGCGCCCGATTTATGATATTGCGCCGCGAATTGCTGGAGGCCTTTGGCTGGCAAGTGACGTCGGCTTATTTAATTGGGATGGCAAGACACTCAATAAGTTTTCCTCTGACAACTCCGACCTTCCGGGGTTTACGGTGTTGGACATCGAGCAAAATGGCAAGACGGGTGCGCTCTGGTTGGCGCTGCGGCATGGCTTGGCAAAAATTGAGGGAGATCAAGTCAGCGCTATTGAAGGCGCCGCCGGTGCGCGCAACTTGCTCTATGTGGACGCTCTTGCAGGCGGCTCTATGTTTGTTGCAGGAATGGATAGGCTGCGCTGGATCAAGGGCGATGGCAGTATTCAAGTGATTCGCCAGCCGTGTTTGGCGCATCCGGCAATTTATTCGATGGCGTTGGCAGCGCCTGCCGTTGGCAAGCCAGTTGAGATTTGGGTAGGCGGCCGCGCCGGTATTAGTCGGCTGCGATTTGACCCTGGTCAAGGTGATTCGTCCAAGCCGGATTTGCGCCCGCATGATGTAACGATTCAGTGTGATCAAATTGATGCGGCGACGCTAGGATCTAACTGGATTTTCGAGGTCAAATTTGACGCACGTGGAGACTTATATGCGTTCGGCTACAACGGTGCACTGCGCCTGCAAGTTGCGGCGTTGAACGCCCTTGAGCCGGATCTGCAGCGCGGCAGTGGCCGGGAAAATCCGCTTAAAAAGTTGCAAATTGAGCGTTTTGACCAAGTCGATGGCTTGCCGGATTTGGAATTTAATCGGGGTGTAATGTTGGACAACTACGGGCGAATTTGGGCATCAAATGTCGGTGGTGCTGCAATTTTTGATCCTAAGCCGCAAGCTAATTTGCAGCCAAACGCGCCGCTAATTTTCACTGCGCTGCGAGTGGCAAATAAAGCCTATTTAGCGAATGAAGTTCTACCCAACGGTGCCGAATTGCATGCACGCTATCGGCTGCTTTCGTATTCGCGTGAATCGCGAATTCGCTATCGCACCCAGCTGCTAGGGCTTGAGGCGATGCCCAGTGTTTGGACGGCCGACGCGAGCCGTAATTTTGCCCGACTACCTGGCGGCGAATATGTCCTTAAAGTCTGGGCGCAAGATGCTTTGGGTCGCCCTTATGGTCCGATTGAGCATTCCTTCTCAGTCATGCTGCCGTGGTGGCGTAACCCGTGGCTAGCAGTGATCGCGGCGGTGGCTTTAATTTATTCCGGCACATGGCTGGGCCGTCTGCGGGCAGATGCGCTCAAACGTAAAGCACTCAATTTGGCACAATCACTAGAAGCGCAAGTGCGCACCCGCACGCAAGAGCTTGCTGATGCCAACGTCCAACTTGAAACACTTGCGCTGACTGACCCATTGACGGGTTGTTATAACCGCCGATGTTTTTATGAGCGCTATTTGCACGTGCCGCAAAATAAGCCGTTGTTGATTATTTTGCTTGATATTGATTATTTCAAAAAAATAAATGACGAGTTTGGGCACGCTGGTGGTGATGCCGTGCTGGTGCAATTTGCTTTGCGTTTGCAGCAAGCCTGTAAACCGGTATTTCGCATGGGCGGTGAAGAGTTCATGATTTTGGAGTTCGCGGAATCGGCACCTGCGCAACAGGCGCTACTAGAAAAAATTCTGCGCTTAATCTCCCTGCAAGAATTTGATTTGGGTGGGCAAAAAATTCGTGTCACTACTTCCATCGGCGCCGCGTGTTTTTCTCCGCCCTCCGAGCACACAGAAAATCAAGCACAGGCTAGTCACTTCGAACAGGTGATTCGTACTGCTGATGCCGCGCTATATCAAGCCAAACAAGCCGGGCGAAATCGCGCAGAGCTAGTTGAAATAACAACAGCGATAAAAATTAGCTCAGGGCCAGCAAAATTTCGCGAACAGGAGAGGAGCCAAGAAAAACACCCTAGCAAGGATTAATTGGGCTCGCAATAGCGCTAAAATCTGCTAAAGCCGAACCACCGTGCGCCCGAGTGCACCACCCGCGAGCATCGTCGCGAACGTGTCCTGAAGCTGATCCAGCGTGATCTCTTTAGCGGCGATCAATTCCAAATGCTTTGGCTTCCAATCGCTGGCTAGGCGCTGCCAGATTTGCGCACGTAGCGGGTAGGGGGTGTTGGCAGAATTGATGCCAAGCAGGGAGATGCCGCGAATAATAAAGGGCATCACGGTCGTGTGTAGCTCGTGCCCACCGGCCATACCGCAGCTGGCGATATTGCCCCAGGGCTGAATCACGCGGGTGAGCATGTCGAGCATTTCGCCGCCGACATTATCCACCGCACCCGACCAGGACGCGGCTTCGAGCGGACGACCACCAAAACTTAAACCACTCCGGGCAACACACTGGCGAGCACCAATTTGTTTAAGGAAATCGAACTGCTCGATTTTTCCCGTAATAGCATGCATCTCAAAACCAGCAACCGTGAATAAATCAATCGCGAGGGAGCCGACACCACCCGTTGCACCGGTAACCACCACCGGCCCCATTTCAGGGCGCTGACCATTTGCCAGCATGCGCCAAAGGCTCAAAGCGGCGGTGAAGCCTGCAGTACCTAAAGCCATCGCGTCCCGCAGCGTCAGCCCCGCTGGCAAGTGTACGACCCAATTTGCATCCAGCCTTTGCACTTGTGAGTAACCACCGTCGCGGGTTTCGGAAAGCCCGCAGCCGGTCACTAAAACCGCATCACCTTCACGAAAACGTGCATCGCGGCTTTCGCTAACGTGTCCGGCGATATCGATACCGCCAACTAGCGGGAACTGGCGCAAAATTTTGCCCTTGCCGGTACCAGCGAGGGCATCTTTAAAATTGACCGATGAAAAGGCCGTTTTGATCGTGACTTCACCCGCATTCAAATCATCCAGCACTAGCGATTCAATATCTGCCCGGTAGCCTTGGCTATCATTGTGAATACGAAAAGCGTGGAACGAAGCAGAAGCGTCAGAGGATGCTGGATCACCCGACATCAAAACACTCCGGCAAATTTCATCGCACCGAGCAGCAGCGCCAATGCAACCACTAGTAGCACGATCCATACCGTAGTGGAGATACCGCCGTTAGACGCAGGGACAGCCGAATTTGAGTTTGACGACGAGTTCGACGATGCGGAACCTGTGCTGGCACCCGCGCCGCCCATCATCTCGCGCCCCGGTGAAATGAGTTGAAACCGTAATTGATCAAAGCGCAGCTCATCACCATGTTTAAGCAGCTCGCGCGTTACCCGGCGATCATTGACAAAAGTGCCATTCGCCGAGCCCAAATCTTCAACCATGACGCCATCTTGACTAGGGCGCAGCTCGGCGTGGCGTCGTGAAACTTCATCAGTCGGAATTGAAATGTCGCATTCCGGGTTGCGACCAATCACGGTAACCCCCGTGAGTGGGAACACTTTGCCAAACGTTGCACCAGAAACGCCGCGCAGCATGAATTTTGGTAGCGCCGAGCGCACGCGGGTGCGGCCATCATCCGCTTCTTCCTGGCGCTTTTGCACCATGGGCACTGCAGATGCCCCGGCCTTATCAACGGCGACAATGCGCACCCGCACGTCTGCTACTTGAATGACGTCGCCAGCGCGAACTTCAGTGCTGCGGGTGATTGGCGCGCCATTGAGCGTTAATGCGGCACCAGGCACCGGCGAGAGCATCCCGGTTTCGCCGTTGACCTGCAGTTCGCAGTGATTTGCCAATACGCCTGGGGCAAAAAGCTTGACTTTGGCGCCTGGAGCGCTGCCGATGGTGTGCAAACCATTGCCAAGTTCAATTTGCGCATGTTCGGCATTCGGGAAAAGGAGTCTCATGGGCTTCTCGATCAGGTTGCGACGTGAATACAGGTTATTGAGTGAATACAGCGCGTGTTTCGCATTGTGTCTGTTTATGGGATTTGTGCAACTGTGCGCGCCACCCTAAATCCAACGGTATTATTGCGCGCATCGCTATCAAAGGACGTACGAATGACCGTGCTGGTTTCTGATGGCGTGCTTATCCACGATGTGCCCATGGCGATGCGATTGCCGCAACGACCGGTTTGCCACGCGGCACCGCCTTTAGGGTGTAGGGCTAGGCTGGGGTTCCAGCAATCTTCAACCCATTCGCGCGCGTTGCCGGTTAAATCAACCAAATTATTGCGATCTGCGCCAAAATTGCCAGCAGGCGCTGTGGCAGCAAAATTGTCGCTACAGCCATAAACTTTACGCTCATCAAATTGCGTGCCAAATTTGCTATCACCGATGTTGCCACTGCGACAGCCAGGTGCCGGAGCCGCTTTCGCAAGCAACTGCCACTCAGCTTCGCTGAGCAGGCGATAATTTTCGCCGGTTTCCTTGCTCAACCAGCGCGCATAGGCTTGGGCATCGGCAAAATCCACACAAACTACGGGATGTCGATCAGTCTGCTCAAACCCCGGCTTTTGCCAAGTGCGATCTTTCGAGACAAATAAGGCAAAACCTTCGATGTTCTTGCAACCCTGCGTGCTACCGCGATAACCACTGGCTTGGGCAAACCGGCGGTACTCGCCAAAGGTCACTTCAGATCTGGCAACCGCAAAATTATCTGAAATTATAACCCTGGCAGTGCCACCCTTGGCGTCGCGTAGGATTACCTCGCCAGCGCCAATGATGCTCATGGCCGATGATTTTCCGCCTGATTTCATGCTATCGCTAAAAGCAAAGCCAGGTTTGCCAATGCCAGGCGCGCGTTTTACGCCTGCCAGTGCAACCGCGTTCGTTGGTTCTAATAGCAATACGTTCTGATACAGCTTCTCGGCCGCACTGCCCTGCCATTTAACTTCAAGCGGTTTGCCACGGGCAAGCAAGGACGTAACGATTCGTTTGCGCTCCGAGGCCAGCAGGAGCGCTTCTTTCGAACCAGTGCCTGCGGCCAACGCTGATTTTTCGATCAAGCTTAGCTCGGCTAAAAATGCAACAACGTCGGGTGCATCTTGCGCCAGCAGCGCATCAATTTTGGGCGTAATCGTGGCAAAACAATCGGCAATACCTTTTTGTGCAATGCTAGAGTAGGTATCGATCGATAGTGCCAAGCGATAGAAATCAACCGCGCCACTGCGCACCAGAAAACACTGATTCTTTTTTGCCAATGCAGCGCCGGTAAAGAGCCAAGGTTTAACAAAAGTCGCGCGTGTGGGTGGGCCAAATTGCGAGGCCAACGGTGGGCCCGCCGCAGGATCAAGTGCTTCCGCGCCATCCACTAAATCTGACGCCATTGGATCAAGCGGATCCGTAAACTCAGGCGCGCTAGGGTCGGTAGCTCTGGGGTCGGTAGCTAATGGGTCGACACTGTCTGAATCTTTATCCAATGTGGGACTGGTGATGGCTGTTCGATCAAGTTCAGTTTTAATCGATCCGGGATCCGCTTCAGCCACAATCGGATCGAATTCCTTGTTTGGCTTTTGCTGTTGTAGCCACCATCCGCCGACACCTAGACCGATCGCGGTTAATGCAGCCAGGGCCAATGGCCAAATCGCACGTTTAGATGCGACTTGGTTGTCAGCGATTTGTTCGGTGTTCCTTTGTGCTGGCATTGGCATAGCGCGCAATGGCAGGGTAGGTCGATCTGCCGTACTAGCGCTCGGTGCGATCACTTGTTTAATTGGCGCAAGTGCGCGCGCATCGACATTGAGCGGCTTTTGCAACGCAGCCGGTCGCGGCAAATTTGCGGCAGTAACGGGCATCGCTGGCGAGACTTTATTCAACACCCGTTGCGGCACGATGCGCTGCGCGCTGACGCCGACATCGCTTAAGCCCATGGCGAATTGCTCAGCATTGTCAAAGCGTTCGTTTGGGTCTTTGGCAAGCACCTTATTTATGAAAGACTGCCAATGTGAAACATAGGCGGGCAATCTAGGTATGGGCTCAAACACGTGTGCATAAGCCACGGCAAAGCCATCAGCACCTTTGTACGGTGGATGCCCCGTGAGAGCTTCAAAAGTCAACGCGCCCAAACTGTACAAATCGCTGCGCTGGTCAATTTCACCACCACGCGCTTGCTCGGGGCTCATATAGCTTGACGTGCCGATACTGACGCCGGTTTGGGTGATGCGTGTCGAGCCATGTTCGCTGCGTGCGATACCGAAATCCGTCAAGACCGGATTATTCGCACCATCAAACATAATGTTGCCGGGTGTCACGTCGCGATGGATCACGCCCCGCTGATGCGCGAAGCCCAGTGCTTTGGCGATCACTGAAATAATCCGCACGACCTCTGTTTCCGGGATGCCGCGCGTGATGCGCGCGGACATATCACCGTTTTCTAGGTGCTGCATCGCAAAGTAATGCAGCAGCGCATCCGTCGCGCCAACATCGTAAACCGCAACGATGTTCGGGTGCGTCAGCCCAGCTAAGGTACGTGCTTCACGTAAAAACCGCTTGGAAAATGCCGGGTCAGCCACTAGCGCAGGTGCCATAACCTTCATAGCCACGCGCCGGTCTAGTGCGGTATGAATAGCTAAATAGACGCGTGCCATCCCGCCCACGCCAATTTCTCGCTCAAGCTGGTAGCCGGGAATTTCAGGAAGCGTCATAGGCTGGCGCGAGTTGGTTTGAGCAATTTAAAAGCACGCTTGGCAAGATAATTCACAAGATTAAGACGATCAAGTGTAGCACCCCAAAGTAGCACTCAGTGCAGCAAGGCAGACGCTGGCCTAGGCGATCACAATTAATGCCAAACGATTCCAGGGCGGCCGGGCGGGATTTAAAACCTAGTTCTGATGCCGTCGGGGCTAATCGGGGCACCAGAACTACTTAGTCCTACGGGCTAACGGCTGATCATGCATCTTTCGGTAAGAAGAAGAATTCGCTGCCTTCATGCCCGGCGTGTTTCAGCGCCGAATACTGCGGGCGCTGCGGCAGACGTGCGGCTGCGGATCGCTGCACTACTTGCGTGTTGATATCTTCAAATAATCGGTAGCCGTCCATCAAACCGTCGCCAGTGTTTAACGCTCTGATAAAGGCGGACGCAAAAATCGAATGGCCGTTGCCACCGCTGTCTAATACGGGTGCCAAGCCACCCGAGGCCAGCACCGTTCGCGACTTGACGCGCGAGATAAACAGGACGTCTTCATCCTTTGCGGTGGCTGGAATGGGCCGGGTGGCTGCACCGCTAAGCGTTCCTGAATAGCAGGAATCTGCAATCACCATGACGTGTTTGGCAAGCGCCGCACCTAAAAAGTCGGTGATTACATCGTTGCCCACCCAGCTTGTCGGGTCATTTTCTTTACCATCAATCGGCACCCAATAGCCCTTTCCGGCGGTATCGATTTGCCCATGGCCGGCATAATATATGACCAAATTGTCATTTGCTTTGAGTGTGGTGGCGAGCGTTGAAAGCTTCAGCAGCAACTGTGCGCGCGTCGCGTTGGTTAACACGTCGACCTTAAAGCCATAGCGCGTGCTTAGAATGCTGCCAATTTCAGTCGCATCGGAACTGGCTGAGGCAAGTTTGGCAAAGCCGTCATAATTGTCGTTGCCAATCACCAGCGCCTGAAAATTGCCCAAATCGCCACGCATGCGGCGCGCAAACATTTTGCTGGTGACGCGTTTTGCGGTGGCAGCCGCTTGGGATTCAGAGGTCAGTACAAAACTTTCGGTGGTTTCTAAACCATCTTGTGCCACGGCGTCGATGGCGACCGGCTGATTGGCGTTCGCGACACTGACGGTGACTTCAAAAATACCGTCCTCGTCAATTTTGTCCAATACGTTTTGGTCATTGACTTTCAGCGCGCGCAGCCCTTTGGAAGGGTAGACGCGGCCGATAATTTGGTAGGTTGGTAACTGCGTCAATAGCGGTGCCGCAAGTACACCGCCCCGAGTAAGTGCCAATTTGGGCGAAATAACGTTGATCGTAGGCTTTGTGCCCGGAGGTGCAGCGCCGGTTTTGCTGAAATCTACGCCTAATTTTGACAGCGCCACGCCGGTGCTCATGCGTGCGGTGTCGACCGAGCTTTGTTGTTCGGCGAGCTGGGTTTGCAACGCCGCAATTTGTGTGCGCGCCGCCTGCGCTTCTGCGCTTGCAGCTTTCAGGGTCGCGACTTTGGCTTGCGTCGCACCCAGCGTCGCTTGCGTTGCCGCCAATAAATCTTGTTTGGCTTTTAGAGCGCCGCGCGCATCGCTTAACTGTTGCTTTAAATCAAGCGTTTGAATACGCAACTGATCGAGTTCTTCCGCTTGCGCGCGCCGCGATACTCGATCAGCCTCAGTCACCACTTCCAGATCAGAGCCTTTTAAGCCCGATGCCTTGCGGTACCAGTTCATCGCCTGCACCATATCGGCGCTGACACCCTGGCCGCGCTCAAACATGGAGCCCAAATTGATCATTGCACTGGAATTGCCTTTCGCGGCTGACTTTTCATACCAACTTTTTGCGAGCGCGTAATCCGGCGCCACGCCCAAGCCTTTTTCATAGATTTCACCGACGTAATTCATCGCGTTGGCGTCGTTTTGATTCGCCGCTGGCAGCCAAATTTTTAATGCGGTGCCGTAATTAGCGCGATCAAACGCAACGTATTCGCCGCCGCGTATAGCGCAGTCTTTGGCGCTAGTGCGGATCGGGCGACGCGCGGACAAGTAGGTAAACTCTGTGCCCATTTGCCGCACTTGGCCGGGCAATAAGCAGTCTACAATCATCAAATCGTCGATTTTGATTGCGCCTTCAGGAATATCCGCGCCGGTCAATTTTTTCGCCGAACTTGGCCATGCAGCCAAAATGGCGATTGAAAAAGCCAGAACCATCGTCTGCAATTTACCGATTTGAAACATTGTCGCACTCCTAAAAAACTTCACCAAAAAATACTTCAAATGTTCGAATAAGTCTTTCATCCATTTGTTTGCGATTGCAAACAAACTACTTGGAAAGCTTAGACCCTAAAAATCAAAGCGGGCACCCAAATTAATGGAGTCGCGTTGAATCGAGTCATTCCCGAATAACCTTCGGTACGTCAAATAACCCTGACGGCCATTGCTGGTAACGTAGACAAAGCCCAAACCGATGTTGCCAAAGCTCTTATCCGGTTCTTGCGCGCGCACTACGAAGACCTGAGTCGCGGTGGCATCGACCAATCGTGCATTTAGCGCAAAATTTGCGTCTTGGGACTCATGTCCGAAGCTGATGTCAAACTGTGGCGCTAAGACCCCGTGGCTCATGCTAATCGGACGCGACACCTGGACGCCCAAGTTATATTGCAACGAGCTAACCTGCTGGTCGTCGAATATCACGTTGTTTGCACCGGCACCGGTTTCAGTGTAGCCGTCGACATTGCTGCGGAAGTATCGAATGTTCGCATTCGGGGTAATCGACCAGGCACCTTTTTGCAGGTTGTAGCCCATACCAACCGCAAGAGCATACTGACGCGCATCGTTGCTGCCTAACGCGGTTTTATCAACGCTGAAGTTTTGATAGTTAAAACGAATCCTACGAATCGAATCAAAACTTGCGTTGCCAAGGGTGATGCGAGCATCGGCGTATAAATTGTCTGTAAAGTAGTGCGAGCCATAGCCGGTCAGCGTGATCGCTTTGCTGCTGGTGCTTCCGTCATCGGAAAGATCCGTGTCGAACTTGGAATACCCTAATGCCGCACCGAGCACGGTACGGATGCTCAGACGGTAATCGACACCGGCAGTGACGCCAATGTTGCTGAAATCCGAGCTGACGGTGCGAAGCGTACGGTCTAGGGTTTGATCGCCACGGCTGTAAGTGCCGTTGACAAAGAAACCCCACGGTGAAATAAGATCACCGCTGCCGCCGACCTCGGCTTCGTCGTCGTCGTCTAACAAGGGTTGCAGCAGGCCCAGCGGTATCAGTGTTTTGCCAAACGCCAAGTTAAGTCCGCTCAAACTCAAACCCGAACCACCGCCGTTTTGCAACTCGCTCAGGCGGGAATCAACGTTACTAAACTGGGTCGCGGACTGCTGAATCAGGGCTAGACGTTCAGATAGAACCTCTTCCGGGAATACCGCGCGTAGACCACTCTGCAATGCGCCGATGTCGCGATCCAAAGCCGCATCGATAATGGCTTCACATTGCGCGACGAGTTCAGGCACGGGCTTTGCACAAATATCGGCCACCACGGGTGCTGCATCAAGTGCAAATTGATCGGTAAGTTGCGGTAAAATCACGCCGGCCACTTGTTCTGCGTCTTTGGCATTGATTTGCGTGGTTTCGCGGATCGTATTGTCACTGGGATTTGAGTCACGACTTACACTGCTGAGTTCAATAACTGCCGTCACTTGACCCACTTCGGCACGCGCACGAACCCGAACGGTCAGACGCGCGGTGCGTTGGGTTGCCAACGCGCTTAAATTTACGGAATACGGGCACGTAATGATTTGAGCTTGCGCCAAACAGCTAAAGTTAGCGCCCGTGAAGCTGACAAAATCCGTGCCTTCGGGTAGGGTGAATTTGACAGCGACTCCGCGCGCTTCCTCGGGGCCAAAGTTATCCGCGCTGACGACATAGTTGTATTCACTAGCAAGAACAACTGGATCGTCATCGCGTACGGTCAACTTTAAATCTGCGCCGGGCGCCAAAATGCCGGTAAGCGCCGTGGTGGCGGTGTTGTTGCTTGGATTTGTGTCGGTCGCACAGTTAAGCGTGGCAGTCAGCGTCGAGCTTGCCGCGCCAATTGCGCCCAAAGTGGCGCTTATTTGCGTTTGCGCGAATGCATTAATAGGCGGCAGCTGACAAGTCGCTGTGCTACCGGCGACGGAGCAAGTTGCGCCTAATCCGGACACCGATTTCAGTGAAAAAGCGGCGGCAACGCCGCCACTCAGCGATAAATTTAATGTGCCGCAGTTGGAATTCGCTGGCCCCGCATTGCGCACGGTGTAGATGACGGCGGTATCACTGCCGACCGTTGCATTTTGCGTGCTGGGTGCGGTTAGCACTAGGTCGGTATCGACGCTAACGATGGCGAATGTAGTTGTTTCAGAATCAGAATTATTTGCCAAAGTAACTTCTACATCTGGCGTCGTGACACTGGCTGTGTTGAGTGCTTGACCTGCTGATAATGCACGCACTCTTACCTGAACCGTGGCAGTTGCGCCTGCCGCAAGGCTGCTTAAAGTGCAACGCAGATTCTGCCCGCCACTGCAGCTAAAACCGCCGCCATTTGCGGAAACAAAACTTGTTGAGTTAGGCAAGTCATCGCTCAAAATCAGCGACCTAGCAACACTTGTGCCTTGGTTGCTAACGCTTAATAAATAGTCAAACTCGCCGCCGACATTGACCGGATCAACGCTGTCTGATTTTACCAATACCAAATCTAGGCCTGAGCTGACTTGCACGTTCGCGCTGGCCGATTGACTCGCGCTTGAGTTGTTGGAAGTGACGGTGGCGGTATTGGCGATGGTTCCCAGAGCCGTTGGCGCGCGGACACGCAAAGTTACTGTGGCTTGTGCGCCCTGATTCAACTGGGTTTGTATACAGCGCACTAGGCCCGCAGATTGGTTGCAGCTAAGCCCTGCCGACGCTTGTTCTATGGCTAGAAAGGTCAAACTTGAAGCCAATTGATCTTCAAGAATTACGCTAGTCGCGGGCACAGAACCAACGTTTGAAACATTTAAGGCATAGGTGAATTCCTGGCCACTGCTGACCGAACTTGCGCTAGCGTTTTTGCTAATTTGTAACTGCGCGGCGACTGGCGCTGGCCCAAGGACCGTAATGCCGACATCAGCAGCGTTATTGCCAGGATTTGTATCCGACGTTGCGCTGCTGACGACGCCACGCAATACGATTGAATTCGACTGGGATGTCGCTACGACCGGCGCAACTCCGGTGACGCTAAACTCAACCGGTGCTGGCGTGGTTGTAACGCCCAAAGTGCCATAAACACTGGCGACGCAATTGCCGCCGAGGCCGCCCACATCGACGGAGCAGGTAAACTGAGAGGACGAAGCACTAACGGCCTGAATTTGCTGGGTCGAACTGCTGGGTTGACTAAAGCGAACCTCGGTATTCGCCGCCCCTGGGCCTTGCACAGCATCAAGTGTAAAGCGTGTTGTAAAAGCTGTGCCGCTGTCCTGTGGGCCAGGATTAGTACCGGCCAGGCGTAAATCTACCGTTGCCGCCACGCCAAGCGGCACCAAAACCGAACCCTGATTATTGCTGGGGTTGGGGTCATTATTTAACGTGCCTACCGAATAACTGATGAGCGACTGCCCTGCTGGCGCGGAACTTCGGCGCACTGTCAAAGGGATTGGGCGGGACACTGGGCTAGGCGTCGATGCTTCATCAAGCAAGCAAGTAACGTTTGCACCTGCAGCAGTGCAAGACCAAGGCGCGGTGTTGGAACCGGCGTAAACGAGATCGCTCGGCAAGGTAAAAAGCACGCGCGTTTGGTAAAACCAGTTGTAGGGTGCGGCAGGCCCGCCATTAATGACGACAAAATTTAGCTGGGAGGATGCACCAACGGCAAGTGCAGCAACAGTTGGGGGCTGGATGACGATATCGCTGACTACGCTGTAGGTTACATCCTTGGAAGCCGAAACCGTTCCCTGGCCTGCAGTTATGGTGCGCACACCAGTTGCTGAAGTGATTGGGTTTAACGGGGCTTCCGGCGGCATTGTCAAGGTAAAATTGAAACCGTTACCAGGGCCGGAGCAGACCAAAGCAACGCTACCAGTGCAAGTCCAGCCAGGAGTGGTTAAGCTCGCGAGATAGGTAACGTCTGCGCTTTTGTTAATGATTATTGAAACACCTGCAGTCGCCCCACCGACGCTAAAACCGACGTCTGCACCGGCTGCTACTGGCAATCCATTTGGGTTTGCAGGCACGGAAAGCGTGAACGACTGACCCATCGCCGTTCCCACCATGCCTAATGTCAGCAGTGCCACACGCAAATATTGAAAACGTCGAGCGAATTTATCGCGCATTTCAGATCCCATCCAATTAATTTCCCTTTCCTCACTTTAACCCACTCGCAGGTTTAATAGCAGGCCCGAAGTTTTGTGAATCGTCATGAATGGGCGGCATCGTCCGACGATAGATGAATAAGTATACAGCGCGCGCGCCTAGCGCCCGTCCAGTTCCGGCCATTGGTAACGTGCCGTCTGAAGTGCCGCTGCCAGCAGCACCTGACTCTTCCCACGTTCGCGCGCGATGCGTGCGCTCAACACCTGAGCTGCGGTGAGCGGTTTTACATTGGCGCTTGTTAGATAACTTGCAATCGCGCACGCCGGTTCGTTGTCTAGTGCATACAGCAGATAGGTTTCTTGTGGTTTGAGTGGTAGCAGGTTCATCAGTGGCGTCATGATGCTAGCGTAGTCATAGCAATAGTCCGTCGTTTGTAGCTTCGCTAGATCGGTGATTTGACTTGACCACTCTGTGTTGCTGAGCAACCGCAAGGCAGTTTTCGCTGCGTTTGGGTCTGCCGCCAAGATCGCTGCAGCGTGTTGCGGCAGCAAGATTTCGTGCTGCCGCCAAAGCAATGCATTCATGGACTTTCGGTTTGCCGAGTAAATAAGTGCCGCATGCAAGGTGCGCAATTGTTCCGTACGTGCGGCCTTGGGGGTGGCAGCTGCAAAAATTTCGGCGAACAGCGCCGCAGCCTTATCATCTGCTAAGGAATACGCGTATTGGAACCATTGGCTAGAAACGCCCTCGCGCCTGCTCTGATTGTCGATTTCGCTGCGCTTTTGCGTCGAATCAAAGGTGCGCCGCGCCACATAGTATGACTGTGCTGATTGATAGATCGCTGCATCATCGCGCCCCAGCAGCTGGGAAAAGTCACCGGCGTCGGCAACGGTTTTCAAACGTGGCAAGTCTGCGCTCAAGCCCGCAGCGGCCAGTGCTGACACTGAATATCGTGTGTCTGCCTGCGCCCAGCGGCGCAGAATCGGCGCGAACTGCGCTGCATTGTTCGGATGTTGAGTCAAATACGCAGCGATTTCTGTGACTGGGTTGCCGGCAAGCTCTAACGATAAACGCGTTTTGGTTTGATAGTCCAAGGAGTCCATAAACAGCGTTGTTTCATGCATTTGACCGCTTTGCAGGATCGCAGTGAACAAATCAAAGCCAATCGATTGCATTTGGGGAATGCAGCTGCCGATACTGCTCGCGCCACCTAATTTGTTAGCTCGAATCGCAAGTGCGCTTAAGTCTTTACGCCGTTCGCGGATCGACAAGGCGTCGAATGCCGTCAGGCGTATCGTTGGATCTTGATGCGCAAGCGCCGCCTCCAGTTGCTGTGGGCTGGCTAAATGCCAAAACCCTGCCAGCGCGCCGCGATCTAGCCAAAAGCTGGTGACGTTTTTTTGCGCCCAGTCAGGCGTCGCGTTCACACCGGTCGTGTGCGGGTAGTTCGCAATTTTGCTTGACCAATCGGTCGCTAGTTTGGCGTAGGGCATGCGTATGTCGGCCAGGGCTTTAATGCCACGCTCCCGGTTTAGCGCGATTTTGCCGCGCGTCGAAAAGCGCTCTGGAAACGCGGCATTCAGCACCGAATAGGCGTGGTCTGCCACTGTGTGCGCCAGCGGTTCAACCCAAGCGGCGTCGCTCAGCAACGCTTCGGCGGCTATGCGTGCGCCCGGGCTGGTTAGATCCATACGCATTAACGCGGCGGCGCGAACTTGCGGCGCCGGATCCTTCAACACCGACGACAGTAGTGAGTATGGCAAGTGTACGATCAGATTTTCTTTTGCAGGAATTGGCACGTTTATTTCGCCCCATGCGCCCACAGGAGGCACCTGATCATTTGACTTTGCGCAATAACCATCGGCATTGCAAAACCAAAATAGTGCCCGCGCCCACGCCCGCGAATCGGTTTTCCAAAGTGGCATTTGCGCCACTTCATGCGGCGGTAGGCGTACCGACGAGCCAAAGTCATCGCAGCCAGCGATCAAGCACAGTCCTTTATCCTCCACATTCGCTAGTGAATCCAAATTGATAGGCATTGGAATCAACATCTTGGCAAAGCTCGCGGGTGCAACGCTCAGCGCGAACAGCAGCGCTGCGAGTCTTCGATGGTGTCCTAGTTGAAACCGGATTAGCGGAATGGTCATCTGAAGCCCTGTTTGTTTGATGAATGCTGCGAAACGCATGTGACTAAGCTAACACGGCGCAGTTCCGTGTCATCGGCCTGAAGGCGGTGCCTAGTTCGGCCTGAAGGCCGAGGCTGGTAAATCGGCGTGCGGCTGTATCTGCCTGCCAGCCAAGCTACACTTCGCGCCTGTCAATTTTCACGAAATCTTACGCATGTCTTTATCTAGCCCCGTGCCGTTACCTAGCCCCCTGCCTTTACCAAGCTATCTGTCCACAAGCCGTGGCGTAAACCGCGCAGAAGCCGTCGATGCGAATTTTCTCGCGTTTTGTCGCCAACACGCAGGCGCTACTGTGCGCTTAGGCCGCCATGATCTAGTTGCTGACGGTTCGCTGCAAGTTGCTGATTTGTTAGAACTTTTAGAATCGCAGCTGATTTCACGGCACCTAGATTTGATGGCGCGCGTGTTGCGCGTGCAAAATAAAGTGTTTTACACCATTGGTAGCTCCGGCCATGAAGGTAACGCGATGGTCGCGCGTGCTGCGCGCCACACCGACCCGGCGTTTTTGCACTATCGTTCCGGCGGTTTTATGGCGGAGCGTTTTCGCAAGCTGCCGGGCATGGATCCAATCATGGATTCCGCCTACAGCTTTGCTGCCTCGAGCTTAGATCCCGCCAGCGGTGGCCGGCACAAAGTTTGGGGCTCGAAACCGCTATGGGTGTTGCCACAAACGTCCACGATTGCCAGCCATTTGCCGAAAGCCTACGGCACCGCTCTGGGCATTGAGCTTGCGAAACGCTTGAATCACAAGCTACCCATTCCAGACGACAGCATTTCAATTTGCTCCTTTGGCGACGCCAGCGCCAACCATTCCACCGCGCAGGGCGCTTTTAATGCCGCGCAGTGGACTGCGTATCAGGGCCTGAGCGCACCGTGTTTATTTGTCTGTGAAGACAACGGCATTGGTATTTCCGTGCGCTCGCCCAGCAATTGGATCGCGGCGAGTTTCAAAAACCGTAATGCGCTGGATTATTTTTATGCCGATGGCTTGGACTTGGGCACGGGGTACTCGGCAGTGCAGGCGGCAGTCAATCACTGCCGCAGTAGCCGTCGTCCAACCTTTTTGCACTTAAAAACCGTGCGGCTGATGGGCCACGCGGGCACCGATTTTGAAATCGAATATCGCGCGCTTGAGGATGTGCTGGCGGGCGAGGCCGCCGATCCTATACTCAAAAGTGCGGCGCTTGCGCTCGATTCCGGTGCGTTGACGCCGGATGAGTTGATTGCGCTGTACGAATCGATCCGCAAAAAATGCTTTGCTGCCGCTGAAGCGGCGGATCAGTCGCCGAAATTGACCACGCTTGCGGCAGTCATGGCACCGTTAGCGCCTTACACACCGGAAGCGGTCAAAGCCGAATCCATACGCTGCGACTATGCGGATAAGCGCGTTGCACTGTGGGGCGAGCAGTTGCCAGAAGCAGCTGCGCCGAAACATTTGGCCGTCAATATCAATTTGGCGCTGCATGATTTACTGCTGAAATACCCGAATTCGGTGATCTTTGGCGAAGACGTGGCGCTCAAAGGTGGCGTTTACACGGTCACCAAGAATTTGTTCAAAACCTTCAAAGGCAGCCGTGTTTTCAATACCCTATTGGATGAGCAAACGATCTTGGGCTTGGCGCAGGGCTTTGCCAATGTCGGGCTATTGCCGATGCCGGAAATCCAGTATTTGGCGTATTTTCATAATGCCTGCGATCAAATTCGCGGCGAGGCGTCCAGCCTGCAATTTTTCAGCAATAACCAATTTCGCAACCCGATGGTGATGCGCATGGCCAGCCTAGGCTATCAAAAAGGCTTTGGTGGGCATTTTCATAACGATAACTCGATCACCGCGCTGCGCGATATTCCGGCATTGGTTATCGGCTGCCCCAGCCGGGGCGATGACGCAGCGATGATGCTGCGTACGCTGATGGCATTGGCGCATGTGGATGGCCGCGTCTGCGCATTCTTGGAGCCCATCGCGCTGTACATGACGAAAGATTTGCATGAACCGGGCGATGGCCAGTGGCAGTTCGCCTATCCAGCACCGACGCAAGCAATGAAACTAGGCGAAGGCCGAATTTATTTTGGCGAGGCCACTGACTTACTCATTATTAGCTATGCCAATGGCGTATTGATGAGCCTGCGCGCCGCGAAGCAGTTAGCGATGGAAGGCAAAAAAGTGCGGGTGCTGGACCTACGCTGGCTGCAGCCGCTCAACGCCAAGCAAATCGCCGAACACGCGCGCGAATGCAGGGCGGTATTGATCGTCGACGAAGGCCGTGAAAGCGCCGGTATCAGTGAAGGCGTATTCACCGCGATTGTTGAAGCCGGCCTAGGCGCCAAAGCCTGCAAGCGCGTCGTGGGTGCTGATACGTTTACGCCGCTGGCGGGTGCGGCGACGTTGGTGCTGCCTTCGGATGACACGGTGTTGGCGGCGGCTAGGGCTTTGGTGGTTTAGATTTAAACCTGGTCCCGCAAATAGCTTCGAGTTGAAATTGCCTGAATAACTTTTTCCTGAAGTGCGTCAATTATATTTAACGCGGCTTGACGCATTTCTGCATAGTCGACCGCGCCAATTCCGGCTACCAGTCCTCCGTGCGCTATTGTGTTTCGCTGATTCAAAAGCCGGTCTAATATGCCGATGTGTTCGTTGAACATTTGGAACGGTAGAGCTAAACGGTACAGATTTTTCTTAAGCACCATAGGCTTTAGATTTGATTCCATATCGACGTACTTGTCGGGAATTTTAAGTTCAGCCTGCATAAAATTGGCACACAATGAGACTAATGTTTTTTGAATTGCAAACGTTCGCAAGTCTTCTTTCAGTTCGTGAAGCTCATTAGGTAAGAATTTTTTTGTAGCTTTATCCGAACCTTGTAATGCCTTAAAAACTTCGGAAAATGCGCTGGTCGCGAGCTCAGGTAATACATCACCGCATCTCAATGCTGCCTCGTTGATATGTCGGCAATAAATTTCTAAGGCCGTTTTGGTAAACCCCTCCAATTGTGCATAGAGCATAAGAATTACTGCTTTACGCATACGGTTTTGTTGAATTTCGTCGGGCAATGAGTTGCAGATGTTTTCTAGGAAAGTCAACTCATTAAGCCGACTGCGCTTATCGTCCTCTAATTGAGTCGCGGCATCTTCAGCATTCATTATATTTACAATTTCAACATCGATTTAACTGCTAAGCCAATTATTGCGATACGCGCGTCGAGTTGCCGTTTCGTATTTTTGCCGCCGCCTGCGGAAACCGTTTTGAACTTAGAAGATAGCCGTGCTTCGGTCAGTGCCCTGCCCAATCGTAACATTTGTCTCGAATCGGTGGCGTCCAAGTGTTCTAGGTAAGGCTGAATGCCTAACGTTACGCCTTCAAAGTGATAGACAGAAAAACCTAAAGTCAACTCCGTATAGTCACGATTAGGGAAAGTAAATGAACGGTCCGCAGTTGCAGTGTTAAGTACTTCAAAGGTCTTCAGAAAATGTTTTCTCTCTTTTATGTAGTCAAAACTCGTCTTCTTTGATGCACCTTCACGTGCAATTTCCTCAACGAAATCATCAATAAAGGAATCGACGTCGTGGATGTAATTGGCGCGCGCATTTTTGAAGGCAA
The DNA here is from genome assembly GCA_031409855.1 of Rhodanobacteraceae bacterium. GTDB lineage: Bacteria > Pseudomonadota > Gammaproteobacteria > Xanthomonadales > SZUA-5 > JANNYA01. The sequence continues at coordinate 14,782 of JANNYA010000226.1, read as the reverse complement.
AAAATCTTAAGGCAAAGCCCGCATCATTTTGACCATCCATGTGCTTGTCCGAAAGTACAGATGTGCAAGTCGCGATAAAATCGGGAGTCTTAGCAACTGATTCGGCGAAGTCCATGACTTGATCGCCATTTGGAAGTATTCGCATAAATGCATTGCGCGATTGCTGGGGGGACAAACTCGCTCCGCCTGCGTTCAAACGTTTAAACATATGGAACTTGAGGTCGTTGTTACTTTCCTTTCGAATAACTTGAATAATTATGAATGAACGCTTGAGTCTGATTTGTAACGCCGTGTCGAGTTGATCCCATGTAATGCCGTTAAGTTGTGTAACGATGTCACAGGACTCAAGTTTTAGATATTGACCATGTTCAACGTCTCGGTATTTGTTAGTTAAACAACCTCGAAAATGTAGGTAGGTAGAAAGTCGTTGTAAGCCATCAATTAATAGGTAGTGTCCTTCCTCACCCTGCTCAATTACATATATCGGAGGCACGGGTAATTCAAGTAATAACGATTCAATGAATCTGGACTGTTGCGCTTCAGTCCAAACGAAAATTCGTTGGAATTCCGGGCGTATCTCCAGTTCACCATTTTCTGCCATATCCATAAGCTCATTGAAAGAAATATCCAATCGCCGAGTCTTAGCCATTACCGCTGTGCGATCTACTATCTCCCGCAGCGATGGATTTTCTTTTGATGAAATAGCCGGTGTTTTGACGGGCTTTGCCATAATAAAAATTCCTTTCTTGTCATGACTAACAGCAACTTTCGGGCGAATCAGTGCTTAGTAAGCACCAACACACTTTCTGTCGCTTGCGCGCTGTTTCGATAGGGCTTAGCGTTTGGATGGGCCTGGGCCCGATTTCTTGATTGAATAAAATCCTGGCGAAAGCTTAGCTCCATACCTAATGGTTGAGCCATTTCGATGCAAATGCCAGCAAGATCAATATGTATGTCTTTGTAAAACGAATCTTGCACGACCATGCAAACTTGCCCAGATGTTTTAAGGCAACGGTGTAGCTCATTGACCGATGCTTGAAGACCATCAAAATACTGGCAGTGGCCTTTCAGATAGTAAACAGCTGATGCTCGGGAAGAGTGGGATTCCACAGCTTGCAGAAATTCGTTGCAAAGGGTGCCCCACGAATCTTTGCGTACTGGCGCAATACGGGGGACTGTGGTTGTGCCCATAAGCTTTCGACGCAGGGACTCAAAAGGCTCGCCATCGGAAATCCCTAGAATTGCGAGTTCTATTCGCGTTGCTGCTGCGTAGTCAATTCGGGTGCAATAGGGCGGAGAGGTAAGCACGAAGTCGATGGAATTCGATGCCATCGGTATATTTGCCGACGCAGCTACTTGGATATGCACTTTGCCATCCATCTCAAACGCATCTGCGTCTAGCGCGGCTTCCATAAGTACTGCGTTCGCTAAAAATTCGTCAAAAATTAAGTTTCTGGGCAGTTGAATGCGATCAGCGGCGCATTTTGGGCGCTTCATCCAGGTAGGGTTGGAGCTTTGCAACGTCGACAAAAGCCCGCGAACCGTTCGGAATAGAGCGACATAAAAAAAGGCGGCTAGATCTGAAAATGGGCGCTCTTGCATATGCGTTGCCATCGTCAGGCGATCATCACCAAAGAATAGTCGTTGAATCGCGCTTTCAATGCTGCGAATCGTTGTGACAGTTGCTGGTTTGAACCAAGTCGCTAACGCGTCGGACTGGTCAAACGAGACCTTTGGTGCGAGTGAATTAATTGCTCGTGCTAAAGAAATCAAACTGGATCGTTCGCGCTTACTCAATAACCGCGCCCTAGCCACGATAGACATAACCGGATTGAGATCAAAGCCAAAACTCTCTATCCCACGCGAAGCGGCAACGGCTGTCGTCGTGCCGCTGCCGTTCCATGAGTCCAAAATGCGCGCATCTTGCTTTGTGCAAAAGCGATCCATGATTGCGCCCGCAAAACCAGCCGAAAAACCTGCATAGTAGGGATACCAGCCCGCACGTCCAGTGGACGATGAACGATCACGTTTTGGGGATGGTAGTTGTAGGTCAATTTGCCGCATTCTGGTCGGGTTGTACTGCTGATTTAATGCCGCATCGTACGACATATCCACATCGCGAAAACCTCTAAAACTCCAATTCCAACGCCGCACACAAATAATCAATCAACGGTGCGCAGCTGCTAAAGCAGGTTGCAACTTGGGTCAGCAGGCCACTATGACAAACTTGTGCGTCGGTTAGGGGCCTTAGCGCAACGAAGTCTTTGCGTTTGATGTCGTTGACGAGCGGATGCGTGGCATCGAATCCGCGCGGTGGGCGCACTAGCGTGTCACCGCCGAGCGTGAAGTGGCTGTTGAACGGCGCGACTTGCGTGGCTTCGATCCAGCTGCTGGGGTTTTCCAGGATGAATTCGCGAATTTTGCGCTGAGTGGGTGGTTCCGGGTGCCAAATTCCGCCGCCGATAAAGCAATCGCCGGGGGCGATGTGCAGATAAAAGCTGGGCGCTGGGGTTTGCTTTGCGCGTTCGTGGAAAAAACGCGCACCGGCCCAGGGTTTGTAGGGGGATTTGTCGTTGGAAAAGCGCGCGTCGCGATACAGCCGAAATAGGCTGCCGCCAATCGGTTTGGGATCGGCGCGAAAGTGTGGGCTGATTTTCGCAAGTGCGGGCTGCATGACTTCAATCAGCGCCAAAAATGGATCCCGCACTAGCGCTTCGTATTGCGCCTTGCGCGGGGTGAACCATTCCCGGCTGTTGTTCTCTGCCAAATCCCGCAGAAATTGCAGCGACTCGGGGGTGAAATGTGGGTTGCTCATTGACCTACGCCTAGCCTAAGCCAAACTGATGCGCGCACGTTGCGCGGCGGAGTAGCTATGCACCGCATCAACCACAACCGCCGCGTGCTCGGGCAACATATCCGGGTTCATGCCGTGGCCGAGATTGAAAATGTGGCCGGGTGCCGTCGTTGCGTCTTCCAGCAACAGCGCCACTTCCGCGCGAATTTGATCCGGCTGCGCGTAGAGCACGGCGGGGTCGAGATTGCCCTGCAGCGCGACGCGCCCGCCGGTTAATTGACGCGCCTGGCTAATCGGCACCGTCCAATCCAGCCCAAGCGCATCACTGCCCAACAAGCTCAAGCTTTCCAGGTGCATATTTGCGCCCTTGGCAAACACAATCAGCGGCAAGTTCGCGCTGGCCGGGTCTGCTTTAATCGCGTGCGTGATTTTGCGCAAATAGCGCTCACAAAATTCTTGATAGTGTGGCGCGGCCAATAGCCCGGCCCAGCTGTCAAACAGCATCAGCACTTGCGCACCGGCTTTCGCCTGCATGATTAAGTACTCAATTACGGCATCGGCCAATTTATCGAGTAGCAGGTGTGCGGCTTTGGCTTCGTCCAGCATAAAGCGCTTGGCGCGATGATAATTTGTGCTGCCGCCGCCCTCTAACATGTAGCAAAACAGCGTCCACGGCGCCCCGGAAAAGCCAATCAGCGGCACGGACTCGTTGAGTTCTTTGCGAATCAGCGAAACCGCATCGCTGACATAGCGCAACGAGTCCACGACGTTTGCCGAGGGCAGGGCGCTGACATCGCTGGCGGATTCAATTCGGCGTGCAAAACGCGGGCCTTCGCCGTCGATAAAGTGCAGGCCTAATCCGAACGCATCGGGAATGGTCAGGATGTCAGAAAACAAAATCGCGGCATCAAGAGGAAAGCGCGCGAGCGGCTGCAGCGTTACTTCGCAGGCGAATTCCGGGTTTTGCGCCAGCGCCAAAAAGCTGCCTGCGCGTTCGCGGGTGGCGCGATATTCCGGTAAATAGCGCCCAGCTTGGCGCATCAGCCACACGGGCACCCGGTCTACTGGCTGGCGTGCGAGTGCCGCTAAGAATCGATTGTTTTTCATAGTTTCTTTAAATTTTTCATAGTTTCTTTAAAAGTAAGAGGCTATCTAAAATTTAGCGTGGACGTGTCACGCGCGAAAGCACCGTCAACGCCGCTCGGAATGGCATCACGCGCTTGCGCGATTGAATTGAAACTACCTAATAGCAGCACCCAGCTGCCATTTGCCAATTGCCGACGCTGGGAATTGCGCGCGGCGAGCCCAAGTTTAGCCAGCAACGCGTCAAAACCGCGCGGTGAGCTGGCAAGTGCTAGCTGCACCGCAAAATTGCTGCTTGTAGCCAGCTCGGGTAGGGCGGTGGGCATTGTACTTCGCTCATCCATGCTGGCTGACTTTGCCGCAGCTACCGGCATTTGAGCCGTTGCGGGCTTTGCAATTTCTGACGCTTCAGCAATGGCGGCCTCGGGCATATCTGGCGGTAACTCCGTCTCAATATCACCTTCGCCAAAGCGCGCTGGGTCGATCAGCATCACCGGCGGTAGGCTCCGTGACTGGGGCTCGGGCAAGGGCGCGGCATCGGCTTCGCTGACATCTTTGCCACAGAGCCAGCGGCCATCTGGCGCCGGTACGCAGCGCTCCGATTCAGCGTTTGCAGCGATTGCGGTTAGCAAAAGTAGGGCAGCCGAGCAAAATCTAGCCATAGGCACGCAATCCACCTTGCGCGCGCAGGTCTTCGCCCTCGGCAAACATAATATTGAAGCCCTTTTTGAGCTGCTGATCACGGGCGCTGGTCAGTGCCGCTTGCGCCGCCGCCAAGTCGAGAAAAAGCTCACGTTTGACTTGAATTTTGCCGCCTTGCTGGCCGGATTCTTTGATTAACGTCCAGCCGCCCAGCAAATCTTGCTGCAGCACGAGCTGAAGATATTTAGGTGCCTCGTTGGCAGCCGGTAAAGCTTGCATGAAAATTCGCATAGGCGCTAAGTGTAGCGTGCGAATGCAAAGGCGCGCAGTTTCTGGATTCAGTAAATGTCGATTTGTCGCCGCTGCGTCGCACCAGGGTATATTCGCCACACGATCAATTTTTGAACTTGAGTGCTGTATGGCAAAGCTATTTTTAACCGGAGCGACGGGCTTTTTAGGCGGTCATGTACTGGCGCAGGCGCTGGATCTTGGGCACGACGTCGCCGTTTTAGTGCGTGACCCTGGCAAACTGCAGCCTGAACTGGCGAAACACCCGAAATTGTTTGTGCATTTGGGCGATGTAGTAGATGCCGATTCGCTGAATCGCGCACTCCGCTCCCCCGTGGATGCGCTATTTCATGTCGCTGCCAGCACGAATATGTGGGCGCGCAACAATGCCGCTCAAACGCAGGTAAATGTGCAGGGTATTGCCCATGTTTTAGCCGCAGCGAAAGGCAAAGTCGGGCGCTTTATCGATACCTCAACGGTGGCGGTGTATGGCTTGACTGATCAGACAATTGACGAAAATTCACCGCACCTGGGGTTAAATAGCTGGATTAATTATGCGCACACCAAGGCTGTGGCGCAGGCATTGGTGCTGGAAAGCGGTTTGGACGCAATAATACTGAACCCGACGCATTTGCTTGGGCCGCAAGATCAGCATAACTGGGCCCGGCTAATTCAGCTGGTGGACACCGAAAAACTGCCCGGTGCACCGCCGGGAAAGGGCTCATTTGCCGATGTCAGGCAAGTGGCGGCGGCACATTTACGCGCATTTGAAGTCGGCCGCAGTGGTGAAAGCTATCTGTTGGGCGGTGTCCAGGCCAGTTTTTTGGAATTAGTGCAGCTAATCGCCGCCGAGCTAGGCCGCAAAGCGCCCAGCCGCGCGACCCCCGCATTTTTGATTGCAGCACTGGCGCGCCTTAAGGTGATTGCCGCCGCGTTCACCGGCGTTGAGCCGCATATCACGCCCGAGTCCGTGGCGTTTGTCACGCATGCGATGCGTTGCGACATCAGTAAAGCACAGGCTGAGCTTGGTCTGCAGGTCACGCCATTGCCGCAATTGGTGCGGGATACCTGTGCTTGGATGCGTGCTGCGGGTATGTTGCGGGCCGGGTGAGTAAGGCTCAATCGGTGCTGCACTTATCGAATTTCCGCGCAGAGGCAAGCGCTATCAATCGCGTATCAATGCTGTACTGCGTTCCTATGTGGAGGCAAGCAAGGCAGGTGCGCGTCCGGCTTCGTATGAGCGAGCCTTGCCCCAGAAAAAAAAAGCCTCTTTCCGCCTTTTGGACATGATGTCACACGTTTTTAAATGTATCGTAGCCAAGGAATCCCGGCTAATCTCCGCAGCAAACCCCCGAGTCAAGCCAATGCGCGCTAAAACCTATCTGCCATTACTTTTACTCAACGCCTGGCTTTTACTCAGCGCCTGCGCACCGGTACCGACCACGCCGGGCGATCTTTCACCCTCTAAGGTTAGCGATACCATGCCTAAAACCAGTGCACCGTACGGCAGTTGGCCGAGCCCGATCAGCGCGGCCAGTTTGGCGCAGGCTTCGGTGGCTATGAGCGATTTGCGCACACATGCGGGTGCGGTTTTTTGGCGTGAGAGCCGGCCGGCGGAGGGCGGGCGGCAGGTGTTGATGCGTCGCAATGCCAATGGTGCTGTGGATGCGCTGACACCGGCTGGATTTAATGTGCGCACGCGGGTGCATGAGTATGGCGGCAACGCTTATTTGGTGACCGATAGCGGCGTGGTGTTTGCCAATTTTGCTGATCAGCGGCTTTATAGTCAGGCGTTCCCAGAACAAACTGATGCCGGTGCAAACGCTCCGGTGGTCTTGACGGAGGGCGGCTTTCAGTTCGCCGATGCAGTATTGGATGTGCGGCATCAACGTATGATTTGGGTGCGTGAAGACCACCGCGCAACGACGATGGCCGCAAATGGCGGTGAGGAACGCAATGAAATCGTCGCGCTCGCCTTGCCAAGTTCGGCAGCGGCTGAAGCGCAAATTCTAGTCACCGGCTCGGATTTTGTTGCTTCACCCAGCGTCAGCGCTGATGGCATGATGGCGTGGGTAGAATGGAATCACCCGCACATGCCGTGGGAACGCACGCGCTTGAAGCAAGCCAAACTCAGCGCGACTGGCTTGGGGGCGGCGGCGACGCTACTGGATGCGGAATCGGTGGCGGCGCTGGAGCCGAAATACGCAAGCGACGGCACGCTGTATTTTGTCGCTGACCATGCTGCACTGGGCGAGTCCCGCGCTGTCGCTGACTGGTGGAATTTGCAGCGCTGGCAGAATGGCGCTGTGCAGTCGGTTAGCACGATGCCGCATGAATTTGCGGGGCCGATGTGGAATTTGGGCGTCAGCAGTTATGTGTTGACCAGTGATGGCCGGGCGCTGGTGCGCAGCACTAAAAGCGCGATGGATGCGTTGGGCGTGATCGATTTAAGCACGGGCCGCTATCAAGCCTTTGATCTGCCCTTTGTCGCGTTTTCAGAAGTGCAACTGCTCGATGCGGAGCACGCGGTGGCCTTGGCGCAAGCCAGCGATGACACCGGCGTATTGATCGAGATCACGTTGGCGAGCGGTGTTTGGCGCGTATTGCATCAACCCAAGCAAAATACGCTGCCGGAGGATTATTTGGCGCGCGCTGAGGCGATTGAATTTGCCACGGTGGCCGGTGCCGATAAGCTGGTGCGCACTGCGCATGCGTGGTTTTATCCGCCGACGCACGCGACGCTGCAAGGTGCCGAGGGCGAGCTGCCACCGTTAATTGTGACCATCCACGGCGGACCAACCGGGGTAGCACGATCGACGTTGAATTTAGCGCGGCAATATTGGACTACGCGCGGTTTTGCTGTGGTAGATGTGAATTACGGCGGATCCACCAGTTACGGGCGCGCCTACCGCGAACGATTGCATGGTGAGTGGGGCGTCGTAGATGTTAACGATGCGATTGCGGCGGTGGATTTTTTGATTGCTGAGGGAAAGGTCGATGCGAACCGCATCGCGATACGCGGCGGCAGTGCGGGCGGCTTCACCACCTTGGCGGCGCTGGCGTTTCATGATCGCTTTAAAGCGGGCGCGAACTTATACGGCGTCGCGGACATTGCGGCATTGGCAGCCACCAGCCACAAGTTTGAGCGCCATTATGATGTGTCCCTGGTTGGCCCACCGAACGCAGAACGCTATCGAGCACGTTCGCCGCTGTATCATTTGGCAGGCTTCACGGAACCACTGATTACCCTGCAAGGCAGCGAGGACAAAGTCGTGCCGCCCGCGCAGTCACGCGCCATTGTTGCCGCCCTTGATCAGCGCGGCGTGCCGCATGCCTATATTGAATTTGAAGGCGAACAGCACGGCTTTAGAAAGTCAGAAAACATTATTCGGGCGCAAGAGGCGGAGCTGTATTTTTACGGCCAGATTTTTGGCTTCAAACCGGCCGATACGATCACGCCGGTGGAAATCAAGCATTGGCCGCGTGGCGGTGAAGCCCATGGACGCCGCTGAACTGCACGCCATTCTTGCGCGTGGCGAAGATAGTCGCCACCAGTTCAAACGTGACTTCAGCAACGTTGATTCACTGGCAGCCGAATTGGCGGCGCTTGCAAATGGCACGGGTGGTCAGATCTTGATTGGTGTTGCCGACGATGGTCAGCTAATTGGCCTGACGCAGCAGGATATCGGGCGCATCAATCAGTTGCTGTCCAACGCGGCAAGCCAACATTTGCGTCCTCCGCTCAATCCTACCAGCCAGAATATTCGAACCGAACAAGGACTAGTCCTAGTCGTCGATGTTGCGCAGGGCATCAACAAGCCTTACATGGATTTGCAGGGCCGTGTGTGGGTGAAAAGTGGTGCGGACAAACGCCAAGTTACGGCGCGCGAGGAGCTGCAGCGCATGTTTCAGCAATCCGGGCTGCTGCAGGCGGATCAAGTGCCGGTTCGCGATGCCACTGCGAGCGATATCGACGAACGTGCATTCGCGCGTTATTTTGAGCGCCGCTACGGCGAAAGCGTTGAACAAACGGGTTTGCCATTAATGCGCTTATTGGAGAATGTGGAGCTAGCGCAAAATGACGTGCCCAACTTGGCGGGCATGCTGCTGTTCGGCAAACACCCGCAGCGCCGTTTGCAGGTGTGCTTCATTGCTGCCGTGTGCTTTCCAGGCACGGTGCTATACGACAACCGCTATCTGGACAGCGAAAACATCGACGGCACTTTGGAAGAGCAATATCAACGCGGTATGGCCTTCATCAAACGCAATTTGCACCATGTTCAGGGCGAACAAGGCTTCAACAGCCTAGGCCAGTTGGAAATACCGGAGGCCGCGTTTGTCGAACTATTGGTCAATGCTCTGGTGCATAGGGATTTCTTTATTAGTGCTACCGTTCGCCTGTTCGTATTTTCTGATCGCGTAGAAATTATCAGTCCAGGGCACTTGCCCGACACGCTGACACCGGCGCAGATTCGCGCTGGGCAATCGAACCGGCGCAACAAAGTGCTGGCCGAACACGCGGCGCACATTTTGCCGTATCGCGGCTTAGGGACTGGCATTCCACGGGCTTTGCAAGCTTGGCCGAAGATCGATTTGATTGACGAACGCGAGGCGAATCAGTTTCGTGCGGTGGTTTGGCGTCAAATCGGTAGCGAAGATAGGCAGCAGCCAGAGTCGCAGCCAGAGTCGCAGCCAGAGTCAGAGTCACAGCCGCTCAAAAATCGGGTGCTTCAGATTCTTGCAATCAAGCCTGCTGGCAAAATCGAAATCTCTGCACAACTTGGGCAAAAGCAAGTGTCGGGTCGGCTCAATAAAGTCGTACGTGATTTGTTAGCCGCCAAGACCATTGAGCTTACGTTGCCGGATAAACCCAATAGCCGTTTGCAAAAATACCAATTTACTGAGAGCGGCATGTCCTTGCTTTCTGAAATGAAAATAAGGTGATTTAGTCATAAATAACCGAATCTACAACCAGAATTCCGAGTCCCAACGGGACGAAATGTGACAGCCCGGGGCATCGCCCCGGGAAAGTTGATATGAGAAAAGTTCAAGTCCTGTAGGGGCGCAATGTTGATGTTTCGCCCTTACAGGGCTTGGGCTTGTGTGTATCGTAATTCCCGGGGCGCTGCCCCGGGCTATCACATGTCGTCCCGTTGGGACTTTGAAAACTATGGCACGGCTAACTCATTCCCGAACCCCTACTGCCCCACCTTCGCATAAGTGCCCTTCAAAGCCACCCCAATCACGAACACGCCTGCATGGCATTGCACCGTGGTGCTGCTTTTGGTCTGATTTTTCTTGTAGTAGCTGACCAAATTGACGACCGCGTTGGCACCTTGGCGTTTGGCGGATTCTTGGAAGGTGATTAGCGCGGAAAGGGCGGCCCATTTGCAGCCAAAAACGTCGTCTTTACCGACGCCATTGGTTTTTTTATTAGAAACACCTTCGCCTAGGTTTTTCAGAATCGCGGGTGTTTTTTGACCAGCTAAATAGAATTTGACGCTGCCATCGAGCTTGCCTTCGGCCTCGGGCATCGCCAGCACATCGACTAAATCAATATTAAGCACATCATCGCGCGCTTGCGCGGTTTGACCGACAACGAGGCTGGTGATTAAAAGCAGGCTGGGGATTAATTTCATAAAAGTCCTTGGAGGGAAGTAAAAAGTTCGGGCTAATTTGCCCAACGGCGCAACACAATGGAGGTATTAATGCCACCAAAAGCAAAGTTATTGCTCATCGCGAATTCGCCTTCAAAATGGCGGCCAGCGCCGACAATATAGTCCAGCGGCGCGCAGCGGGGGTCGATATTTTCTAGATTAAGCGTGGGTGCGAACCAGCCGGTGCGCAGCATTTGGATCGTCATCCAGCATTCCAATGCGCCGCAGGCACCTAAAGTGTGGCCCATGTAGCTTTTCAGGGTGGAAATCGCAATATTTTCACCAAACACGGCGTGCGTGGCGGCGGTTTCGGCAATGTCGCCATGATCGGTTGCGGTGCCGTGGCCGTTGACGTAAGCAATATCGCTGGGCGCTAATTTCGCCTCAGCTAGCGCGATGCGCATGGACTCGGCCATGGTTTGCCAATTCGGCTGGGTCACGTGGCGGCCGTCGCTGTTGGTGCCGAAACCGATAATTTCGGCGTAGATAAACGCGCCACGTGCCTTCGCGTGTTCTAGCTCTTCCAACACCAAAGTGCCCGCGCCTTCACCTAGCACCAAACCATCGCGCGCGGCGTCGAATGGCCTTGGGGTAAGCTTGGGCGTTTCGTTGTATTTCGCGCTGGTGGCAAAAAGCGAATCGAAAACCGCGGCACCGGTGGCGTCTAACTCCTCAGCGCCGCCACACAGCATGGCAATTTGTTTGCCGGATTGAATCGCTTCAAAGCCATAGCCTATGCCCTGCGACCCGGCAGTACAGGCGCTGGACGTGGTGACGATGCGCCCGGTAATGCCAAAAAACACGCCGATATTGACGGCCGCGGTGTGCGACATCATTTTTAGATAGGTATTGGCGTTGATGCCATCGGTGGATTTTTCGGTAATCATGCGGCCAAAATCGCCAATCGAAGCGGGCGAACCAGCGGAAGAGCCATAGCTAATACCAAGCCGGCCGCTTTGCACCAACGGCGTGCCCAATAGCCCCGCGTCAATTAGCGCCAATTCGCTGGCGCGGGTTGCCAAAATCGCGACGCGGCCCATACTGCGCAGGGCTTTGCGGTGATAGTGCTCGGGCAACTCAAAGGCCGCTGCGGGTGCCGCAACTTGGGTGTTCAAGCCATCGTATTCGCGCCAATGTGGGATGCACTGCACGGCATTGACGCCGGACTTAAGGTGCGCTTCCACGCTGGCCCAGTCATGCCCTAAAGGACTAAGCGCGCCACATCCTGTGACTACCACTCGTTTCATCCGAACATGCCCCCATTGACGGAAATGACCTGCCGGGTAATGTAACCGGCATCCTTACTAAGTAGAAAACTGACCGTGGCCGCCACCTCTTCAGGTTTGCCCACACGTTTAGTTGGAATAATTTTCAAGGCTTCCTCTAGCACGTGCGGCGGCACCATTTCGGTGTCGATTAAGCCCGGCGCGACACAATTAACGGTAATGCCACGGCTCGCTAATTCCACCGCTAGCGCCTTAGTCGCGCCGATGATACCTGCTTTGGCGGCGCTGTAATTCACCTGCCCACGGTTACCGACCAAGCCGGAAATAGAAGACAGCGTCACGATCCGGCCGGGTTGTTTGCGCCGCACCAAGGGCATGATTAAGGGTTGTAAGACATTAAAAAATCCATCGAGGTTGGTGTGAATCACCAAGTCCCAATCTTGCTCGGACATTGCCGGAAATGCGGCGTCGCGGCTGATGCCAGCGTTGCACACGACGCCGTAATAGCAGCCATGCTGTTCGATATCTGCCAGTAACAGCTGCGCGGTAAGTGCGCGGTCACTGATATCGAATTGCAATAAGCGCACGCTGCGCCCGCGCGCACGAACTTGTTCCGCCACGGCCTCTAGTTGTGCAATTTCCTGGCGGCAATGCAAGACCAAATCATAGCCATCCGCTGCCAAGCGCAAGGCAATTGCTTTGCCCAAGCCACGGCTGGATCCGGTGACGAGCACGGTTTTTTGTGGCATCGGTGCTTCCCCTTTTTATACGTTTCGATATCGCTGCAACATGGACTCGACTTGCAACACTTAATTTTCCGCTTTGGCATGCAATTCCCGAAAAAATGTCTCAGCATCGGGCGGCTCAAATACCGTGATCGAAGCGCGTGCGATTAGCTCGAACTCGTTTTGAATCGTGCAGTCAAATTGGCCTAAGCCATTGTCGGCTTGAAACTCGCGCCTGACGGTAATCGTCAGTTTGCCGAGCGCAAAGTTAGATTTTGCACATTCATAACGCCGTGTGCCGACCAGCAACCCCACTTTCGGCGATTCGCCACGCTGGCGCCCCTGCCAACCGGCCCACGCGGCAATCGCTTGCGCCATGTATTCAATGCCAACCCAGGCCGCGACTTCGTTGTTGCGACAAAACAGTCCGCCTGGCTTGATGACTACTTCTGCGATTAGTTGTTCGGCATTGGCCTGCAACGCGCGCTCCAATAGGCACATTGCGCCCCGATGGGGCAGCAGTTCTTGGATGGGTATGGCGCTTAGATCGTGCATAGTTGGCATAGGAATTTTAGCGTTGACGAGCAAGCACTAGGCTGCAATTACTGCCGCCAAAGGCGAACGAGTTGCTTAAAACATAGTTTAACGGGCGGCCTAACTGTAAGCCTGGCGGGGATAAGTTGAGCGGCGCTAAATTCGCATCGAAGCAGCCATCCCACCAGTGCGGAAGTATTTTGCCGAGCGGATTTTGCGTCAGGCTCAAATAGCAAAGCGCCGCTTCAATCGCACCGGCCGCCCCAAGCGTATGGCCGGTCAGTGGCTTGGTCGAGCTCATTGGCGTGTGCGCACCAAACAGCGTGTTGACGGCCAAAGCCTCCATCGCATCATTTTGCGGTGTCGCGGTGCCGTGCAGATTGACGTAGTCGATTTGCTCGGGTGAAATTTGCGCGCGCGTCAAGGCCAGCTGCATGGCACGCAGCGCGCCCGCACCGCTCGGCTGCGGCGCGGAAATATGATGCGCATCTGAGCATTCGCCCCAGCCCGCAAGCAAGACTTCCGCAGGCTCGCGCGTCATTAAAAACAGTGCCGCACCTTCGCCAATGTTAATGCCGCAGCGATTTGCGCTAAATGGGTTGCAGCGCGCCGCGCTGATCGAGTCCAGTGCGGTAAAACCCGACACGGTAAATTTGCAAAGAGTATCCACGCCGCCACACAGCACCGCATCGCATACGCCTAAATGCAGCAAGCGCGCCGCACTCGCCAGCGCCTTGGCACTGGACGAGCACGCGGTCGAGATCACATAGGCCGGGCCGCTGAGTTTGAGTAAACCTGATAATGCAATTGCGGCTGAGCCGATTTCTTGTTGCGCCAAATCAAATTCAGGCGGCAATGTCCCGTGCTTTTTAAGCTGCGCAATGGCGAGTTCGCTTTCCGCGATACCGGAGGTGCTGGTGCCCAAAACCACGGCCATGCGATGTGCGCCAAAGCGGGCAATCGTGGCATCCACAGCACCGCGAATTTGCGCTAACGCGGTTAGCAGCAGCGCATTATTGCGGCTGCGCTGATGTGCGGGAAGCACGCGAAAATCCGCCAGTTCGGTGTGCACTTGACCTAGCTGCAGCGGCGTATCGCTAAACGTCGTGCACTCGGTCAATCCGCCAGGATGATCGGCAAATGCGGCGCGTCGGATTTGTGCAAGATCATCGCCCAAGGCGCAAACCAGTCCGAGTTGATTGAGATAGACGGCTGCCGTGGAGGCACTCATGGCTGCGCGCTGCTTGCGCTGATGGCTTCAATCTGCAGGCGATAGCCTTCCGCCAGATTTTCTAGTTCGATCACGCCGTTGCGCTGGGCATCGGTTTGATAGCGGACTCGAAGCCACAGCCGGCCGTTCTGTCGCAGTTCGCGCTGTTGTGCGTTGGTCTGAATTTGCCAAGCGATGGGCAGGGCGGCTTGAATTGCAGCATTCGGCCAATATACCCATTGCACATCACGCAAAACCTGCGCCGGGGTAACGCTCACTGGCAATTTTTCGGATTGCTCGGAGTCTAGTTTTGCGCCGTCCCAATGCAGCTTGAGCATCTGTTGATTCAAGATAAAACCCACCAGCTGCAGCGTGTCCGGGGTTATTTCAAGGAGCGCGTCAATGACTGCGCTATCGGCCTTGTTGTTTGCGCGTAAGGGGCTGAAAGTTAGGCGCTGCGTCTGCGCCAACTGGCTGCCAAAACTTGACGGAGCTAGCGCCAATTTGGGCAGGACTGCACCTCGGTGCGCGCAGCCTGTGAAAATAAGTAAAACGGCGCATATAAGTATGAGTCCGTTCGCACTGAGCTTGTCGAAGGGCACTTCGACAAGCTCAGTGCGAAC
>JANNYA010000225.1:0-8408 GCA_031409855.1 Rhodanobacteraceae bacterium | reverse complement strand
GGCCAGCGTCTGAGAGACGCACGAACGCGCCAAAGGCGATCAGAAACAAGCACCAAACGACCGCAAGCACCAAGCCGCGTTGTAACCACTTTCGTGCGCTTTTGTCGCTGTGCATTTCAATTTGATGCATTAGCCGATAATCCCGGTGGATTGCTTTTTACCGAGCTGACTCGCTTTCAGCAAACGCGCTAGATCTTTGCGGATTTTGCTGCCGTCGAAATTCGCCGGGTAGCGCATCATCGCATTGCTCAGCGGGTCAAGCAGCACCACGCCGCCATCGCTTAGACCCAAACGTGCTAACAGGGCGCTGTGTTTGTTGGGTTCAGACCGGCGCACGGTAAAGTTTGCTTCCGGCGGTAAGGTGATTGCGTTTGGGCTGATCAGTTCCAATTTAACGCGGCCCAATTCGCGCCCCATGCTTACCCGCACGTGCGCCAGCATTGAGGTTTGTTCGACGCAAGCGCCGCAAGCGGCGGGTGCCAGATAGAGCAGCGTCCATTGCGCGTCGGCAACAATTTCGACCGCATTTTGACTGGTGACCAGGCCACTGTCGGGCCCGGATAGGTTAACTGGCACCACGGGGCTAATCAAAACGCCCAGGTTTTTTGTTGGTGCGGGGCGGTAATGTAATAGCGGTGATTGAAACAACATCGCCAAAAAAACCGGCGCGGCAAAGCAAAACGCAATCAAGACCAAAGTAAGTCGGCCACCGAGCTTGCTTTGCACGGCGGGGGGGGCGTTGATGGCACTGTCAATCGGGTTATTCATTAGCTGACTCAAGATGTTTAGGTTTTCGGTCGCGATGCAAAAGTAGAAAAATAATGACTGCGGTCAGCGCAAAGCCAAACCAGGTGGCGGCATAACCGCGGTGTCGTTCGGGTGGAAAGGTGTTCGGGCGCCATGCGCGCGGCAGTTGTAGCACATCAATTGTTGCGTTTACGCCTGCCAAAGCGCCTTCAGGGGCAGAGTTTTCCAGTGCCGTTGCTGCATCAAGCAACAGCACTGGCGTTGGCAATGGCGTGCCAAAATAGGTGCTAAACGTTGGCGGCTCGATCCGCGTTACCAGCCAGCTTGACGTATCGGGCGCGGCACCAATTTCAGCCAATTTTATGCCAGAGGCAGGCGGCGCTGCGAGCAAGCCTTTCAAAACCTGCTGGCCTCTGGGTGTATTGGGGCTTGGAAAGCTAGAACGGTCGGGTGGGATCGGCATAAAACCTAAGGCCACCAAAACTGCCATGCCGTCATCGCTTTGAAAGGCTTGAAATACCTGTACGCCGATACGGCCTTTTGCGGTTTGTGAGTCGAGCAGCACGGTTTTTCCTGGAATAAATTTGCCGCTGATTTCTGTGCGCACGTAGCTTTGCTCGGGCCATTTGGCAAGCGCGGCGGCCAGTGATACCCCCGATGTATTGTTGCTTTGGACGAAGCTGGCATACAGCGCCTCTTTGAAGCGCGCGCGCCCAAGCTGCCAATTGCCAAGCGAAATGAAAAATGCCAAACCCAACGCCAACAAGCAAACGCTAGCGTAGTGCGGGCGGAAAAAGAATTTTAGAAAAGTTGGGCGGGGCTTCAAAGGGGCGGCAACTCTGTTGGTGCGGGCAACTTCACATCAGACTGGCTAAGATAACCGTCATCGCGAAAGTGTTTTGTGAGTGTTAGATATGCAAAAGGTGATCATTATCGGTTTTCTGTTGTTGATCGTTTATAACTTAGCTGCGGGCTGTTATTACATGATTTATGACAAAGGAGCCAGTACGCGCACAGTCAAAGCATTGTCCTGGCGTATTGGTTTGTCGTTGGCGCTGATTGTATTGATCGGGATTGGCATAAAGACGGGTTACATCCAGCCGCATGGCGTCAGGCAATGAGGCACCATGGTTTTATCGTTATGCGCTTAATTGCCGTGCTTGTGATCGGCTTTGTGCTGAACGCCTGTGAAAAAGCACCTGAACCGTTAAATTTCCAAAGGATTAGCGTCTCGGCAGGGCCATGCAACGGCGTCTGCCCGGAGTATTCCTTGAGCGTTGATGAAAATGGCTCGGTGGGATTTATCGGCAAACGCCATGTCGTGATTCAAGGTGGACGGGCCGCCACACTTTCGGCAAAAAATTTTGAAGTGTTAAAAGCGGCGTTGCGCACAGCAAATATTCCCGCACTGCAAACAGATTACGCCAGCGATGCAAGCTGCCCGGTTAAAAACAACGGCCACGCCGAATTACTTTGGCAGGTTGAAATTTCTGGCGTCAGCAAAACCATTCGGCAGAATTTGGGCTGTGCCAGCGCACCGGATGCCAGCGGCCAAAGCGTGCGGCTGCCGCCACAGTTAGACGCGCTTTATCTGGTTTTGCTGGAAACGACGTCGGCGCGCGCTTGGATTTATCCGCCGCGTTGATCGCCACTAAAAATGCTGCCATAAACCCGACATAACGCAAAACCGCGCCTTATGTTGCACTGCAGCATATTTGAAGACTACCATCAGCTTACTTTCGGGAGGATGTATGCAAAACGAATTCTTGGGCGCAATGCAGTCGGGCGCAGAAAAATATTTAAAAGGGCTCAACGAGCTTAGCGAAAAATTCATGGGCGCAAATGCCAGCTCAAACAATGGCCCAAGCTGGTCAGAGGGCATGGAGCAATTTGCCAAGCTTTACGGCGGCAATAACAACGCGCATGAAGGCGTGTTTGATCAAGTGATGACGCAGGGCAAAGGCTTCGTCAGCATGCTGGAAAAAATGTATCAGTCTGCAAGTCTTGGCAACCAGACCGGCAGTGGTATCGATTTTGCCGCACTTGGGCAGCAGATGTTGGCAGAGCTGGCGAAAAACAATCCATTCAGCAACTTGCCAGGTGTGCAAATTCCGGGCATGAATTTTTCCGGCCTGCCGGGAATGGCGAGTTTTGGCAATGCGGGTGGCTTTGGTGCCACGCCGAATTTTGCAATGCCGAACTTTCCAGGCTTTAATGGCGGTGGCTTTGATCCAAAAACCTTCAGCGCCGAAAATTTCTTGAATATGCCGGCGTTTGGCTCGAACCGTGAAAGCCAAGAACGTAAGCAGGCGTTGATTAAACATATTGCGAGCTACATGCAAGCAATGCAGGCCTATCAAGGGCTGCAAATGAAGTCGATTCAAATGGCGATCGAGCGCATGCAGAGCAAGCTGGAAGAGCGCAATGAGCACGGTCGTCAGCTGGATTCGCTGAAAGCGGTTTACGATTTGTGGATTGACGCGTTGGAAGAATCGTTTGCCGAAGTCGCACTAACGAAAGACTATCAATTAGCCTATGGGCAATTGGTCGATGCGCAAATGCGCGTGCGGGCCAATGTGCAAAAGCAAATTGAGCTGGCCACTGGCGAAATTGGCATGCCAACGCGGTCAGAGTTGGAAGGCGTACACCAGAAGCTGGCAGAAACCCGCCGCACTTTGCGCATGGAATTGAGCGAGCTGAAGGCTGAAATTGCCGAGCTGAAAGCCAACCGTGCAGCGAAGCCGGTAAGCGTCAAGCCCGAGACCGTCAAAGCCGCGCCGGTTAAGGCTGCGGTTGTGCAAGCAGAAGTTGTCAATACAGAAGTCGCAAAACCAGCGCTAGCTGCCCCAAAAGTGCTCAAGGCATCCAGCAGTAATTTGCTCAGTGCGGCAAAAGCCGTGGCTGTTAAAAAGACTGCTGCGAAATCAACCGCGCCTAAACCAACCGCGCCAACGCGTAAAAAATAAGGCAGAAAACTCATGACACCTTTCAAAATTACGCCAGAAAAAGCGCTCAATGAAGCGTTGAAGTTCAATGAGAAATTGGCTGCAGGCCTAAAAACACTGGGCCAACTAGACGATGTGCAGTACGGCTGCACCGAGAAAGAAGCGGTTTACAAAGAAGACAAATTGGTGCTTTACCGCTTTAAGTCCGAGCACAAAGTCACTGTTAAAACGCCGCTTTTGATTAGCTACGCGCTGGTCAACCGCCCGTACATGGTGGATTTGCAGGCAGATCGTTCGATCGTACGCAATCTGCAAGCGATGGGGCATGAAGTTTATTTGATCGATTGGGGCTATCCAGATCGCTCTGATCGTTATTTGACGCTGGACGACTATATCAACGGCTATTTGAGCCGCTGCGTCGACGTTGTCGCCAAGCGCCATAAATTGCCTGCGATCAACTTGTTAGGCATTTGCCAGGGCGGCGTGTTTAGCCTGTGCTACACCGCGTTAAACCCAACAAAAATCAAAAACCTGATCACGATGGTAACGCCGGTCGATTTCCACACACCGGACAATATGCTTAGTCATTGGACGCAGGCGATGGACATTGATTTGTTCGTTGACACCTTGGGCAATGTGCCTGCGGATCTGATGAACCAGTGTTATTTGTCGCTGAAACCGTATCGTTTGAATGCACAAAAATATGTCGGCTTGGTCGATATTTTGGACAACAAAACTGAGCTGGAAAACTTTCTGCGCATGGAAAAGTGGATTTTTGATAGCCCAGACCAGGCCGGTGAAGCGTTCCGTCAATTCATTAAAAACTTCTACCAAGCCAACAAATTCGTTAACGGCGGCTTGGAAATTGACGGACGCGCGGTTAGTTTGAAAAATATCAACGTGCCGGTGCTAAATATTTTTGCTGAGCAAGATCATTTAGTGCCGCCGAGTGCGTCCAAACCGCTAAAAGAGCTGATCGGCACCAAGGACTACACACAGTTGGCCTTTACCGGCGGCCATATCGGGATTTACGTCAGTGGCCGCGCCCAGCGCGAAGTGCCACCGGCAATATCGAAGTGGTTGAAAGATCGCGACGCCTAGGCGCAACTGGGCGCAACTGGGCGCATAATTTTCGATGATCCGAATTTGATGCGCTAACGGTAAACTAAGCTCGTCATTCCCGCATGCTTTTGGCGGGAATCCAGCGGTTTCATTGGGCGTTTCACTCTATGCAACTAGGCGCGCCTTGCGCTAGAGCCCACTGGATCCCCGACTAAAACATTCGGGGATGACGAACCACATCGGTTTGAATCGCACCCAAGTTGTCTGGCGTGTCCGCAAGCGGAGACTATTCTGGCGTGTCCGCAAGCGGAGACTTGTGGGCATACGATACACTTCGGCATGCCAACTCCTGTGTCAAACGCACTACAAAACTTCCTATCACGGGCGAATGCTGCGATAGCGGAAAATGATATGGAAGCCGCCGTGAGCGCCTTGAGCGAGGCGCGGCTGATCACGCCAGAGCATCCAGGCGTGCTGCGTGCCTACATCCAGGCGCACGCGAATTTGGCGGCTCAGAAACTTAAAGCAGGCGATGCGGCAGCGGCTTTGCGCGCTGCGCTGGTGGCTTTGGCGCTTGACGCCCAGCATATGGACGCTTTAGTTAACGCCGGTTCGGCGTGTGTGGATTTGAAAAATACTGCAGATGCTTTGGTGTTTTTTGAGCGGGCTTTGAAGCAGACCCCTTTTGACGCAGAGCTAAAGGCGCTGCGCGCGCACGCACGACTTATGCACAGCCGCCGCTTAAATTTAGATAATGATGATCGCGCTGCTGCAGCAATTGCCGAGCTTGATGAAGGCGTTGCGCACAGGCTTCGAGCGCTTTGCCTGCCGCATGTTTATCGTGACAATGGCCATCTTGCTGAAGCGCGCGCCGAGTTTGCACAGGCGCTCAATCGGCTTGAGCAAAGCCCTGCGCCATTGCGCTTGAGTGATTTGGTGCATGCAAATTTTTTACTTGCCTATCAAGGGCAGAACGATCTTGAACTGCAAAGCCGTTATGGCCGCTGGCTTTGTCGGCAAAGTGCGCGCTTTCAGCCTGTGCGCGCATTGACAGTTCATAAGCGCATCGGTCTGGTGTCGAGTTTTTGGCGTACCTGCACGGTGGGCAGTTATTTTTCAAGTTGGATACTTGCGCTAAAAACCGCTGGGTTTTCGGTGGAGCTATATCAACTCGGCCCGGAATGTGATGACCTCACGGAGCGTCTAATAGCGGCTAGCGATCACGGCGCAGTGCTTAACGGAACTCTTGAGCAAATCGCCGAAACGATCGCTGGGCGTGGATTGGATGTTTTGATTTACCCAGAATTGGGGATGGATGGCCGCACCCTAACGTTGGCGAGTTTGGCGCTGGCACGCGTGCAGCTGTGCGCTTGGGGCCATCCGGTGACAACCGGACTGCCGAGTATCGATGGCTATTTGAGTTGTGCCGCGATGGAGCCGGAAAACTCCGCGTCACATTACAGTGAGCGGCAAATTCTGTTGCCAGGCTTAGGAACACGCTATTTGAAACCCGAGCGCCCACCTGTTAGAACCGCCTCTGAGCTGGGTTTGCCATTGGGCGGGCGCGTGCTGGTCGCGCAGTCGTCGTTCAAACTATTACCGGACAATGATTTGCGGATGGTGGCACTGGCACATGCGGCACCAACCGCGCAGTTCATACTCTTTGATACCTTTTATAGCGGTATCAATGACGCCATTAGATTGCGTTTGGAAACCACTTTTGACGCGCACGACTTGAATCCCGCGCGTTTACACTGGCAGCCAACGACTGATCGCGCACGCTTTTTGCAGATTGCTCAGGCTTGTGATGTTGCGCTTGATAGCCTTAGCTTTAGTGGTGGTAACACCAGCCTTGATGCGTTACTCATGGCGCTACCTTTGGTGACATCACCAGGGGAATTCATGCGCGGCCGCCAAAGTGCCACAATGTTGGCAGCGCTCGGGCTTGAACATTGCGTCGTCGCCGCAGAGGCAATCGCCGAAACGGCGGCTAACTTTTTACTGCATCGGGAAGCGCGCAAAGCTTACAGTGCCGTGCTTGCTGAGCGACTGGATGACTATTTGTTGGATGACGCGCCGTTAAAGGCATTGGTCGCTGCGATTTCGGAAATTTGCGGTTAGGATTTGATCGTTTCCCACGAATCCGAGGTTTCGTCATTGCGAACGCAGTGAAGCAATCTCGTCGTTTAAAGCTAGATTGCTTCGCTGCGCTCGCAAAGACGAGGTTCATGGACTCTCGACAGCCGCCTTGAGGCTGAAAACTCGCAATGACGAGCGAACAATTCATGGTCGTACTTAGTAAATCTCACCGATCATGCAGCGCAGACTGCCGCCGGCTTTTTCTAGCTCGGATAAATCAGTCGAATAAATTTTGAAGCCCAGCGCCGCTATCGCCCGGCTTGACTCGACCTGCAAACTGGCTGCGGCGCGCGCACTCATCCATAATTGGTCAGAACTCAGCGCGATGCAGTTTGCTGCGAAATTGTTCTTTTCCTCAGCGCTTAAATCCACACAGTGATCTGGATAAAGCGTTGCGATCACGTCCGCATCGGCTGGATCGGCAAAGCCGGAGCGCGCGATCACGATGCCTCGACCACCCAACGCGCTCAAGACGACATTGGTGTGATATTCGCCGTCCGCCAGCTCAAATAGGTAGGTTTTGTTGAGCCCGAAGGCTGCGTGCATCGCGCGCCCGCCCGCCATGCTACAGCGTTGGCTCAAACCACAAAAACCAATGTTGCGCGCGCGATCAATGACCAAACTGCCGGTGAGTTCAGCGGTTTCACCTGGCGCTAGCGTGGCGGCGAAATCTAGGTGTTCATAGCCCAGAATGTGGCTAAAAAAGTGGTGAATATCCGGCCGTTCGGTTTCGCGTTGACGGCTAGGATGGCGCATTACACCGGTGAAATAGCGGCCCCTTTCGGCGGGATTCGCGTTCGCACTTTTAGCCTCTTGACTTTGCGGCTCAGCGCTGGAAAACGCGTTATTTGGAAACACGGCATCTGGCGTGGATTTATCGCCAGGAAAAAGCACGACATTAATGCCAGCGGCTTTTAAAGCGCCTGCCAGCTGCAAGGATTGGCGTAAGGCCAGCGCACTATCTGCGCCGCCCGCTGCCATATAAATATTGTCAGTTGCCGATTCGGCGCTCAGCGAAAAGCTTTCCGGCAGCACCATAAAAACGGCTTGCGGAAATGCGCGGTAGCCAATAGTGGGGCGCGCTGATTGAAGGATTTGCATTTGGAATGAATTTTAGTGAAAGAGCGCCATGACCCAGTGGAAAAAAGCATCACCGACAAAATAAAACGTGGCCATCACCGCAATACTTGCTGCCCAAGAAACAGCAATCATCGCGCCATCGCGTTCGATCATCGCGAAGGCCAGCACGGCAAGCGGAATTGCAAAGAAAAAGTTCGTCAGCGGTACCGGCAGGGAAAGCGCAATACCCATCAGCAAAATAATGAAGCCAGTAAAGATATCGGCACTGCGCCCGGTAAATCGTTCCTGCCTAGGCTTAATAATTTTTTCGAGCCAGCGAAACCAGGTTTCAGTTTTGCGCGCAAAACTCACCAAACGTCGACGTGGCAAGCCAAAATTTCGGGCAAATTTTGGGATCCACGGACGCTCTAAGCCCCACATCATTTGTAAGCCGCA
>JANNYA010000224.1:0-18920 GCA_031409855.1 Rhodanobacteraceae bacterium | reverse complement strand
AAAATTGAGAATATTGGATCCTGACAAGACGGGCTAAAAATATTGAAGCGACTCATGAGGAAACTGACTCTAGCGACATTGCCTTGTATCGCAACGACAGGCGGAAAGTCGGTTCTTACCGACTCGCATGTCGTAATATTGGGCCCTGTAATAAGGTCAAACCGAAGCGCTGGTATTTGCTGATCGGTAGGCACAGCCGGATCAAAACCGCGCAAAATGAAATCGGCTTGGGCGGTGCTGGCGGCAAAAAGTGCGCAGAGCGCTATTAGGAATAGCAGAATCTTGGGATGCATGTGCAGGCCTCAGGCTAGGGATTAAAGCGGCCCGATCAACCATCAGATTCGGGCGAATACATACGTTGTCTTAATCAGTTGCGGCTGAGATTGACGCGCGCTTTGACGCCGCGCAAGACCATAAAAATATATTTTTTAATTGCGTTTTTGGTGATACGTTTTGCCTAGAAAAGACGTTTGTTATTTTTTTGTATCAAAAAACTCAGGTCAACTGGCGCGATCAAAAACGACGAAGCATTACACAGAGTTTTCCACAAAATTTGTGGCGCTAGATTCGGTCGCTTCGCCTTCAACATCAAGAATGTTCACGACCCGTGCATCGGCGCGCAGCGCGCGTTGAATAGGTCGCAAATCGGTGCCAGGCGCGCAGCTAACCAAAGTGAGCAATAGACTGATTGCGCGGTGCGAGGTGCGAGGTGCAAGGTGCCGCCCGCATCATCGGCCTGTACCGATTGCACGCGCGCATCTAAGCGCAGGCGCTGTACCGCTGCGGCTAGATTGGTGCCGCGCGGGTAGCTCAGAACTAGGGTGCGGCGTATTTTCGCAAAAGGGTGGTCTGGCAAATTTGCCAACTGGCGCTCTTGATCCACATTCAAAATTGGGCCGGGCATACGTGATATTTTCGGCCGGTTCGCCAAAAAGGCGTTAGCTTGCGGGGTGCCCTCCAGCACGCCGATGACGAGCGCATTGACATCGGTGCCCGTTTTTAGCTCAACTATTACTTCGGGAACATTAGTTGTTTGCTGGGCCAAGCTTAGGCCGGGTAAAAAGCAGACTATCGCCAAAACCCTTGCGGCTTGCAGCGTAAAGCCACAATTGCAGTGAGCATTAGAACAATCACCATCACCGTAATACCCATGGAACTCAGCGTCGGTACGGCAACATTGCTGCCGCCAGTAACAGTTAAGGGCAACGACCCTAGAGAAAACACATTGCCAGTTAGACCATAAGCAGTTGGATCTGCATAAAATTGTACGTCATAGGTGCCACGAGGAAGCGCGACGGCAAATGGCCATCGCGCGTCGAGAGCTGAGAATATGGGATCTTGGCAAAACGGGCTGAAAATATTGACGCGGCCCATGAGGAAACTGACTCTAGCGACATTGCCTTGTATTGCAACGACGGCGGGGACATCGGCTCTTACTGCCTCGCACGTCGTGGTATTGGCGCCCCGAATAAGGTCAAACCGAAGCGCTGGTATTTGCTGATCGGTCGGGATAGCCGGATCAAAACCGCGCAAAATGAAATCGGCTTGGGCGGTGCTGGTGGTAAAAAGTGCGCAGAGCGCTATTAGGAATAGCAGAATCTTGGGATACATGTGCAGGCCTCGGGCTAGGGATTAAAGCGGCCCGATCAAGCTACTCTGCTGGCTGAGGCTTGCCAATGTGTTGCAATTGGATTTGTGCTGGATCCCGGATAAAAGCATTCGGGGATGACGAACGGATGCATAGCTCTGCCTTTTTGGCTTCATCAGATCAGTACACTCATGTGCTGTTCAACGCGGTTCGGCAATGGTCAAGCGGCAAGTTTTGGGTCTCTCAAAGCATGTCGCTTGACTTAAAGCCGAGGCACTCACTCAAATCCGTTGCGAAACAAGGGATCTGGTTGATTCAAACTGAAATCGACCGCGCCGGTGGAGTTGGTGCCCACCACCGAAATCGCGGTGCCCAGCAGTGGATTACAGCCCACAGCGCAGGTTGCGCCACCAAAAAGCACATCCTGCAAGCCGAGCGCATTGCTAGTGCGCGCGAAGTAAGTGCCAGGAACCAGGCCATCGACGGAATAATTGCCGAGCGAATCGCTTTGACCACTGCCAACCGCCCGCCCAGCACTGTCAACAACTAAAACGGTGACCAGGCTTAAGGGGTTGCCAGAGGAATTACGCACTACACCACGCAGCGCGCCGCCCGCTTGCAAGTCGAAATCAATGCCTGATAAGGGTGCGATGCCCGCTGGCAGCGGGATCGCAGTGGCAATGCTGGCAATGCCACAATTGAGCATGCACGGCACATTGTTCCAGGCCTCGTTGATCAAGCCTGCACCCGCGCCACGCTGCGTCGGGCTGCTGGTTGCGGCGAAATAACTATTCGCAACACCTGCGGGTAGGCTGGCATTGCTGACGTAATCACCGAGCGCATCGGTGGTGCCTGAAGCGACCACGGCACCGGTGCTGTCATAGAAATACACAGTCACACCGGTGAGCGCCTGCCCCGCGCGCGTCACCCGGCCAGCGACGGCGCGGCCAGCGGGCAAGCGTAAGTCTATATTTGCGGTCGCATTTACGCTGCGCAAGGCGGCCAGCGTAATCGGTGTGCCGACGGCGGTGATATTGCACGCGCCACCCGGGCAGGGCGCATTTGGGTACAGCAGATCAATCAAGCCTGAGTTATTGCGAATCAGCACGTAATAGCTGCCATTCGCAAGCCCGTTGAACTCAAACAAGCCGTTAACAATTGGATTAGAAATGACCTCAATCCCGGTGCTGTCCAACAAAACTGCGGTGCCGCTGGGCAATGGATTGTTAAACAAATCGGCGGCGGTTCCGGAAATGGTGCCGCCTGGGGTCAAGGCTAGATTGATGCCGCTAACCGCACCCGCGACAGTAATTACCGAGCCAGCAGCCACTAAGCAGGGGCTTGGGCTGCAGCTGAGCGGCGCAGGTGTGCGATAAATCTGGTTTACAAACCCGGCGGTATTGCTGGTGCGCAGCTTGTAATTACCGGGCTGCAAGCCGCCCAAGGTATAGTTCCCGGTAGCGTTGGTATTGCTGCGGCTGGCGATTAGGCCGTTGATATCAATCGCTAACACCTCGGCAAGAGCGATGCCATTACTCGTAGATGCATTGGTTAATCGGCCGCTAATCGAGCCACCGGCGTCCAGGGAAAAATCAATCAGCCCGACCGGCACGCCACCCGTAATGTTGACTGGATTGCCGTTCAATAAATCGCAATAACCGCCGCAGGCGCGGTTGTTAAAGACCTCATTGACAAAGCCGAGCGCGTTTTGGGTGCGTACGAAAAAATTGCCGTTCGCGACATTGCTTAGCTCGTAATTACCAGATGGATTGGTCGCAATCTGCGCTACGGGCACGGCGGTCGCGTTATAAACCTGCACTGTGGCACCGGGAATCGGCAGATTCGTGGCGCTGTTGCGCACCGTGCCGCTGATCGAGCCGCCGCTGGCCAAAGCCAAATTGATGCCGCTGACTGACGCGCCGGTGGACACCGCAATCGCACTGCCATTTAAGCCATTGCATGAGCTTGGGCAGGGGCTATTTGGAAAAGCCAAATCAACAAACCCAGGCGTGCCGCGACTGACCAAATAATAATTGCCCGCGCTAAGCGCGCTAAAATTGTAGACACCCGCGGCACTAGAGCTAGCACTGCCCACCAGCGCACCACGCGCATCCAATAGTTCTAGCGTCACCCCGGACATCGTTGCGCTGGAGGCTGCATTGGTGATCACGCCGCTAATCTGCCCGGGCGCAAGCAGTGTCAAGTTAGCGTCGGTGAAACTAGCACCGGCGATCACGTCAATCGGCGTGCCGCGACGGATTTGGCAAGCTAAGCCGACACAATCAGGCTTGCTGGCTGAGGTGTTGTTGGCATTGCCGGCTTGGTAGTAGAGATCATCGGTGCGGCCCAATAAATTGCGCGTACGCACATAGAAGCGCCCGGGCGCTAAATCGGCAAAGGTGTAGCTACCACTGGCGTTACTGACGGTGCTGCGCAGCAAATTACCAATTTGGCCATAAATTTCCACCGCGACATTGGCGGCCGGGCCACTGTTACTGACGATGCCACTGACCGAGACCGATTGCTCCAGGCTGAAATTGCGGCCTGTCGTGGTCGCTGTGCCAACGACGTTTACGGCAGTGCCGTTCACTGGATTGCAAAACGGCTCGCAGCTCTGGCCGTTATACAGTTCGTCTTGAAAACCGAGCGAATTATTAGTGCTGAGATAATAGCTGCCAGGTGGCAAAGCTTCGAGACGATACTTGCCATTGGGATTGCTGCGCGCAATCGCGACTAAATCACCGGAGCTATTAAATGCCTTCAGCTCAACGCCGAATAATGGGCTGCTACCAACCGCATTGACGACGGTACCGGTAATCGCGCCGCCTTGGCTCAGCGCCATATCAAAACCACCGATATCCACCGCGCCGACATTGATCGCCGTACCACTGGTTAAGCCACAGCTGGCGTAAGGGCATGGCAGATCGTTGTACAGCTCGTCAATATATCCACCACCTATCGGGGTGTTATTGCGCAATAGAAAGCTCGACAAAAAATACGGGCCAGGGGAAAACCCGGTACGCGAAGTATAGTTTCCAGCACCGTCTATTGAGCCAAAGCCCGCGTAATTGCTGAGATTGTTGTTAAACGCGATTGTGAAGCTAAAGCCCGAACCAAATGCTGGCACGCGTATCGCTTGACCAGTTGCGGCATCAGTGACGCGCCCTGATATCCGTGCACCACGCGGTAGCGTTGCGCCTATACCTGCGGTCGTAGCACCAGCGGTGACAAACACCGTGGGCAATAGTGATAGATCACAGCCGCCACGCGGGCACGGCAAGCCACCGAACGCGGTATCAATCCAACCAAGCACGGATGTGGAAGCGAACACCGCTTTATAAGCACCCGGCGGCAGTCCAGTAGCGTTATAGCCGCTAACGCCGGTGGGAAAAACCTGGGCCACATTGCGGCCCAGGGTGTCAAAGAGCTCCAAACGGGTCTGCCTTGGCGCTGGAAAACCCGTAGCGCCATCAATAATGACGCCGGTCAAATTGCCGCCGACCGGCATGTTAAAAATTTGCCCGGTGATCGCGGCATTCGCGGTAATCGTTACCGGCACGCCGACGTTGGCACAGAAAAAACCCCGGCAAGTCACATCCCCGAGCCAGGTTTGCACGAAATTTTGGTTTGGCGCATCGGCAGTGGCGTAATACACGCCCGCTGGCAAGCCGCGCACGGTGAAATTGCCCGCTGCATCGGTGCTGGCGGTGGCACCGTTCACAGCATTTCTAACGCTGACCGTCGCCGCATTGATCGGCGTTGCACCCACGGCGCTGCGCACCGTGCCACTGAAGCTAGCACCGCGCTCCAGCGTGAAGTTCAAACCAGTGACCGTGCCAGCAGCAGGCACCATGATCGCCACACCAATATCGAGCACATCGCAAGCAACCGGATCGCTGCAGTCACGCGTCGCAATCGGGCTCAAACCACTTAGGACTTTGCCTATGTAGCCCGGTGCCGAGGCGGATAAACGGTAATTGCCCGGACGTAGCTTAGGAAAAGTGAATACACCGCCTGCTTTCAAGTCCACGGATGCGTAGGTTGCGCGGTCTTCTGACAGCAAATAGGCCAGCGCGGTAAAGCTGCCGTCATCGACAATCGGCGTGCCGGTGCCGGCTTCTGTAATAACGCCGGATACGCTTGCAGCGCCGGGCTCTAGCGTAAAATCGATCCCAGAGGTAGTGGCTGTGCCCGCTACGGTAACCAAGCCGTAACCACTAATGCGATCACAATCGCTATCGCCACAGGGCAGGTTATTCCAAGTTTCGTTGAGAAAACCCGGCAGCGTTGGGTTCGAGTTCGCAACGGCTCGATAGCGGCCCGGCACCAGCCCGGAAATCGTGTAATTCCCGCTGGCATCGGTGCTGGCACCCAAACCACCAAAGGCATTTTCATTGCTGGCCACTACGAATACACCCACAACGTTGGCATTGGTATCACTACGCTTGACGTTGCCACTAATGCGCGCACCCAGGGGCATACTGAAATCTACTGCAGGTGCGACACCGCCATCGGGCACAGGAACAATCGTACCGACGTAGCGCGGGCAGGATTGGGAATCAGGGCAATTACCGAAGCCAAACGCTTGGTTGATATAACCCAGCGAGTTGGAGAAAGTACGAATGTGGTAGTTACCCGGCGGCAATGTCAGCGTGTACTGACCACTGGCATTGATCCCAACATTGTTCACAATTCCGGCTCCCGTTGGCGTGATTTGCGAGGAAAAATCGACCGCTTGCACGCGTACTGCATTTGCCGTGGTGATTGCCAGCCCGCTGAGCGCGTCAGTGATCGTGCCGGAAAGCGTGCCGTTGGCGCGCACCGCTCGGCCGAGCAAGCTGTATTCGACAGGCACACCCTGCAGGCGATCAGTCGCCTGCGTCAATTGCTGCTGTGGCGCGCTTGATAGCTCGGCCTGCCCCGCCTCGACCTGTGCTTGTAGCGCCGTCGCCGCGTCAAGCAATTGATTGCGCTCAGTAAATTCCGCTGCGGTGCGCAACGCGCTATCACCTTTGAGTTTGACTAACACTTGCGTCTGCTGCGCGATTGATAACGCTTTTGCATCAACGCGATCCGCAGCTGCGGCTAGATTCATCGCATTGCCCAACAGCACAAACATGAGCAAGTACAACCAACGCTTATTGGATCGCTTCATTTGAGTTCTGCCTGATTTTTAAGGATTTTACGTGATGCCGGGTTACAGCATAAAGTCTAGGGCCAAATTAAGCGCACCGCCATCAAGCGTGCAGCCAACCGTAGCGACTGATCGAATAATCGCATGAATCAGCGTGCGCGCAAGGATTTGCCAGCAATCGGCTGCGATTTAGGCCGATCCAAGTGCCCACACTGCTGGCTTAGTCGGCTCTGATTAAACGCGGATTTTGCGCCGCGTCGCGTGCGCTCAATACGTCCATTTGACGCGGCCTTTTTTGATCCGACACCTGCGGGCGAGCAAAGTCGCCGCACCCCAGCCCAGAGCCAAAAACCGTCAAGCACTGATCGACGATGACCCGCAATTTGCGCAGCGGATGTCGGTGCAGTATCCGGCGATTCAGTGGTTTGGTGGAGAACGAAGCTGTTTGGGTAAAGCCTCGTGCGCGCATTAACTACGGACGGTTGCCCCAGGCAAAAACACCCGCACCACCAAGCCACCGCCCTCGCGATTACTTAAGCTAATTCGCCCACCGTGCGCTTCGGCAATTTCGCGCGCCAGCGCTAGGCCTAGGCCGCTGCCAGAGCCATCATTCGGCGCACGTTTGGTCGAATAAAACGGCAGTAGCGCGCTAGTCATTACTAAATCGGACATGCCGCTGCCGCGATCTGCGACTTCTAAATTAAAGCCACTTTGCGCGCCGATGCTGCTGGCATGCACCGACAAGCTGATTTGTTGCGGATCAGAGCCCGCTTCGACCGCATTTTTTAGCAAATTGATCAGCAGCTGCTCGATTTGCACCCCATCGATATCACCATAGGCATCTGGGCAGCTAGCGACGACGCCAGCATTACTGGTGGCAATCACGCGTTCAAGCAAGCTTGGCCAGTGCACCGCGCTACGCTGGGGTAACGGCAATTTTGCCACGCGCGCGTAGCTGGCGATAAATTGCGCTAAGTGCGTGCTGCGTTCGCTGATCGTGGCAAATACTTTGGCCAGCGGTTCCAGCTGCCCGCGCGCCAACAGCACCGCGCCGCTGTGCGCCATGGAAGAAATCGGCGCTAAGGAATTATTGAGCTCGTGGCTAATCACGCGGATGACTTTTTTCCAGGTGGCGACTTCTTGACGCGCTAATTCAGCGGTCATGCGGCGCATTAAAATCAGCCGGTGCGGGCGGGCCTGCAGCATAAATTGGCGTTGAGAAAGGTGGAAAACTTCCTCACTGGCGGGTGAATCTTTGCTGGTTTGATCCAGGGTTATCAAACCCTCGCGCTCGCTGCTCAATGCGTCGCCCAGCGTTTCAGGCAATCGTGCGATTACATCAGTCCAAGCCTCACCTTCAAAACGTTTGCCAGCATTGAAAAGCTCGCGCGCGGCTAAATTGCACACCACCACGCGCTCATTCGCGCCAAGCAGCACAATCGCGGTCGGGGTATTTTGAATCAGCGTGTCTAGCATTAGCTCGCGCTGCACTAAGTTCACGCGCTCTGAGCGCAACGTGTCGCCCAAGCTATTGAGTGTTTGTGTTAGCTCATTTAGGCCCGCGTTTTGGGGTTTTGTGATTGAAGTGGAAAAATCTTGATCGCGCCAAGCGGCGACTAAGGAACTCAGCGCTTTTAGCTGCTGCGCAAAGGGTTGCCAAAGCAAGTATTGATAGCCAAGTGCCAGCAAGATTGCGCCCGTGATCGCAAGCCCGACCGCAGCGATGTGATGGCCGTAGCCATAAAGCAGATTCGCACCGACAATCACCAGCAGCAACGCCAGCGTGAAGCCAGTGACGTGTAAAACTTGCCGCACTAGCGTTCACCGCGGGCGATGCCAAAGCGTTCCATGCGCCGATATAGCGATTGCCGCGTCATGCCCAGCGCTGCAGCGGCGTCGGCGACGACATGGCCACTTTGCGATAGCGCCGCCTCTAGCTCCGCGCGATTCGGCTCTTTCACATTCGCTTGCTCCAGGCTGGTTGCACCAGCATCAACACGCGTCGATTCAATGGGCAAGGTCAAATCATGCAGTTCAATCACCTGGTTGGAACACATCAAATTTGCACGCGTCATGACGTTGCGCAACTCCCGCACGTTGCCGGGCCAGCTGTGACGTTTTAACGCCGCCTGGGCAGCCACGCTTAAGCGCACGCCGTGCAAAAACGACGTAGCCAGCGGCACAATATCGGCGAGCCGTTCGCGCAACGGCGGCACCACCAACGGCACCACGTTCAAGCGATAGTAAAGATCCTCACGAAACAGCCCGGCGCGAATTTGCGCCGGTAAATCCGCGTTAGTAGCCGATATCACGCGCACTTTCACTTGCCGGGTTTTGGTGGAACCCAAGCGCTCAAACCGGCCCGTTTCTAACACGCGCAAAAGCTTCATTTGACCGCTCAAACTGAGATTACCAATCTCGTCTAAAAATAAAGTACCGCCATCCGCAGCCTCAAACCGCCCTTCGCGCGATTTGGCCGCACCGGTGTAGGCACCGGCATCCGCGCCAAAGAGTTCGGCTTCAATCAAATCCACCGGCAACGCACCGCAATTGACTACCACCAAATTGCCATTCTTCACGCTGGAGTTATAGTGCACGATTTCTGCGATGCGCTCTTTGCCCGCACCGTTTGGGCCGCTGATCAGCACCGCAACGTCGCTGGGCGCGACGCGCGCGGCCATTTGCACCAACGCCTGCATCGCGCTTGCGACAAACAAGCCGCCGCGCAGATCAATTTTGCTGAGCGCCTGTGCGCGATCTGCGGCATCGTTTTGCGCCGCCAAACTTAAACGCGCAGCGAGCGTGCGTTGTTCCCCCAGCTCCAGCAAATTACGCACGCTAATGCGCAGCTTTTCATCGTGCCAGGGTTTCGCCAAATAGTCTGCCGCCCCAGCTTTGACCAATTCGACCGCTTGTTCCAAATGCGTCCACGCTGTCAACAGCACAATCGGTACATCAGGATTAATTGCACGCAGCTCAGCGAACAGCCGCAAACCTTCCGCGCCACCGGTGGTATCGCTGGAAAAGTTCATATCCTGAACCACCAGATCAAAAGGCGCATAGCTCGCCTTGGCATGCTCAAATTGCGCGAGCGCCGTCGCTGGGTCATACGCGCGCTCGGACTGATAACCATCCAGCGTGAATAGCAATGCCAGCGCGTCCAACACTTGCGGGTTGTCATCCACAAGCAGGATTTTCTGGCTCTTTTCGGCTAGGCTTTTTGTCGTCATCTTTGGATCATCAGGCTAGACGCTGCGCGTGGCAATCGCGGGCGATACCCGACTCGCGCGTTGCGCTGGGCGCAGCACCGCTAATTGCCCGAGCGCAAACACCAGCACAATGCCAATCAGCACATAGCTTAGCGGCAGCATCGGGATATTTGCTTGCCGCGCAAACCAATAATTTGCGCCGTACGCTAAGGCAATGCCAAGCGCGGCACCGGCAGTAGTCAGCAGCGCGTTTTCGAGCTGAAACTCACGCACGATTGCGCTGCGGGTGGCACCCAAGGCGCGACGCATGCCAATTTGCTTGGTGCGTTGCGTGACCCAAAAACTGGCCATGCCGACAATGCCAAAAGCGGTGATAACGATCAGCAAACTACTTAGGATACTCATCAAAACGATCATCGCACGATCATCGCGATAGCTTTCTGCACGAATTTCCAACATTGATTGGGCAGTCGGGCTAACCATCCGAGAGCGATCCGCATTCGCCAGCATATCCCGTGCCGAGATCTGCAAGCCTAGCACCGCCTCGGGCTGCGCGCGCACCACCCAAGCGACGCGTCCGCCGGGTCGAAACGGCATCAGCAGGGTATTTTCGATGTATTCATCGCCGTTCCAGGGGGACTGCAGCTTTCCATACACACCCACAATTTCCGGGCCGGTGCCGGCCGAATCATCACGCCCGGCAAGCCGCTTGCCTACTGCCGCGCCATCGGGAAATAACGAATCGCTCAGCGCTTTAGAAATCAAGACCACACTCGGCGTCTCGTCGGCGCGTGGCTTTAGCGTGCGAATCTCACGTGCGTCAAAGTTGCGGCCGCTGAGCAGCTTGACGCCCAGCGTTGCCAAGGTGTTTTCATCCGCGTAATAAGTCGCCGTTTGCGATTCGCGCGGGTCATCTGGCCCTAGCTTCACTGAAGTGCTTGAACCACTGCCAGACAGCGGCAATTGATCGGTGGCGTAGGCATTTTCTACACCGGGCAGCGCCAGTAAACGCGCGCGGTCGGCGGCAAATGCGGCTTCTGCCGGATAGGTATTGCGATCAATCGGTGATGATCTAAAGGTAAACAACCGCTCCTCTTCAACCCCGCTTGGGCGTGCCATCGCCGCACTGCGGGTGCTGATCATGCTCAAGGCATTGCTGACGATAGCCAGCGTGATCGCCACTTCCAAAATAATTAGTATGGCACCGGTTTTGCTTTTCAATAAGGCGCGAATAGTTGGACCCATGGTGATTCTCCTTAGTTTGCTTTTAACGCGCGTGCGGGCGGCAATTGACTGACGCGCCACGCTGGCAACAGCCCAGCAAGCACCGTGGCGCTAACCGAAACCAGCACCAAAATCGCCAGTGTTTTAAGATCCAGCACGGCGAAGTTTTCTAGCTTGGCGTACAACAAATGCATGCCTTTCAAACCCAATATCGTCAACACCACACCAAGTGCCGCACCGGCAGTACCAATCGCGCCTGCCTCGAACAAATGCTGCACAAAAACCGAGCGCTTCGATGCGCCTAAGGCGCGGCGTACGCCCAGTTCATTGGCGCGGCGCAAAAATTTTGCCAGCATCAAGCCGAGCGCGTTGATCAAGCACACCAGCAAAAATCCAATGGAAACATAGACAAATATCTTGCTGTCTTGCGGCACGACTTTGTTTTGCTTTAGCCATTGCTTGACATCGACTACATGATTATTGCGGGTGGTATCAACGAAGCGGCCCAGTTTGTGCTGCTCATCGGCGTAAGCGTTCAAAAAGCTCAGGTAGGCCGAGGTTTCGGCGGCAGTTTCAAGTTCCACCCAGTATTGCAGCCAAATACACTCCGAGGCGATAAAGTCGCTCCAGCCGTTGCCTGAGGACTCAAAACAGCTGGTGTTGCCGGATTGATTCATGGATAGATCAATCGCTGTGGCAATGGGAAGGTAAGCGGCGTCAGCATCGCCCAAAGTGCCTTGGTTGAGATCATAAAATTTTGGCTTCGGCGCGAATTCTTTCACGACCCCAACCACGGTAAAGCGTTCCGCGCCATATTGCACTTGCTTGCCGACTGGATTGCTAGCACCAAAGAGCATTTCAGAGAGCGGCTGCGTGAGCACAGTCACCCGAGCTTTCGCAGCATCGTCACTGTCACGCCATGCAGCACCGTAAATAAATTGCAGCTCAAACAGCTCAAAAAACACATTTTGCGTGGCGCGCATCGGTCGGAAAAACGGCGCAATCTCGGCATTGTCAGACTGCAGCGCGGCACCGGTTAAATACATCGCGGTCTGGCGCTTTGCGGGTGCGCGCTGCATCAGCGCTGTCGCATCTTTATAGGTCAGCTGATCGGGTGGCGCGTTGAAATCAAACTCATTGGTGGGCGAGTCACCCTTCCAGGCATCCAACTGCACCGCGAATAATTGCTTCGATTTTTGCGGGATTGGATCGCTGCCATAACGGGCCAATATCGTTAAGCCGGTCATTGTCGCGGCGATGCCTAGGCCGATGGCAAACACCATCAGTGCGGTCAGCGCGCGGTGCTGA
The DNA here is from genome assembly GCA_031409855.1 of Rhodanobacteraceae bacterium. Lineage (GTDB taxonomy): Bacteria > Pseudomonadota > Gammaproteobacteria > Xanthomonadales > SZUA-5 > JANNYA01. The sequence goes on along the minus strand of JANNYA010000224.1, from coordinate 6,457 downwards.
AGTAGGCCGCGCACGGCTAATTGTAAGTAATAGCGGGTCATGGCTGGCTCCCTTAGGCCGCAGCGCGGAATAAGTTTTCCGAGCGATCAATGTCAACCAACTCGCCATCGACTACATGCACATTGCGTTGCGCGCGCCGCGCCAATTCCGGGTCGTGCGTCACCATAATAATCGTGGTGCCAGCGGCGTTGATTTCTTCCAGCAAGCCCATCGTCGCGCGTGCCCTCGCGGAATCCAAATTGCCGGTCGGCTCATCCGCGAGTAGCAATTTCGGCGATCCTGCCAACGCGCGCGCAATCGCGGCGCGCTGCTGTTGGCCGCCGGAAAGCTCAGCCGGGTAGTGCTTCATGCGCGCGCTTAAGCCAACCCGCTCAAGCGCTTCTTCAATGCGCTTTTTGCGCTCGGCACTGGGCATGCGCCGATAGCGCAATGGCACATCCACGTTATCAAATAGGTTTAAATCGGGAATCAGATTGAAGCTCTGAAAAATAAAGCCTAACTTTTCATTACGCACTTTTGAGCGGGCATCGTCGTTCATTTGATCGACGCGCACGCCGTCCAGCTCATAACTGCCCTCGCTGGGTTCTTCTAACAAGCCGGCCAGATTGAGAAACGTGGTTTTGCCCGAACCTGATGGCCCGGTCACCGCGACAAACTCACCGGCTTTGACATGCAGTGAGAAATTGCGTAGCGCGTGGGTTTCCACCAGCGCCGTGCGATAGTATTTTTTGATATTGGACATTTTTAACATGTTAGTTTCCTTTGTTATTTGTTTTAGGCTCGGCCTTCGATCCTTCGTCATTGCGAACGAAGTGAAGCAATCTCAATACGCCGCGCATGAACTACGAGATTGCTTCGCTGCGCTCGCAATGACGATCAGTACTCATGCACATCACTCAATCAAATTCACCCGATCCCCCAGCACCTTTTTTGGCAGCGCGGAAATCACCATCACATCGCCAACTTTTAAGCCGCTAGTGATTTCAATTTTTTCAGTCGAAAAGCTGCCGGTGCTTATGGCGACCCGGCGCAAGTGATCGCCCACGCGCTGCCAAGCAAAGCGCCCGCCTTCGGCATCGACAAAGGCACCGCGATCCACCAGCGCCACGTTTTTGCGCTCATCAAACTGGATGCGCACGTTTAAGCGTTGGTTCTGGCGTAAATCCGCCGGTTGGGTATCGGCAAAACGCACCCGTACGGTCAGTGCGCCATCTTTAATTTCTGGCGACACAAGGCGCACCACTGCGGCTAAACGCGCCGCACCCAATTCAACTTCGGCGTTCAAACCGGCGGCTAAATCGGCGGAATAAATCTCTGACACCGATACCTCAAGCTCAAGCGCAGCTAAGTCCACCACGCTCAGCACAGCGGTATTGGCGGCAACGCTGGAACGATCCGGCACCATCAATTGACCCACAACACCCGCAAAGGGTGCGACGATCATTAACGCTGCCACCTGGCGTTCCAATTCACTCACCGCTTGCGCTTGGCGGGCAACTAATGCACCGCGATTATCCAGCTCAAGGCGTAAGGATTCACGTTCTAGCGCTAAGTCCGCAGCCGCAGCGCGCACCAGCACCTCGCTGGCTTCGAGCGCATCTTTCGCGCGCAAATGATCGACCGAGCTGATCGCACGTACCGCGAACGCTGCTTCAGCGCGCTGCCATTCGCGCAACGCTGCGGTTGCGGTAATGCGCGCGGTGTCTAACTCGCGCGTTTTCGCCAGGGTGGCGCGTTGATTCGCAACTTTCTGGCGCGCCGCCTCGGAGCGCAAGGCCAAAAGCGTGGACAGCTCTTGCGCAAGCCTAGATTTCAACTCCGGGCTATCCATTTCCGCCAGCACCGCGCCGCTTGCCACCGCAGCGCCCGCTTCGGCAACAAAGCGCACCACACCGGCATTTTCGGCATACAAGCTCGGCGCACGCGCCGCTACCACTCGACCCATACCACTCGCTTCGCGTACCAAGTCACCCCGGGTTACGGTGCTAAATCGCAACTCCGACGCGCGCACCGATTCGCCGCTGACATAGCGCAACAAGGGCTTCGCCAACAACGCAAGTGCAATCAGTATCGCCACAATAATCAGCCATTTGCGCCCGTGTTGCCGCCTTAAAATGCTGGGCGCAAGTACGGAATCTTGGCCCTGGGTGTTGCCGAAAGCGGAATTGGACATAGCGATAAATTCTTGAGCGTTACTGTATGAATGCAAGCCCCGCGCCAATCGCAAAAACTATGTTATCTATATGATTTAATTGACTATTATTTTTAGGACGGCGTGCCCATGCACGCTCGGTCGTGTGGCCGGACGGCATGTGGACACTGCCGGTTGTTTGATCAATTCCGACAATCAGGCGCAATGGCTTGCGCACTTGATATAGGTCATTTGGTGTTTGGCCTCTTAAAAAAACAAAGCCCCATTTCGGGGCTTTGTTTTACTCACCGGGAATGACGCTAGGTGGCACCGGCAACTTCGCAGCTACAGTGAACAGCTGCGCACGATCACATCGTCAATGCTCCAGCCCTCGGCGCGCGTCACCGATGTGTCGGACGTCAGCCGGAAGCGAAACTGCACGGTCTGACCAAGATATGGCGCAAGATCCACTGCTGTGGTTTGAAACGCTGCGCTATCACCGCACCAGCCGTTTGCGCCAGCCAAAACATTACCCGTTTGAATTGCGCCGGTATAAGGCACACCGGTGATGCCAGCTAACACTTGCGTAAAGGTGGTGCCCGCGTCGGTCGATACTTCAAGAACGCCAGCGTCAAAGCAGCCGCCCGCGCTTCTAGGTTCGATGGCAATGCGTTGCTTGAACGCTAACAGCCGGGCGCCGGCGCCGCTTGGAATGGCTATTGGTGGCGTTAGCAAGCGTTGGTCTGCTGCGCTAGCGGGCGCCACGCCACGATAGGATTGCGTTGGCGATGCTGCGAACTGGTTGCTAATCGCCCAGCTATCGGTTCCAGTTGCGGCGCTGTGGGTGAAGCCAGCGGCACCGCTTTCCATGTCTTCACTCAACACTGTGGTTACTGTGCTGCCAGCCGGGCAGTCGCCTGGCTGTGGCGGTGCGGCGACGGTGGTGAAGCTTGAGACTAGCGATACCGCGACGGAAGGGCCTGGGTTTTCAAAACCATCGCGGAAATCGGTGCCAGCCGCTGCGACGCAGGCGTTGCGAGCGGACACGCGCCAGAAATACGCTGTGCTGAAGTTCAACGCCGCTGGGTTGACGCTGGTGCCGCGCGTGACGAAAGACTGCGCAATCGTGGCGAAACTGGCACTCGTGGAAAGCTCGACGAGATAGTCATAAGCGTTCGCTTGCGCAGCCCAGCTCAACATCGGTTGCACGATGACATTACTCGCTGAGTTTGCCGGTGCGGACAGCGTTGGTGCGCTTGCCGGGCCGTTCGCTACAAACAACGGCATGGTTAGGCTTCGAACTTCACTGCCAGCAGTGCCGGTCAGCAACACGCTGTAGTTGCCGTTCGCAAGCCCGGTTGAGTTGATGTTGACATCGGCCTGCCCAGGGGTTGGTATGGGATTGATTGAGAAGCTAACCGAGCCAGGTGCGGGTATACCGCTGCTGGTCATGTTGACCGGGGTACTGAAGCCCAGAATATTGCCGATATTGATTGGACGGGTCAGCGTGCTGCCAGCGCAGAGCGAGGCCTCAGCGCTGCTTGCGCTCATCGTGAATGTTGCGGCTTCGATGCAGTTTGAACAGACAATCGCAAAGTCTTGGTCGGTCGCATCACCGAGGTTAGGAACGCCGTCACCCGGCAGCGTTTGCGCACGAACGGTAAAAGTAATGGCCGTAGTGCCCACGGGCAAATAGACATTCTCGACATTGTTGCGCCGGTCTGGCGTGCCGCCGGTGCTGGATGCGCCGGAAGTGAAGGCATTACCTAAGTAGGTGTTACCGCCCGCGACAACTTCCAAGTCTAAATCGTTGACCAAAGTAGGATTTGCGCTAATGGCTGCAGCCGCATCGGTCCAGGTGAGCGTCAGGCGCACGGGTTTTGTGTTGTTCACAGCCGCCCAAGTGCGCGTGAATGTTGCGCCGACATCGGTCAGTACTTGCGTTTGATCGATCATGGCTTTGTTGCTGTCGATCGTGTTTGGCAAGTTTATTCGCCCCCAGCCTTCGATGGTGTTCGGGATAGTTGCAGGGCCCGCCATATCCACCGCGCCATTGACCATCAGCGCTTTTACCAGCGCTGGGCTGGGCGTCGCGCCTGCGTTGCGGTTGCGATACCACTCGATCAGCAGCGCCGCAAAACCGGATGCGTGCGGTGCTGCCATGGATGTGCCAGAACAAAACGCATAATTGTTATTCGTGCCCGCAATCGCGGTTCCGCATTGCGACGCCCCGGCGACGCGGCGTGTGGAAGCGATTTGCTCACCGGGTGTGGTGATGGTCGGCAAGTTGCGCCCGTCCACACTTGGCCCACGGCTGGAAAAACCGGCGATGTCTTCAACTGAGCCTATGCGCTGGTTTTTTGATGCCGCAACGATGATCGGATTCTTCGCTTCTTTAGGCGAGGTCAGCGTATTCGCATTTGGCCCCGAGTTGCCCGCCGAAAACACCACCATAAAGGCTTCGTTGATGGTGGCAGTATCAAAATCTCCGTCACGCACCATTAAATCATGCGACCGCGCCGCATTGGTATAGCCTGCGTTCGTACCTTCGCCGGAGGTCCAGCTGTTGTTGGTGCCCGAGGCGCCACCAGCAAGCGCGCGCTTGCTAAGTTCTTGCCAACCACCGACTGGCGGCCAAGGCACTGAGCCGATGCAGATGGGGTTTTGCGCGAAAATTCTCGCACCGGGTGCGACGCCTATGCCGTAATTGTAGCCACCCGTATCCAGCACATTGAGCAAGCCGCCGCCAGCAATGATGCCCGCGACATGGGTGCCATGGCCGCCGGCCGAATTATCATCGCCCAAACCCGTGCCTGCCGGGCAACCCGGATAGGTATAGCCGCCCGCGATTTTGTTGCCCGCGAACTCAGGTTGGGACAAATCAACGCCGGAGTCCGTCACGGCCCAAATCACACCTGCGCCAGTCAGGCCGAAATTAGTCAATGCTGCAAGATAGCCAGGGCCGGTGACCGTGGTGCCAGTGGTGTTACCGGCAACGATTTGCGAGGACATTTCATCTTCTAAAAGCGGGCGCGGGCCGGAAAAATTTAGATTGATCAGGTGCGAAATATCGGTAAAGCCCTCGATACGCGCGCCGATGGCCTTAAAGACGATATCGTAGATTTTCTTATCCGCTTGCGCGGGCGCAAATGAGATTACATCGGCACCGCGCGCTTTCAACTCGCTAAGCGTCTGCAATAGCTCGCTGGCATAGACGTGCGCAACCACGTTTTCGATCAGCGTTTCACGGTCCTTTTGGCGGCTGAGCAACGAGCCATCCACCTTAAATTCCGCCTGAAAATCGCCGCTCCAGCGAACCACAGACTGCGAACTAAGTGCCGTCGCAGCACCAGCAGGTGCCCAAACCAAATACGCGTTGCCGGGATAAGCCTGAAGAATCTCCATGCCACCCTGTTTAAGTGCGTCCAGCCAAGCTTGCTTTGCCTGCGACTGAAACTGCACCAGCTTCAATCCTGCCGCGCCGGATGCTGGCGGCAGCGCTAGCGCGACGGGGTCAATGTCGATGACGCCAAAGCGAATACGATTCGCCTCAAGGACCTCGAATGCCATGCCCTGAGTGCGCGCGTTTAGCTCGGAAAGCGCTGCGGCATCAACGCGCAGCACTGTGAAGCTTGCGTAATCTTGCGCATAGCTAATGTTGGTATTGCCAACGGCATTGCGAAATGCCCCGAGCTGCTCGCTGCGGACTTGAACTGCCGCGCTGCTCTGCGCGAAACTGGCGTTTGCAAGCATCATCACGGCGCTGAGCGCGCACAGTGTTTTTCGTGAAAGCACGCTAAATGTCGACGGGCTGTGCTGAAGGTTTTTCATTGGTATTTTCAGTGGCGGCTGGAGTACCGTATCGTAAAGGCATTTCCCGCTTTTCACAGTGCTGTTCAGGCAAAAAAGTACTTAGAAAGCCACTTGGAAGAAAAAAGTCGCCGCTAGTCCAGCCCAACAGAATCAAGACTAGGCGCTGTTTTTCTGGGTGACGAGTTTTGCACGGCGGCGGCTGGCACCCACCACACCTCGACGCGCCGATTCAATTCCCGACCGCGTGCGCTGGCGTTGTCAGCGACCGGCATTGCCGCGCCGAAGCCGTGCAGCTGCTGCACCCGCACTTGTGACCGGCCAAGCCCGTCGGCGACAAACTCTGCCCACACTTCCGACATAGAAACCGCAAGTGCCGGTTTTTTCAGGCTGTTATCGGTAAACCCGGCCAGCTTGAGCACGCCGCCCCGGTGTTCGTTGCGCTTTAAAAACCCGGCAAGGCGAAAAAGGTCGACCTGCGCCCGGTTGTCGAAAATGGCCACGCTATTTTCAAAG
>JANNYA010000223.1:0-13072 GCA_031409855.1 Rhodanobacteraceae bacterium | reverse complement strand
GTTAGCCGTGTTTCGTTCATGTTGATCACCATCCTTGAATGATCAACCCATCAAAACCACCTCGCCTAATCCAATTTCAGGCTCACGCCTGCTTGGATTCACGTCGCGAACTCAGGCTCATACCTCATTGGACAAGGCTGGAGCTTTACAATACCCAAATAACGCCGTAACGTGCCTTAGTATCATTGGTGGCGAGCTGGCTGCTGCACCCCTCACCGAGGGTGCCTCGCTCGCGGCTGTTCCGGTGACGCAACTATGGTGTCGACGGGTTCTTAATGCAACGGGTTTCTTAAGTTGCATCACCGCAGCGACGGCATGTACCTCATTACCGAATGCCACTTCGCCGCCAACAGGTGATCCTGCGCATGGCCCGAACAATCCAGAACGCTTTCTTTCTGCGGTCGGAGACTCGACACCATCCGCCGATCCTGTAAAGAAAGTTTGTTCGGGAACGAACCACGTTAAGAGTATGAAGATCGAGTCATATGATGGCGGTCGTCCTACCAAAATCACAATGACCTGCACCGATGACGAAGTTCTTGTCTTGGGCGCATCAAATGGAATCCCCTTTAATTACAATTTGAGTTGTGGCAAAGGTATGCTTTTTTCTGGCGTTAAGTTCCGGTATAATTCTAACCTGATCACTTCGTTCGGTGGGCATTGTCGGAAAGTTGGTTCTGAAACTGGCGAATTGCCAATCGATGCATTCCCAAATGACCCCAACAATCATGGACTTTACGGGGAAATCTCAAGCTCTTCGGCCACATCCCTATGTCCTGACCATACTTTTTTGACCGGCGCAGTCGCGCGGTACAGTAGTACCAAAGGGGGATTTGAAACGATCGCTGGGCGATGCAGGTAGTTTTACGTCCATAATTGGCGGGCCCGAGTTGTGCGGTGCCCGCCAACAAAGCACTGGGCGAGAACAATTCATCGATGTAACGCCTCAGCCGCTGCCCCAAATTTGGCGCGCTCCACCGCTTTGAGCGTTTGGCGCCACAACTCCGCCTTACTCGCCTTTCCCCAAGCATCGTACAGCTCAACATAGGCCTGCGCGAGTTCCAGCACTGGTTGCGGATTAGGATTATAGCCTTGCGCGAGATTGGTCTTGGCAGTATCTAACAGACTTTCAGCTTCATCAAACCGCCGCAACGCGATCAATGTGCGTGCGTGCTTCGTAAAATAAGCGCCGCTCCGGTAATATTTCGCGTCATAAAATCGCATGGTGAGATCGACCAATTCTTTGCCTAGAACTGAGGCTTCGTCAAATCGTTTCAAAGATTGAAGCACCGATATCAAGCTTGCTATATTTTCTAGCGTCGCCTCGCTTCCTTCTTTGTCCAGGCGACGTCGCAGCGAAAGGGCTTTACGTAGCTGAACTTCTGCCTCGGCATATTTGCCCTGCGCTTCTAGCAATGCTCCGATGTCGCTGATGGACTGTGACGATGCAGGGTGTTCTTCGCCAAATACTCGTTGGTTGATGTCAAGCGCTTTACGAAAACGTTCCTCAGCGATTTTAAACTCATGCTGGGTCAAATTAATTTGAGCCATCGCGCTCAAACTAAAACCTACCTCTGGGTGCATCTCTCCCAACGCAGCTCGTTTCGCACGGTAGATTTCCTCGTGAACAGACATGGCTTCCTGCATTCGGCCTTGTTTGCGCAGTACTTCGCCAAGTTGAAATCGGACACTGAGTGTTAGAGGATGATCGTTTCCTAAGAATTGGGCGAGTTCCTTTTGAAGTGCACCGAGATACTTTTCAGCTTCTAGATACCGGCCTTGACGGGCTATGGCGCTTCCAAGATTTGCTTTTGACACGTAGCCGTCACCAATTAAGTCCTCTTCGATTAGCTGCCTCAGCTGCGCTTCGCCTTCTGCATATTTTCCAACGTTGATGAGTAAATTCGCCAAATTTCCCCTAGCCGAGCGAGTTGTAGGATGTAGCGCTCCAAATTCCTTACTTGAAACTTGAATAAGTTCTCGGACCAGCGCCTCTGATTCCACAAATTTGCCCAGACCCCAATAAACCATGGCTAATCGATCAAGATTTGTCGTTGACCGGCTATAACTCAAAGCGTTTTCAGCAAGTGGAAGAGCCTCTTTTTGCTTCCCGCTGCCTACCAATGTTGATACTAAATTACCTTGCTCGATCATCGTCTGTGCATGGTCAGCGCCGAAAATGCGCTTCGTCCCTTCAAGCGCTTCTCGTTGCAGAAGTTCAGCTTCTTTAAAATTACCGCGCTTTGATAACGTCCAACCCAATGCGGACGTTGTTTTCAAACTTAGGGGATCACCATCGCCTAATGCAGCCTGCGCAACTTCGCGCAATGCTCTTAATTCACGTTCCGCTAACTCGAGTTTGCCCAATTCTCTGTGGATGTTTGCAAGCAGAAGCAAAGAGGCGAGCGTACCGGGGTCCTTAGGCCCCAGCAGCTCGCTTCGACGTTTTTGTGCCAACGTGGCGACTTCGATGGCTTGTTTATTTAGCCCGAATTTTTTGTAGGTCTCAGCAATGCTCTGCCATAGCAGCGCTTGCAATAACGGATGTTTTTCGTAGTCTCGCGTAATTGCCGTCAATGCAGGCTTTAGCGAATGGATATCCAACTGTTTGAGTGCTAGGTCGGTAAAATTCACACCCCGAATGGCTGTGTCTAGGCCTTGCTCACGCTTCTGTGCTGAGGTTCCGCCATTCGTTTTAGCCGGCAATTTACGCACGGCCTCTTTGAGTGCTGCACGCAAACCGATACCCATAGATGCGGGATCAATATCCTGAATCTGCTTGACCTGAAAGTCGGCCGCCATCTCGGCCTCTGCCCGTGAGACATTCGCGGCTTCGCGCTCGCGTTCTGCCCGCACATAAGCGGTGAACGCCACTGTAGTCGTGCTTAACAACGCGACGGCCGAAGCCGCAATCAAAATTGATGCACCCCGATTACGCAGAACCAGTTTACGAAAGCGATACCAGCTTGTGGTCGGCCTAGCCTCCACCGGCCGCAGCTCCAGCCAACGTTCCAAATCCTTCTTCAACTCCAGCACCGAGGCATAGCGATCATTCGGATCGCGCTCTAAACATTTGCCTACCACCCAGGATAAATCGCCTTCGAGCGTCTTTGGCAATTCGTCTAACTTAATCGCACGATGTTCGGCGATCTCGGCGCGCTTTTCGGCGGAGGTATTTTGCAGCTGTTCGCGCATCGAAGGCAGTTTCGACTTGCACACGATTTCACGCACTTTTTCGGGTTCTAGATTTTCCAGCGATTCGGTGGCAATTGGCGTCCTGCCCGCCAGCAGCTCATACAGCACCACACCCATCGAATAAATGTCGCTGCGCGTATCCACACCGGACGCCGCACCGATAACATGCTCCGGGCTACTGTAAATCGGTGTGCCAATGAAGGCACCAAAGCTGGTGTGCAAGGTGTGCGACGCTAATTTGCCGTGCAGGGATTTCGCGAGGCCAAAGTCGATCACTTTCACGGTACCGGCATTTTCCGGCGCTTGGCTAACCATTAAATTGCTGGGCTTAATATCCCGATGCAGCACGCCTTTTTGATGCGCGTGCAGCACGCCGTCGCACACTTGCAGGAACAGCTTGATGCGCGCCGATAAATTCAAATGATGCGCGTCGCAATAGCTGGTAATGTCATCGCCGGCGATATATTCCATCGCGAAAAACGGGCGGCCATCGTCGGCCATGCCGGACTCGTGTACGGCGGCCACATTCGGGTGGTTCATCATCGCCAGCGCTTGGCGTTCGGCGTCAAAGCGGCTCAGGATTTGTTTGCCATCCAAACCGGAGCGGATAATTTTCAGCGCCACCTTGCGATACACCGGCGCGCACTGTTCGGCCAAATACACTGTGCCCATGCCGCCTTCGCCTAAGCGGTCTAAAAGGTGGTAGTTGCCGATGCTGGTCGGCACGCCGATTGGCAGCGGTGTGGTTAATGGCTTTGGGATCGCCGCAGAGGGCGCTTTGACCGCTTCCGCCGTGCTGGCAATGGCGGCAACGGGCGCAGTTTCCGGCGAGATTAGTCCACGTAATTGCGCAGTCAGTTCGCTCGCACTTGGGCGCGCGGGCGCTGGGCCTAAACAACGGCTGAGTAATTCCTGCAACGATGGATTGGCGACGCCGCTTATGCTCTCAGCGCTGGGCTGCGCGTGCAAATCACCCAGCATCAGCTGCAATAGCACTGCGCCCACCGCAAGCACATCGTCGGCGGTGCCCAGTTCCGCACCGGCTTCACCCACGCCAATGGTCAAACCCGCAGCGGTAATCTTGAGCGGTGCCAGCGCGCTGCGATCACTCAGCGCCGCCAAATCAAAGGCGCTGATTTTCAGCTGCGGCCCGGATTCAGCGCTGTCAACCAAAATCGTGTCCGCGTGCAGCTGCCGGTGTATCACGCCAAGCGCATGCATGGCGGCCACAGCGTCGCATAAGCCCTGCATCATCGCCATGCGTTGCACCAGGGTCGCATCAGCTAAGCCTCGCCATTGCGCAAGCGTGCCGAACGCGGTGTAGTCACGCGCTAGATAATACGGCGGCTCGTCCAACTGCCAGTCTTGAATCAGCGCAAAGTGTTGGTTGTCGACTAGCGCATCACGCAGATAGCGCAATAGCGTTACCTCGCGCCGTAAGCGCTGTAAATGCATTTCTGAGCGGCAGAAACGAAACACCCGCAGGCCTAACTCGCGTTCGCCAAACTCGGAGGGTTCGGCGAGCCAGCTGTCATAGTCGGGCTGACTGCCACTAGCGGTTTGGCTCAATCGCCTGACTAAACGCCAGCCCGGGCATTCGGGAATCATGCCGCCTGGGACAAATATGGCCTCGACATTTACCAGCGCCCCTGCCACTGCTGATTCTGGCGGCTGCTGCACCGGCACGGCGAGCTGATAGCCGCGCCTAGGAATGGTGCGAATCACCGGATGCGCGGCATCGTCATCGCGCAGCGATTTGCGCACAAACACAATCGTGTTGCTTAAGCCGCGATCACCGACGAGATCGTTGCCCTGCCCAACGACGGCGATAAAGTTGTCGCGCGATACTTGCTTGCCATCAGCGCTGGCGAGCAATGCCAACACTTCTAGTTCCTTGCGACGTAGATGCTCGCATTTGCCCTGCCAGCTCAGCATGCCGCTGACCGGGTCGATGAGTCGGCCTGCCAGCGTGTAGGGTTGATCTAGAAAACGATCGCTAATGGCGAATTGGGGCTCGGCTTTGCTCATGCATTGCTCTGTCAAGGTTGTGTCTAATGGCTTTACAGTATCAGACGGAGTGCTGTTTGCGCCGTGGGTTTTGAACGATAAAAAACCACCGCGTTCGAGGCAGCACTTAAAAGAGTGTGCTAAGTTTGCACCATGAACACGGACATGATCGAGCATGAAGCACTGAAGTTGCCCACATCGGCTAGGGCGGCGCTGGCGCACAAGCTACTTGAAAGCTTAGACGCGCCATCAGATAACGAGGTTGAGGAACTTTGGCTAAACGAAGCTGAGCTTCGAGCGGCGGAAATTGACAGCGGCAGCGTGCAATTAGTGTCGTCTGAGGCAGTTAGTCGCAAAGCCTGGGCCTTGCTGCGTTGATTTATCGCTTTCACCCCGCCGCTGAGACGGAACACTACGAAACTATCCTGTTCTATGAATCGCAAAGCGCCGGACTTGGCGCTGATTACTTGTTGGAGTTGAGCGCCAGCCCAATATCCGTAGCGCGTCGCTCATACGTTTTCCATACAAAGTGATCTACCGGCAGCTTGAGGATTGTGTGCAAGTACTTGCTGTCGCGCACAAGCGACGACTTCCAGGATACTGGGCTGGGCGCCTGTAAAAATCTAAGCATTTGAAAAATCGGGACACGTCCGCCGATGGGCACACAAGCCAAGGCACGTGTAAGCTTTGAGTTCGAGGAGTAGGCGAGCATGAGTGCCGATAAAAAAGACTGTGAGCCTTTAGTTTTTTATGCTGCGCCTGAAGCTGAAATTCGGGCTCAGTGGAAAGTACTCATCGTTGACGACGAGCCTGCGATCCATGGCGTTACCCGCATGGTATTGAACGGTTTGCGCTTTCGCGAGCGCAGTTTGGGCTTTCTCAGTGCCTACGACAGTGTCGAAGCGCAAAAAATTTTGGCGGAGCACGACGATATCGCCCTGATTTTGCTGGATGTGGTGATGGAAACCGATGACGCTGGCCTGAGGTTGGTCAAGCACATCCGCGACGTGCTGCACAATGATTTGGTGCGCATCATTTTGCGCACTGGGCAGGCTGGGCAAGCGCCCGAACGCGAGGTCATTCTCGACTACGATATTAACGATTACAAAGAAAAAACCGAGTTAACCGCACAGAAGCTTTCGACGACGGTCATTGCGGCACTGCGCGGCTATTTGGCCCTGATCGCAGTCGCGGCGCACAATCGTGAATTGGAAAGCAAAGTCAACGAACGGACAGCGGAGTTGCAGCTTGCCAACGCACGGCTCAAGCAATCGTTGGCAGCATTGGAACTTGGTGAGCGCGCGGGCCGACGGGTACAGTTCAAGCTCTTGCCGCAACAGCCCTGGCGCTTCGGCGAGTACCTGTTTTCACACTTGTTAATGCCTTCGGAATTCATGAGTGGCGACTTTGTCGACTATTTTGCAATTGACGAACGCCGTGTGGGATTTTATATCGCCGACGTTTCCGGGCACGGTGTCGCTTCGGCCTTTGTCACGGTTTACTTGAAGCGCTTTTTCAGCACCACGAAAGAGGCGCACAAGCATGGCCAGGCTTGCGCAATTGCTGATCCTGCGCTTTTGCTTAGCCAACTCAATGACGAGTTGTTGCGGGAAAAAATGGGTAAGCACATCGCCATTTTTTATGCCGTGTTAGACGCGCCCACCGGCACCTTGTGCTACGCAAATGCGGGCGCGGTGCCCTATCCACTGCTCGTCGACGCAGACGGCGCGCGCTATTTGGAATCAAAAAGTACACCGGTTGGGCTGTTCGAGGCATCGCGCTACGAGAACCAAACACTCCAGCTGCCCGCTGGATTTCGGCTGTTAATGTGCTCCGATGGCGTGCTCGAAGTGCTGCCAGAAGGCAGTAACGACGCGCGTCTGCAGCGTTTGGCCCAGTTTGTATCGCTCAATACTGACAGCTTAGACGCCATCCGCGATTGCTTAGAAATTTCCAAAACTGCGCAATTGCCCGACGATCTAACGATGTTATTGATTGCGCGCGGCCCTGTTGAACGATCATCCTAAAAGCTCGTGACGAGAAAAGTGACATACTCTAGTCTGTCCAACGGCTGTTTCTAGGGTGATCCAGCGATGCGCGATGCGATCGGTTATGCCAAACAGAATGACGTCTACTATCTGAAAATCAGCGGTGCCTTGCGCCACGACAGTGCTGCGCCTCTGGACGCGCTCATCGAGCGTTGGTTTGAAAACGAAAAGTGCGACTTCAGCAAGGTCGTGATCGATCTGAATGAAACGGTTTTTATGGACAGCACCGCGATTGGCCTGTTGGCCAGCATCGCACGCGAGATGCTCGCCCGTGGCTTAAACGCACCCACGGTATTCTCGGCAAATTTCGAGATTAACCAGCTACTGCAAAGCCTGCGCTTAGATGAGGTATTTACCTTAGTACAAACAACCACGACCAGCATCGAGTGTATTTCCGCGCAAAGTGACGCTGGCGAACAATGTGGCGCAGCGGCAATCCTAAAAGCGCACGAGGCGCTGGTTGAGCTTAATGAAGCGAACCGTGTTGCGTTTCAGTCGGTGATTGATTTATTTCGCAGCGAGCTGGAAGGTTAACCGGCGCTCCAGAGCAAGCCAATGAAAAAATTACCTTTAGTTTGAAGCACAGCCGATTTCACATTTACAGCGCTGGCTTGCGCGGGTGCCATTCAAACTGATGGATCGTCATCCCCGAATGTTTTAGTCGGGGATCCAGCCTGCACTTTGCGCAAAGTACAGCGAATTGCAATGGTGCAACGCCAGAACAAGCTCTCTGGATTCCCGCCAAAAGCACGCGGGAATGACGAACTAAGTGCGCCGTAGCTCCATTAAATTCGAATCAGCGATAACTAGCGCGATTCCAAAGGTACAGCGCTGGCTTGCGCGGGTGCCATTCAAACTGATGGATCGTCATCCCCGAATGTTTTAGTCGGGGATCCAGCCTGCACTTGCGCAAAGTACAGCGAATTGCAATGGTGCAACGTCAGAACAAGCTCTCTGGATTCCCGCCAAAAGCACGCGGGAATGACGAACTAAGTGCGCCGTCGCCCCATTAAATTCGAATCAGCGAAAACTACCGAGATTCCCCTTCAGTTTGAATGGCACCCGTGGCAAAGGGTGCCAATAAAGTCAGTCAGCTAATTTGGCTTCTATAGCTTCCAAACGAAGCCGGAGCGAAGCGTTTTCGCTTTCCAGCTTTTGATTCAAGCCTTGGATGGCGGCTAGCGCTACGCCGTCGGCGTCGACGGTGCCAATGGATTTACCGTCGCCAGCTAGGCCGAAGCTGGCTTTAAAATCTTCCGCAACCGGGCCCATATGCTTGCCTTCTGTTTGCGCATTTCGGTAGGTCCAGGTGGTAATCGGCATGGCCACTACTTTGTCTAATATCGCCATAGGATTGATCGGCGCGAAACCGGTTTTGCTTGCGCGCGCGGACGAGTTGGTCCACGTGCCGCCCGTCGATAAATAAGCACCGTTGCCATCGTTGTTGAGGCAAACTGGTCCAGTACACAGCGTTCCCAATTGAAACGCCGCCGCGCCGATCGCTGGCGTGGTTCGGTTCATGGTGATTACGCCGTTCTCTTGGCGAATAAAAAAGGCGTTGAACTGGGTTGCGCCGGCGGTTTGTGCGTTAATTTCTTGCAGATAGAACGAACCCTGAAAGAAGCCGCCACTTGGGTTTGCCGGGCCGGGAACGGAGGCCATCGCAAAGCCGCGATTCGTTGAATTCATGATGTTGAGATCCGTATTCGGATTGCCCGATGAGTTCTTGATGACCACATCAGCGAAGCGGAAATCGGGTTCGGCCCCAAATGTGGACGTGTTGACACCCAGTCCATCGTTGGCCCCGAAACTAAAGTTAAATCCGCCCGGCGCAAAAAAACCCATGAGTCCTCTTGAATCAATAAGCGACATCGTAGCGAATGAATTCGCGGTCAGCATGCCGAATGTATTGTCTGCATCGGCGCCAGGCCGACGCCCAAGTGTGAAGTCGTAAAAAGCATTGGGTGCTGCGTTGAACCCTATGCCACCGCCGGATCGCACCAAAAACTGTCCAGCTGTATTGGAATTGCCAAGAGCATCTACCGCATCTGAGTACACAAACGAGCCAGTGCCACCCACGCCTGTTGCGCCACGACCCACTGTGAAACTGCCAGCGCCAGCAGCGGTTGAACCATTCCACGCGGCTGCGTTATCGCCTAATGCACTGGAGCCATCCTGCTCCAAACCACCGGTGCCACGCAGGTACAGATTTGAGTCGCCATTTACGATGTTTAGAAAGGTTGATGCCGTATTGTCGGTAACGCCGACTCTTTGTATAGCCCCAAGCGTGGTGTTGCCATCTACTCCCCAGCACTGACCCGTACCGCCCTCGGGGCCTATGTTCGCAATGGCTTTGGCTGCGCCCAAACGTACAAAGCCACTGTTGCCTTGCTGCACTTCGGTGCTGATTTTTGCGCCTTCAAAACGCGCTAGGTCAACGCCAAAATCAACACTAGTGGTAAAGCTGCCTTTTTTAACTTCGACATTATTCAGCGTAATCGGCTGCGCTAACGATATGCCCGCAGCATCGACGAGGGTGACACGCAAATCGTAGTTGCCATTCGCCTCGACACCACCGTCGCTCAACGTGCCGCGATAGGTCCAGGGGGCAGATGCGGCGGTTTGGCACAAGGCAATTAAAATGGCGGCGGTGAGTACTTTGCTATTGAATTTCATGATTTTGTTTCCCTTAAGTTGCTTAATTTAGGTGTTAATTCAAAGTGTTTTATTCAAAATGTTTATTCAAAGCCGTTGCGAAAAATTGGATCGATAACCGGGCCGCCCGTGCATGCCGCGTTCGGTGCTGCGGGGTTGCTAAGCTGCGCGGTCAAGCCAAAACGGCCCCCTTGCTGTTCGAGCGCTTTCGGCGCTGTGCTTGCTACGTGGCTGGGGCGATTTGGCTTTTTTTCAGAAAAGTCAGTGCCGGGTGGAAAGGCTTCGGCATCCAACACAAAGCGCTGATCGGCGCTGGTTTGAGATTTTCCGGGCGCAAGGCTGCCCTGGCCACCAAAGCGTTCGGCGGCAAAGCCGGGTGGTGCAAGTGCGGATAGAACGAGGGTAAACAAGCAAAGTTTGAACATCGTGGGCTCACAGATAACCGCTGCGAATCAGCGGGTTATTGATAGGTACGAGAAAGCTTTGGTGAAACGACAGCGGCTGAACCCTAAATTTGGGGGTGCGCTACTCGTCTGTTTTTGCATGTTTTGCTGTGGCAAAACTACCCGCGCGTCGCGCGAAAAATTCCACCTTCGTAGCCGGATTTGCGGTGTTGAACGATGAATGCCCAAATAAAGAACAGCATAAATACGAAATCGTTGAGCCCGTAAACACTGAAATAAGCCCCGGCAAATAGATCCTTGGAATAGAGCTGGGCCAGGCTATTTTCTGCAAGCCATTTCAGCCACACCACAACGTAAACCAGCTTTTCCAAAGCAAACGCGGCTAGCAGCCACTTAATGTTGGCATCAATAAATGCCGCGCCCAAATAGGCTAAGCCCCACACCACAATCATCACGAGCCCGAAGTTGGACATGACGACTGGATCGGCTTCGTTGATCGCCGCATTGGTGAATGCGCGCGAAAAGATCACCACGCCACCGATGTTCATCAGCGCTGCCGCGATCAGTCCTTGCTTGACTCGTCGTTTTTGCCAACTCGCCCTTTCGGCCGGATTTGTATTCATGCGCACCCTCCAATCAATCGCTCTCCGGCATTATGTGCGACCGGACTAGCGCAGGAATGTGCGCCAGCGCAGGTTTGTAACAAGCTGGTTTGTAACGAGCAACTTCGTGAAAAACGCCGCCGCTAAAGTGATAGCTGGGTCGCTGCGCAACACATAATCACCGCGTGGATCGATCAGTACAGGACTGGAGCCGAGTGTGGCATGGCTTGAAGCACCGTCGGCCGTTGGCTCGGGCTGACAGGCGGCCAAGCTTGCGAGAACGACAAGCAGGAGTTGTGATTTAAAAATAGGTATGGCGATTCCGTAAGATGTTGGCAAGGTTGCGCTAGCGGGATAATTTCGCTTCGATACTGGCAATGCATCGAACGCTCCCAGTTGCCGCCGAATATCAACGGGCTATTGGGAAGTACGAGAAACCAGCGCGCAAACGACAGCGGCCTCACCCTAAATTTTGCAGTTCGCGAAAAGCGCTCGCCGCAGCTTCATAGTCCATGCAAAAGGTGGCAAGCGTGCGGGTTCAACCAGACCAAGCTTGGTTCCTAAACCCTTGGTTTTAAGCCACAACACCCAACGTTAGTCGAATACCTAAATTGGAGGCTTTCCCCATTTCCACCGACACTGATCTAAGCCGCGGCGTACGCGGTCTTTTTGGCTACAGCCGGCGCGCATTGAGCCTGGTATGGCAAACCAATCGCGGCCTGACGCTAGTACTTGCAGGGCTGACATTGATTGCGGGCTTGCTGCCTGCGGCGGTGGCGTTTGTTGGCGCGTATCTGGTCGATGCCGTACTCGCGGCGATGCAGCAACATGGCGCAGGAATATCACCGCCGTTGCGCGCGGTGTTTGGCTGGGTGGCGCTGGAAGGCGTGTTGGTGGCGGGCTTGGCGGCAACGCAGCGCGGCTTGGATTTGATCCAAGCCCTGCTGCGCGCGCAGCTGGGTCAGCGTATCAATGTGATGATTTTGGACAAAGCCCTGACACTGGATTTGGTGCAGTTCGAAGACTCGGAGTTTTATGACAAGCTGACTCGCGCGCGCCGTGAAGCATCGTCCCGGCCGCTATCGCTGGTGATGCGCACGTTTGGATTGGCACAAAATGCCATTGCGCTGCTGAGTTTTGGCGGGCTGTTGATCCAGTTTTCGCCGATGACGGTGTTCGTGTTGATCGTAGCCGCCGTGCCAGCGTTTCTGGTGGAGGCAAAGTTTTCGGGCGATGCGTTTCGACTGTTTCGCTGGCGTTCGCCGGAAACGCGCATGCAGCTGTATTTGGAAACCCTGATTGCGCGCGAGGACCACGCCAAAGAGGTCAAACTGTTTGATTTAGGGCCGCTGCTGCTGCAGCGCTATCAGGACATTTTTACCAAGCTCTACCGCGAAGACCGCACATTGGCGATCCGCCGCAATGGCTGGGGCTTTGCGCTGGGTTTGCTCAGCACCGCGACCCTGTACGCGGCCTATGCGTGGATCGCTGGCAGTGCGGTGATCGGCGCGATTACGCTCGGGCAAATGACGATGTATATGCTGCTATTTCGCCAGGGCCAGTCGGCGCTGTCTGCCAGTTTGTCGGCGATCGGCGGCCTGTATGAAGATAATTTGTATCTATCCACGCTGTACGCCTATTTGGACACGCCCAGCGCTTCAGCGGATCAGCGTGGCGGCCTAGAGCAAGGCCCGAAGCCCGGCGATGGCATTCGATTCGAGGCGTTGAGTTTTCGCTACCCGGGCGCGGATGCGGATGCGCTCAGCGATATCAGCCTGCATTTACAGCCCGGGCAATCGCTGGCGCTGGTGGGTGAAAATGGCTCGGGGAAAACCACGCTGATCAAGTTGCTGACCCGTCTGTATCAGCCCACCTCTGGGCGCATCTTGCTGGATGGACTGGACTTGCAGCAGTGGGATAGTGCGAAATTGCGCCAGCGCATCGGCGTGATCTTTCAGGACTTTGCCCGCTATCAGCTGCGGGTGGGCGAAAATATTGGCGTCGGCGATGTTGCGGCTTTTGACGATGCCGCACGCTGGAAAACCGCCGCCGAACGCGGCATGGCGGCAGCGTTTATCGAACAGCTGCCCGATGGCTTTAACACCCAGCTAGGCAAGTGGTTTGCAGGCGGGCGCGAACTGAGCGGCGGCCAGTGGCAAAA
>JANNYA010000222.1:0-21166 GCA_031409855.1 Rhodanobacteraceae bacterium | reverse complement strand
AGACGCTGACGGATGAATTGCTGAGTGATATTCGAGCGGTCGTGGCAACTTTGCGCGAGCACGAAGGCATCGATTTGGCGCAGGCACTGAATCAACTCGGCAGCGGTTGGAAGCGGCCCGTAGTTGCGGTTTTGATCGATCCAACAGTGCGCGTGCCGAATCTAGAATACGCAGTTGCGTTGCTGCGCGTGGCACAAGAAGGCTTGACCAATGCAGCGCGCCACAGTACCGCGACCAAGGTTGAAATTGCACTGATGCAGGAAGCTGAAACTACATTGACACCGGGCGGAAGTGCGCTGATTTTAAGTGTTTCCGACAATGGCAGCGGCGCTGAAAAACTTATACGGGGCAACGGTTTGAACGGCATGACCGAGCGCCTTGCAGCACTCGCTGGCAGCTTAGAAATCACCCAGCTAGCACCCGGTTTACGCCTAGCCGCACGTTTGCCGATGCTTGAGGATGCGCCGCTGTGAGCCGAATTCGCGTGGTGTTTGTCGACGATCAAGCCCTGGTGCGTGCAGGACTTGAGGCGCTGCTGAAAAGCTTGCCTGGCATTGAGCTGATCCGCTGCACGAATGATGCCCAGAACCTGCTGAGCCATATCGAAACAGATCGCCCCGACGTGGTGATTTCCGATATTCGCATGCCCGGGTTAAACGGTATCGCGCTGACTGCGGCGCTGCGGCAAAAGCGCATCAGCACGCCGGTATTGCTGCTGACCACGTTTGAGGATCCCAGTCTATTTTTACAGGCGCGCAAAGCCGGGGCGCAGGGCTTTTTGTTGAAAGACACCTCGCCCGAAATCTTGTTGGAGGCGATTCTAACTTTGAGTCAAGGTGGCACTTTATTTGAGCCCAAAGCCACCGCAAGCTTTGATAGCCCCGCCCCGCAAGCGCCAAAAAGCGCCGCTGAGCTTGGGCTCAACACGCGCGAAATCGAAATTTTGCGGCTAATGGCCGGTGGTTACGCGAACAAAGAAATCGCCACCGCGCTGCACCTGGCCGAGGGCACGATCAAAAATTATGTCTCCGAAATCATGGCAAAACTCGACTGCAACGATCGCACCCGCGCCGTGCTGAAGGCAATTGCGCAGAAGGTAATTTGAAGGCAAGAGCAGCTAAAAAAGACAAGAACTTTCCTGGTGATTGGTTTGCCAAGGCAAACTTGAGCGAGCGGATCCGACGAATCCATAGCTAAAAAAAACATACGCCACCGTATTGACGGATTCAGCTTGCAGTAATAATCTCTGCCGCGCCGCCTTGTAAAGAATTGTCGAAATCAGGGCTGCATCACAATCATAGGTAGGTGTCTTCAGACGGTACGCGCTTGTTTCTTTTGTCTGCCTTTGCAGGCAAATCAATAAAAATCTCCTGGGAGGGAAAGCATGAAAATCAAATCCTGCGGCAAACGCCGCGGCTTGTTGTCGGCTCTAGTGATTATGGCTTTGAGCGCTAGCTCATATGCCAGCACACTGAACCAAAACGTATCGTGGACTGTGGATCGCGCTGGCACGACGGCAAAGTATCGTGTCGTGGCCTACGGTGATTCGATCTACGCGGGATACAACGGCTCCATCAGCAACGCCGCGCGCTATTCGGCGCCAACGATTCAAGCGGAATATTTATCAGTACTGTGGAATGCAGATGTCGAAAGCATTCGCCGCACCAAGTCCGGTGCCATCGCCTCCGATGTTTATCAGAACAAAATCGTCAACGAGCGTTCGTATATGCAAGCAGCCTCGACGCGCGTGGTGACCTTCGAGATGTGCGGTAACGATGGCCTGCAGGCGCGCACGGCGTTCAAGAAGCAAACCGGCACCTGTAATTACAGCGTGATCGACACCGCGGTGAATAACTGCAAGACCAACGTGTTGGCGGCGATGAACTACATCAATGCCAACGCCAGCCCCAGTGTGCGGCTCAAAGTGATCGCCAATGTCTACTACCCAGGCTACAACGCCGACAATGTGCAAAGTACCTGCCGCGATGCCGGGACGGGTGCAACGGTCAAGTTGCAGGATCGCTTTTTGCCCGCGATTGTCAAAATGAATTACTGGATGTGCGAATACGCACGCCAAAAAGGCTTTCAATGCGCCGATAGCTTCGCCGAATACATGGGCGCGGACACCGACACCAACGGTGATGGCCAGATCGATGCCGCCGCACTGCGCTATCTCTCCGGTGATAGCGAAGCCGCCTATCTGACGCGCATCAGCTCGACTTTGAGATCGACCTTGCGCGATGCCAATACCAAGTTTGTCAGCGCTACCTCGTCGTATGACTATATCCAGTCGGATGACACCCACCCGACCTATACCGGCGGCACCGTTTCAGCCGGATTTGGCGGTGGCAGCACGGGCACCGGTGCGCCGCGCTACACCAGTTTCAGCGGTGGCAAAAGCCCGATCTGGAACCAATATGGCCACGATCGCATGGGCTGGTCGCTCTCGACGTACAACCCCGCAACGCCCGCCAGCGCGGCGCCTGTGGCACAAAACGTGGCGCTCAGCGATGGTGAGCTAAGCAACGAAGCAGCAAACGAGCGCTCGAACGACGCCAACGATATTGCGCGCTATGTGCAACCCGGTGACGCTGAACCGAGCATGGGCGAACTCATCAGTGCGCTGCGCGCCTCCGGCGAAAGTGCAGGCTTGGCGGCATTTAATCCACCGGGCACCAGCCCATTGCTGCTCGGCTTGCTTGTGCCTGCAGACTTCAAACTACCTGCGGGCTACGTGCGCCACCATCAAACCACCGATGCAGGCGTTGCCTTAGCAGCGATTTTGATGTTTGCCCCGGATAGCCAAACGATCGACGTCAATGGCCGTCGTATGGCGATTCCGCAAGATCGCGTGGTTACCGCTGAGTTAGCGCCGCGTGGCTTGCCGATTCAATACATCGATATTCCAGCAAGTAAGTGATGGGAATGATGCCGAGGCCCTGTGCTTCGGCAACTTTGATCGTTAATGAAAAGCCTAATGTTCGTCATTGCGAACGCAGTGAAGCAATCTCGTCTTACAAAGCTAGATTGCTTCGCTGCGCTCTCTCTCCATGAACTCGTCAAAGAACAGCCGAAGATTCGTCTTTGCGAACGCAGTGAAGCAATCTCGTCGTTTAAAGCTAGATTGCTTCGCTGCGCTCGCAAAGACGAGGTTCATGGTTTCTGGGCAGCCACTTTGTGACTGAAAACTTAGGGCGGGCTGCCTCGCTCATTGCGCGTTTAGCGGCGATTTGCGTCAGTGGCGTGCTGCTCTCGGCTTATTTGAATGGCTATTATGCCGTGGGATTTGTAGCACTGGTGCCGTGGTTGATCCAATTAGGCAGCGGCAGCAGTTGGCGCATCGCGCTATTTGATGGCGCGCTGATGAGTATGGCCTATACCTTGGCTGCATTTACCTGGTTGGGCGCAGCGATTGCCGCCTACACCGGCATGGGCCGCGCCACTGCCACCTTATTGATGTGCCTGTTAGCGCCACTTTGGCAGCCGCAGTTTTGGCTTTATGCGATCAGTGTTACGTTGACTCGACAACGTGCGGCCTGGCTCAGCGTTTGGGTCGGCATCGCTGTGTGGAGCATCAGCGAATGGCTGCTGCCGAAAGCGCTCGGCGATACGCTGGCTTATGGTTTAGCGCCTTCGCTTTGCTGGCGTCAAGGTGCCGATATTGCGGGCGCTGCGGGTTTGACTGCGCTGCTGCTGCTAGTAAACGCGGCGCTCGCCTGGGCATGGATTCGCCGAACTCAAGGTTGGCGCGCTGTGCTGCCGGCATTGCTGATCGCGCTGTTAGTTCCCAGCGCAATGGCCGGCTACGGCGCACTGCGCTTGCACGCACTTACAGCGTATTTTGCCGAGCCGACGCCAAGCATACGCGTGGGCATGGTGCAAACCAGCATGGTTGATTACGAACAGCGTCGGCAGCGGCAAGGCACTTATGCGGTGGTGCGTGAGGTGCTTGATCGCCATTTCGCGCTATCAAAGGCCGCGATTGAACATCATGGTGCTGAAGCACTGCTGTACTCAGAAACGGTGTATCCCACCCCGTATGGTTTTCCGCGCAGCAGCGAGGGTGCCGCCTTTGATTTTGAACTTAAGAGCTTCGTCCAAGCCTTGGGCGTGCCATTACTTTTTGGCAGTTATGACGTCGACGAAAAAGGCGAATACAACGCCGCAGTGTTGCTCGAACCGCAACGTGAACTCACCGCGCGCTATCGCAAAACGCGATTGTTCCCATTCACCGAGCAAATTCCCAGCGTGCTCGACTACGCGTGGCTGCGTCGCTTGCTGCCGTGGGCCGGCAACTGGCAGCCGGGCGATGGTGCTCGGGTGTTTCCATTACGCACCCACGATGGCCGCGAGATCAATGTCGTGCCCTTGATTTGCCTGGATGATGTCGATCCGATGCTTGCCATTGAAGGCGCGCGTTTGGGTGCACAAGCCATCGTCGGGCTATCGAACGATTCTTGGTTTAGCCATTACCCACAGGGCATGGAACTGCATTTGGCGGTGGCTAGGTTTCGCAGCATTGAGACGCGCTTGCCGCAACTGCGCGTCACCACCAATGGCTACACCGCCTTTATTGACCCGAGCGGCGAAGTGCTGGCGCGCACGACCATCGGCGAGCAAGCGGTGCTTGCTGGCGAAGTGCCGATTCGAACGCCGCCATGGAGCATGGTCACGCATTGGGGCACATGGCTTGCGCCGACAGCGCTTATTTCACTCATCATTCTGGCGCTACAGATGGCGCGCAGTCATTGGGGTCAGCGCCGAACGACGCCCAAAGTGCCAGCGGAAACGAGCGTCCCAACAAAGCTTGTAGTGCTGAGCAAGCCGGTGCGATTTGCGAGCACGATACTCAAAGCAACCGCTGCCTTGGGCTTAAGCTATCTGGCGCTGGCGATGCTGTTGCGGATTGGCTGGCGCGTGCATTCTACGCACCAAATTTATGTCTACTTGGGTTGCGTGGTGACGCCGCTGCTGCTCAACTGGATGATGCTGCGCTGGCAGCGCCGGGATACCGCAGCTACAAAAAACACGAATCGCGCAGCGTTTTTCGATCACGGTGCGATCAAATTTGGCCTGTTTCCGCTGCTGATGGCGCTCCCGGCATTCCGCCTACATCAAGTGATCAGTTTCGGCAGCACTTTCGGCGAGTACTACACTTTTGGCGCCCTAGCCTACGCACAGGGGCTGGCGATTTGGTGGGCTTCCTGGTCGCTCGGTTTGATGCTGTGGGCCGCAGTTTTGCGGATCGTCGGGGAAGCGCTAGTTGCAATCGTTGTCGCGCTTCGCCAGGATCTTGCCCAGCATTGGCGCAGCAACTTTGAGTTTATTGTGCGCCTGATGTTTTATTTGCTGGTTCCCATTTGGTTTGCAATTCGGGTGCTGGGGTAGTGCTGGCAAAGGCATAGCGACCTGCTAGGTCATTGCGCGCCTAAACCTCGCTCGCCAGTGCATCCTCGGGCACAGAACCCAAAAACGGTGCCAACTTCTTGAAAAAGGGCGCGCGTGCACTGGAGTGGCGCCAGAACAGGGCAATCGAGCGCATCGGTTGCGGTGCGGAGAATGGCACCAACGTCAACGCAGGATTTGTCGCCACCGGTGGCAAGGTCGACAGACTGGGCAATAACGTCGCACCCACACCCGCCGCCACCATTTGCCGCAGCGTTTCTAAACTGGTGGCACGAAAGCCATCAATTTCACCGGTGCCGGCCAACGCACAAACGCTCAGCGCTTGCTCGCGCAGGCAGTGGCCGTCGGCTAACAGCAGCAGCGGATGCGGCGCCAAATCGGTGATGTTGACGCGCTTTTTTCCCGCTAAGGCATGCGCGTTCGGCACTGCTAAAACAAAACTTTCATCGAATAGCGCGGCACTGTCAAAATGTTCATGCATCACTGGCTGCGCCAATACCGCCAAGTCAATTTTTCCGCTAGCAAGCAACTCGATCAGCGTTTCTGTTTTCTCCTCCACCAGCCGCAGTTTGAGCTTGGGAAAACGCGCAACGATGCGCGGCACCACGTGCGGCAGCCAGTAGGGCCCGAGCGTCGGAAAAACGCCCAAAGTCAGCGTGCCCGCATCGGGTTCTTTGCTTAAGCGCGCCAAATCACGAATCGCGTCCACCTCGGCCAACACCAAGCGTGCACGCGCGGCAATTTGCGTACCAACGGCGGTCAGCAAGACCTGGCGCGGGTTGCGCTCGACTAGCTGCACATCAAGCAGGCTTTCCAATTTCTTAATTTGCGTCGACAGCGTCGGCTGACTGACAAAGCACGCTTCGGCAGCCTTACTAAAGTGCTGATAGTCCGCCAGCGCGATCAAATACTTCAAATCTCTCAAATTCACCGGGGTTCGCCTTGATTAGCACGCGGCAACTATAGCTCAGAACTATAGTGAAGAACATTTCGCTTGATCGCGCTAATCACAAAACCTAAAGCGTGCACCCCTGCTATGCTGCACGCTGATTTTTTTGACTACTCTTTAATAATGACCACTTTTCTACTGATCGTGTTTCTTTGGATTTTTTCCGTGTGCTTGCATGAGTTCGCGCACGCCATTGTTGCCTACAAAGGCGGTGATACTTCGGTCAAGGACAAGGGCTATCTCAGCCTGAATCCGCTGCGCTATTTGGACCCGTTTAGCTCGATTCTGATCCCGACTCTCGTGCTGATTATGGGCGGCATCGGCTTGCCGGGTGCTGCGGTTTACATCAACACCGCCGCGCTGCGTTCACCGGGCTGGCAAAGTGCAGTGTCGTTGGCAGGACCTGCGATGAACTTGCTGATTTTGTTTTTCATTTCCGTGTTGATTGCCGCCGCCGGTTTGCAGGGCACCGCACTGGGTGCAGCGCTCGCGTTTTTTGCGTTTTTACAAGCGACGTCGGTCGTATTAAATATGTTGCCGATTCCGGGCTTTGATGGTTTCGGTGCGATTGATCCGTATTTGCCGACGGAACTGCAGCTTTTGGCGCGCCAAATCGCGCCAATGGCGGTACTGGGCTTTATCGCGATCATCTTTTTTGTACCGGGCGTCAATGCGCTTATTTTTGGCGCGTGTTTCAAAATAGCCTACACGCTGGGCATTGACCCCTACGATATTCAAACCGGTTTCAAGGCGTTTCGGTTTTGGAAGAGCTAAAGCGTAGTGTTCATTTGCACGCCTGCAAATACGCCGCGATCATTTGCTGCTGCCAGCCCATGGCTTGACTTGGCGCGTGCACTAGATAGACCTGTTCTACACATTCGTACGGGCAATCAGTGACTGCAATTCGGCGCAGCTCAGCCACATTTTTGAACGCAAACTCGGGCAAGTAGGCCAGTGCAACCCCGCTTTTCACCAGCATCAACAACAGCACTAAATCATCGACCCAGTAGCGAATGCGGCGCGGCAATTCTTGGTTGCGCCACCCATCCGAATGCGCGGCACGCGTCAGCCCACATATTAAAGAGTGGCGTGGGCAGACAAAGTCGTGGCGCAATAGTTCGGCGGCGCTCACCGGGCTTGCTGCTGCTAAAGGGTGCGCTAGGCTCGCACACAACTGCATGCGCATCGTGCCGACCAAATCAGCACGCCAATGGGATTGCCAATGTTTGCCAGGCGTAAGTACTGCCGCCTGGGTGACCAGGGCGAAATCCACCTCGCCGTTCGCCAGCGCCGCCAATGCGTCATCTTCAAAGCGTGCGGCTTGAACTAGGCTGCTATCGGGAAACCGCGCGGTGAGCAGCTGCGCAAAAAGTGCGCCGTAGCCCCACAACAGCAAGGCTGGACCTCCGACGCGCGCGTGCACCAGCGCGTCGGAGCCAGAAATTTCACTGCGCGTTTGCTCAGCCAAATGCAGCAACTGCAGCGCGCGTGGCAGCAGCAAGCGGCCGCTGCGATTGAGCTTCAGTTGCTTATTGGCACGCTCAAAAAGCGGCGTGCCCAGCTGCGCCTCCAACCGCCGGAGCGCCTTTGATAGCGCAGACGGTGTTTGGTGCAGCTCAACGGACGCTTGATTTAACGAATCGCTGCGCGCGACTGTGCAAAACGCGGTCAAGTCGGCAAAATTCATGAATGCTTTCCAGTTTAATATCCAATTAGGACTGGCGTTGTGTTTCCGCCGCTGCGGTGACTGGCCAGGGTCAACCGCGCTCCAGCCGATGTCGTTCGAGCAGTATCTCAGCGATCTGGGTCCAGATCGCAAAGCCTTCTGTTGGATCGAGTTGACTGGACTTTAACCAGCTATAGTTTTGTGACCGAACCGCTTCGTGATCGCATTCAAGCGCGGCCCGAATGGTGCGGTCAATATTGAAGTTATAGTCTTTAGGGTCTATCCAGAACGCTCCTTTCAAGAAGCGCTCGCGCACCGTCGGGTGTGCGTGGTAAATCGGCACACAGCCCGCGCGCGCCGCATTCACCATTTTTTCGGTAAACCAAAAAGGCGTGATCGAATTTTCCAAGCAAACATAGATTTTGAACTGGGTCAAAAACTGGCAAAAACTGGACTGATGCCAGTCCCCAGCATTTGGATGACCGATGTAGTTAGACGGTGAACCAGCTCTAGCCCACGGCCAAGAGCGAAAGTTTAGCCAAGATTCCTTGCTTCCGAACAATGAGACCCGTGGGTCGGTTACAAAAGCATTGCGTAGTCGGTGGGCCCGCATCAGTCGCCAGCCCCGGTTACCAAAATTATTGACTGTGGCACCGAGTTCGATTGGTCTATCGTTCCGGTATAGCGCCTGACGTGGCCCATAGTGTGTCACCGCTGGTACATGGTAGCGTGCGTCGGTACTAGAATGGTGCAAAAATTCACTGGCACTTAATGATTTTAGCGCATGTTTCGCATTTTTGGTTTTAAAACACCTTTCGTTGATGGGCTCAGAAATATACCAAGCGCGAATTCCACGGAAACTTAAAAATTCGGTATTCGGGACGCCGCCCCAACTGAGCACGCCATCGGCCTTTGCAAATGGCACGTCTGGATCAAAATCTATTCCCAGATGACTCCAACCTCCGGGTCGTGGCGCATTTAAGAGTTTGAATCGCAGCATTTCAGAATTCTCCACAGGGTTCGCACGCGCGCCGCCTCCTACATTCATGGGGCGAAGGATGCTAGCAAAAATCATAAATGCTTTTCAGTTTACTGTCTTAGTAGGACTTAATTATAGATATATATTCGCTTTTTTAGAAACGTAATCGCGCGCATCATGCACCCTGCCCCGCCAACGGATCTATTTATGCAACACACCAATCAGCAATGGATTTACCAGCGCGCACCCACAGACATCGTTGGGCCCGAACACTATCGCTTGCAAGAATCGATGATCACGCGCGAACTGGCGCAAGGCGAAGTGCTGCTTGCGGCGCGCTACATCAGCGTGGATCCCTACATGCGTATCAATCAAGCCAAACACGACACCTGGGCCGCGCCGCATGCGCTAAATACTGTGCAGGGCGCAGCGGCGGTGGCCGAAGTGATCGCATCGAACGCAAGTGAATTTGTGCCGGGCGATTGGGTGGCCAGCTATAGCGGCTGGCAAACGCACGCAAAAATGCATGCCAGTGCATTGAGTAAAATCAATCTCCAAATCGCGCCACCCAGCGCCTATTTGGGCGTGTTGGGCATGCCAGGGCGCACGGCTTGGTTTGGCTTGACCGAGGCCGGGCAGCCACGCGCGGGCGAGGTCGTGGTGGTTTCCGGTGCCGCCGGAGCGGTCGGTAGCTTGGTGGTGCAGTTTGCCCGCATGCAGGGCGCAAAGGTGTTGGCGATTGCAGGCAGCGTAGAAAAATGCCGCTGGTTGACCGAAACGCTGGGCGCAACGTGGGCGCTCAATTATAAAGACTACCCTGACAGTCAAGCGCTTTCGCAGGCGCTGAAAGCGCTGACCGGTGGCGTGGATGTCTATTTTGACAACGTCGGCGGCATGGTCAGTGACGCGGTGTTTCCGCTTATCAATCTGCGCGCCCGCATCGTGATTTGCGGCCAAATGAGTCAGTACTCCACCGGCCTAGATCAGCCCGAAATTGGCGCGCGATTTTTGCATCATGTTTTGTATCAGCGCGCCCGCATCCAAGGCATCCTGGCGCGCGATTACACCGCCAGGATGGATGAGATGTTGCGCATCGTGGCACCGATGGTGCAAGCGGGTGCTTTGCAGTTTGAGCAAACCGTGCTGGAGGGTTTTGAGCGCTTGCCGGAAGCACTGAATCAGCTGTTTACGGGCAGCCAGCGCGGCAAACTGATGGTGAAGATATGAGTGCAAATCAGCTTAATCCCGCCCGGCGGCTTGGGCAGTTGCTGATCGCAATCGTCGGCCTAGTTTTGACGCTGGGCGCGCATGCCCGCGAAACTGTGAGCGCTGCACGTACGCCGCCTGATGCATCCTATGGCATGCATGGCATGGCGCTATTTGGCGGCAAAGATGCACTTTTCGCCTCGCACCTGCCGATGTTCCACGCGCCGCACAATCAACAGGTCATTTTACAAATTGAAATACTCGATCCGGCGATCCAGCACAGCGTGCGCATGGAGCTTGAACGCCGGCCCGAACTTTGGACGCTGAACCCAGAGCCGTTTGCACTGAATGCGCTTTGGCAAAACCACACGCCGCTGCGCGAATTTGACGCCGAACTGTTTCAAGGCCATTTTGAGCGTGGTGGCAGCAGCCGCTTCAAGGGCGTCAAAGTGCGCGTTGTGCGGGTGGTGTTTCATGCGCCGCTGCCTGCCAATGCAAAGGCGCGCATGGGCGCTGCGACCTATCAGGCGATCCACGCCGGAACAACGAGCTTTCTGTTCAAACACATCACGGCGCGCCCCGATTTCGATCACATCGTCAAGTTGGCCAACACGCTGGCAACTGACACGCTGCAAGTCGCGTCCACGGCGGATTTAACAGCAAGCGATGCGGCGCTAAAGCAGGCGCTTGGTGCCCAGTACGTGCGCAGCATTTACCTTGACGACGCTGACTTAAAATGACGCGGCTTTGCATCGTTCAGCATCACCCGCTGGAAACGCCGGGCCACATTTTAACCTGGGCGCAGGCGCGCGGCATGCAGGTACGGGTGCAGCATGCGTGGGCCTTGGATGTATTGCCGAATTCGGGGGATTTTGACGCGATCATTCTGCTCGGCGGGCCTTTTAGCGTCGCCGATGCGGGCGCATTGCCGTGGTTGGCAAACGAAATTGCTTGGTTGAAGTGCTGTGTCGACGCTGGTGTGCCGATATTTGCCATTTGCTTGGGCGCACAACTTTTGGCACATTGTATGGGTGCGAAAGTCACGCGTATGGCCGCGACCGAGCTACATGAGGCCGCTGAATTGGGCTGGATCAAGGTCAATTTTTGCGCTGAACTTGCGGCATTAGGCCGATTTCGCCCAGTGTTGCAGTGGCATGAAGACACGTTTGAAATTCCGTCTGGCGCACACGCATTGGCACATAGTGCAGTGGGCCACATCAATCAGGGCTTCAAACTTGCAAATCGCGCATTGATGGGCGTGCAGTTTCACCCGGAATGGAGCGCATCGGTCTATGCCAGTTTGATTGAATGCCTAGCAACCCCGGAAACGTCCGCGCCACTGCGTGCGGCGTTAAGTCAGCCGGGGCTATTCGATACGCAAGAAACGCTGTGTATGGCGCTTTTGGATTTTTGGGATGCGAAATAGTTCGCATCCGGGTCTAGTAGCTAATCCTTCACTCCGAAGCATTTGCACCTAAAACTGTGTGAACTTAAGATTTGGATGGACGCTAATGGTCAATATAGCCTTGGCTGGTTGTCGTTGACGAGTGTTCAAGAGAGTCGAAGCGTGGGTGTCGTGCTTTCAGGTGTTCGGCTTTTATTCGGGGAACTTGTCGCAAAGGGCGTCTCGGAGACGACCACGGTTCGTTCTCCCGCAAGCAGCAACGCGAGCTCGGTAGCGACAGCGTCTGCCGTAGGTCTCACCCCCGGGTCTTTGGCGAGCATTCGCTGAACCATATCTCCGAGCGCGCCAGGAATATCTGGCACTCGCTCCAAAATGTTCGGCGGCGGAGTGTGCAGGTGATGCATGGCAACAGTCACATAGTTGTCTTCTTCGCCAAGGAATGGCTTGCTTGCGGACAGAAGTTCATAGGCAAGCACGCCTAGACTGTATACATCTGACGAACCATCGTAAGGCTGGCTGACGAAACCATTCGTTCGAGATCGAGTGCCCGCTTCTGTATAAGAAAAAAGTATCCCAGCACCGCGACCACGACGATCGACATGGCTATCAACCAGAACTGCAACCGGTTTTCTGCGGCCAGCGCAGCGGTTCGTTCCTGCGAAAGCTGCGCTTCGGCGGCCAGTCGGTCGACCTCATACTTCTGCTCTGTGTACTTTAGGCGGGTTTCGAGATCTTCGGCATTCTTGACCCGGTCCGATCCGGCCACCTCGCGCTCGAGTCTGAGGAAGTTACGCACGATCTGCGACCAGATCAGCGCACTGGTGCGTTGTTCCAGAGCGAGCCTCAGCTGATCGCGCACAACGCGCAGCTGATCGCGCAAGAGACCCAGTTTCGCAAAAGATTGATAGGCAGCATCGAACTTGAGTTCAGCCACCTCGAAATCGCGCGTGTCCATCGCTGCCAACGCAAGCGCCTCGTGGCCGAGACCATAGATCTGCGAACTCGGAACCTGGCTTGCCAACTCAAGCACGCGCGCAGCCTCACTCTGCTGCGTCGCGGTGTCGCCTTGCATTCTGGCAACACGCGCCGCTTCCAAAGCCAGTTCAGCCTTGAGTTTGGGATCGCTCAACCCTGCGGCGGAAACTTGCGCGTCTGCCAAGCTGGATCGCGCACCGGCAAGATCGCCCAAAGCAGCTTTGGATCGTGCACGATTGCGCAACAGTCGACTGCGCACGATCGGTGCAGCAGCATCACCAAGGACCGCAATGCCTCGATCTGCATAGGCAACGGCCGTCTCATGCTTACCGAGAATGTAGCCAAGGGCGGAATAAGCAAGCATCACATCCGCATTGAGCTCTTTAAGTTTTCCGGGCGTACGCGCGAGCAATACCTGGGCTTCACCAAGCACGCGCTCGCCCTGAGCGAAATCCTCCAGGTGAATACGCGCTCGCGCTTCGGCAATCTTTCCGCGCGCAGCCAGGGTATCGTTGCCGCTCTTAGCACCAAGGCGGGCTGCTTCTTTCCCCGAATCGCGCTGGCAAATCCAGTTGGCCGTAACACGACAAGCATTCGCCTTCGCGATCAACAACAACGCGCGCTCGTCACCAGTTGCCGCTGCGGCCAACGCTGTTTCGATCTGAGAAAGGGCTCGATCAGGGGCAACAAGCCCCATCGACTCGAGTGGGTGTCGGGGAATTTCCGAGGCGGGAGACGACTCCTGCGCTAGCAGAAGCGGCGTTAGGCATAAAAGCGTTGCAATCAGCAAGCAGGCTTGAATGAGTCGAATAGCGACCTTGCAACGGACAATCATTCCTACGGACACTCGCTAAGCGCACCGGATGGTGCTGACAATATCGCCAAACGCGCGGCGATCACCCAATAGCCTCTAGAATATTACATCCGGATGACCGACGGAACAACCCGGGACGATCAAGGTTAATGGCTGGGGACACTTATAATTTGCGGCTGGAACATATATGACCCAAATCACCCCTCACGCGCCAATAACGCCCTTTTGCGCTCCACACCCCACGCGTAACCACTTAACGCGCCATCGCTGCGCACAATGCGGTGGCACGGAATCGCCACCGCGATTGAGTTGGCCGCGCAGGCCAAAGCTACGGCGCGCACTGCGCGTCATTAATTGCATCCGTCACGCGCACTGAACCGGGCAATTCACTGCGCATGCGCTGGCCGCGATGCGCGTTGGCATAGGCTGGCGGCGTCAAGAGAATCCTGCCGCGCGCCGATAACACAAAGATCCAGCATGCGCTTAAGCCCGCGCAATCACCCAGGCATCGACACGCTTGACCCCGGCACGCTTGAGCGCTAGCGCACAGGCGTTCAAAGTTGCTGCCGTGGTTGCGACATCATCAACTAGAGCGACATGCTGGACACCGGCAAAACCGGACGCCACAAACGCACCCGCAACATTGCGCACGCGCGCCGATGCGCTCAGGCCGCCCTGGGTGCCGGTATCGCGAGTGCGCAGCAAACTGGTCAAGACCGGGCGTTTTGAGGCTTTCCCAAGCGCTTGCGCTAGTAGCCGCGCTTGATCGAACCCGCGCACACGCAACCTAGACTCGTGCAATGGCACCGGCACCAGCGCTTGTGGCATCGCATCTATTGATAAAGTTGCCAGCTCTGGCGCGAATAATTCTGCCAATAGCGCACCACAGGCTAAGTCACCGCGCTTTTTGAAGCGCAGCACCAACGAGTCGATTGGGTGCGCATATAAAAACGGCGCAACGATACGCGTAACCAGCAAACGCTTTTTCATGCAGCGCCCACAGCACGCCGTAGCAACCCTTAGGGGCAAGGCACACAGCGCGCAGCTGGATTTATTGCGTGGCAGCTCTGCCGCGCAGCTAGTGCAAAGCGCAATATCCGTCTGTACCGAGGCCGCGCACAAGGCACAGCTATTCGGCAAGAAAAGGTGTTGGGCAAGTTGATTGAGTTGTTTCATCATGGCGACAAAGGTAGCGCTTAAATGCAGCGCAAACACGCATTGCCGTGCAGTTTTACGTTTTGCGCACATTCTGCTGGTCATTGCGCTGCAGTTTTAGGCTAATCTCAGCACTTGCCCAAAGTCACACGAGCCTATGGAAGCGACCTCTACACGCCACATCAGCAGCGAAACCCCGCGTGTCATGGTGGTCGATGGCTCGAAACTCGTGCGCCGCTTGATTGAGGGCCTGCTGATGAAGGATTTGCCGGGTGCGACGGTGATTTCTTGCGGCAGCGGTGAAGAAGCCAAAGTGGCCTTGAACTCGGGCGTTATTGATCTGGTGACCACCTCCTTGCGGCTGCCGGATATGGACGGCGTAGATTTGGCAAAGTATGTGCGCCACGGTTCGCCGCAAGCCTATATCCCGATTATCGTCGTTAGCGGTGACGTGAACTCACGCATGCAAAATCGCGAGTTCAGCGCGGAAATCACCGATTGTTTTGATAAATCGCTCGGCCCAGAAGCGCTCAGCGCCTTTATTCGTGGCTACATCCGCCCAGATACGCAAGCAACCGGCACGATTTTGTACGTCGAGGACTCCCGCGTGGTCGCGATGGCAACCCGCAAGGTGTTAGAACGCCACGGTTTTACTGTGATCCATGTGGTCAGCGTGGAAGAAGGCTTGGAAAAAGTTGAAACCGCGAAAGCCGATGGTAGACAACTGGCAGATTTGATTCTGACCGATGTTTACCTAAAAGGCGGCTTGACGGGCAAAGAGCTGCTCGAAGAAGTTCGCGCTCGCATCGGCTACAACAAGGGTGAAATGCCCATTATTGTGATGACCGGCGATGACAACGTCGCCAACCAAGTCGCGCTGATGCGCGCGGGTGCCAACGATATGGTGACCAAACCCACTGAAGAGAAAATTTTGCTGGCGAAAATTTGTTTTCAACTTAAGGTGAGTCAAAGTATTCGGAAGCATTTGCAGGGTTGATTTTGCTGGACTGGGAATTACAGAATTACAGCCCTGCAAGTAAACGCAATCTTGAAATAATCAGCGGCACTCTGGCCTGGCTCGCAGCGTCTGGGCGCAAGTGTCGGCTGATCGCGTCGACAAATGCACGCGTACCCAAAAGCACACCGATTTCATCATCCAAGAATTCGCGCACTTCCTCACTTGCCTTATGGAATTCCGCGATAAGCTCCGGACGTCCGTCGACGACCGCAACGATATCCTCTAAATCATGGCTGCTTTGAAAGTCGCCTTGACCACGATCCTGAAACGCTACGATCTTTGTAGCGATTAGCAGAGGCGCTGAAATCACGCGAAATACATTGCCACTCGGCAAACGTAACACGTCAGCGGTTCGAATCGCCTCTGGATACCAAGGGTTCGTGAAGCCATAACCATCATCGGTTGTGGGCATGATGTCTACTTTGACTCCTTGGTGCTGCCAACGGCAAATCACTTCGGGATCATTTTTAAACCCAGCAGAACGCAATTTTGCATCCAAGGTATAACGCGCTGACGGGCCAATCAGCTCTACGATTAGATCGACGTCATCGGTCGCGCGAACCGCCCCCAGCGCTGCATCTGAAATCAATAAGCCAGCTGCACAACCGCCCACCAGAACAAATTGCTCGTCTAAATCTGACAGTGCGCGTGCGATGAGTTCCACAATCGCCACGTTGGGATCATTACTCCTCATGCCAATTTGCTTTTCAGAAATCGAATTGCTAACTCACGCTCACGCGCCGGTTCCAAACGTAAGACGTCAATCGCCATAAGCAGGTGATACAGGCCAGCATCATTTTTGGCGGCGGTAAGCACACACGCGTGTAATGGTTGTACCGCGACACCACGATGCGAGCCACTTGCTTGCGGCCATACGTAACCCACCTCAAGGCGCGACATTTGCGCACTAATTTCCGGCAAAGCAGACGCCGTCGGCATGCCACGCGTGGGCGCGCCGACCATCGCTGGAAAAACGATGGGGACGCCATAAATAATTAGCTCCAACAAACGTTGGCGATTGACTACAAGCCCTTCGCTAGAGCTGCCGGTCGCTAACTGAGTAAGTTTGAGCATTTCCACACTTGCATGCAGCCGCGCTCCTGATAGCCCGACATCTTTCGCGAGTTCGGCGTAAGTGAAGCGCTGTGCAGTCTTTTCTGACGCCTTCAAGGCAATAACAATATCCTGCGGCTTTAACGCGATTTGGCTCATGACTTTTTGACAAAGTTAGGAAAGATTTCAGTATTCCATATTCCTGAATTTGGAATGCGTGTAAATAATTAAGCAAACAACCTTTTTAATGCTATAAAATCAATTGGTTAAGAACGTTTTGATAAGCGCAACGCAATTTTCAATATTTTTTCATAAGCGCATACTGCTGTAGCTTAGTGCATGTTTCGTGTAAATTTAAGAGGTACTAGCTTTTTTTGGAAGGCAGCCATGCGCATAAGCGTAAAAATCAGAAGCCCCCGCGCACCCTCAATCTCGCTAGAGGACGCTTTAGAGAGGGCTATAAAGGTTTATCAAAAGGAGCGCCGCAATGTCGCACCTGTAGATATCGTTGCGCAGCACATGGGCTATACCAATGCCAACAATGGCGCGGCGGCTCATGCAATTGCCTCGCTGCGCTATTTTGGCTTGCTTGAACGCCCAAAAGACGGACATCTGGCCGTCAGCGCGGAAGTAGAGCAATACCTACTTGCCGCAAGTGAGGCACAAAAGCGCGACTTACGACGGCACTGGATGTGCAACCCCGTCGCGTTCAAGGCAATCATCGGTCGATATCCCGAACACCTGCCCTCGGACGCCACTTTGCGCGTTGATTTGATTGGTCAAGGCTTTAGCCCAGCATCCGCAGATGGCTTTATGTCGGTTTTTAAAAAATCCGCCGATTTTGCCGAAATTTTTGCACTAGGCGATTTGGAGTTTTTAGATATGGAGGTTGGCACTACTCGCGATTCCCCGTCAGATATCAAAAAACAAGCTGAACAAATGCGTCTTGACAACGATGCGCATAACTTTTTGTCCGCGCCAGAAATACGTGCGCCAGCAACGCCCAAGCGCAATGCGAAGATCCCCCAAAAATTCGAGCCTGTGCTGGAAAATAGCAGTTGGGACGCAGCGGAAAACCTGTCAACCAGCGATAAAATTCCGGTGCGTCTCAGCCAGGGGCGCAAAGCGTGGTTGGTGATTCCATCGCCATTTTACGAACAAGACAAAGCCCGTCTGAAAGCGCAAATCGATCTCTTGTTGACTGACGAGGTGTAGCCCGCTAAACCCGCGTCAAGCGGAAAAACCGCACCGTCAACAGCACCGATGCCGCACTCAAGCCCAAAATGAAACCATACCAAAGCCCGGTGGGGCCGAATTTTGTGCCGAACGCCAGTTGATGCGCGAGCGGAAAGCCTAAGCCCCAGTACGCGATCGTCGTTAATACCATCGGCCAGCGGGTGTCGTGTAAACCACGCAATGCGCCGTTGCTGATCGCTTGCACGCCATCGGGGAATTGAAAAATTGCAGCTAGAAACAATAGCTTGGCGGCAACTAAAGCCACTGCGGGCTCGTGCGGCAGATACAAATTCGCAATCGGCAAGGCGAACAACAGCATGATCAGCGCAGAAATTCCCTGCGTCGCCAAACACAAGCAAATGCCCGAAACACCAGCAAGGCGCACACCGGCAACATCGCCGCGCCCATGCGCAAAACCGGCGCGCACGGTGACCGCGTTGGCTAAACCCAGCGGCAACATAAACGCGATGGACGCGACGTTGATCGCCACCGAATGCGCCGCAACCCAATCTTTGCCGAAGCGGCTCATCAGCAGCAGCACCGCGTAAAACAGACCTGCCTCCATCAATATCGTGACCGCAATCGGCACGCCGATGGCGGCTAGAGCGCGAATATGCTTAAAGTCGGGCGGGGAAAATCGCCGCAGCACGCCCTGGGCTTTGAATTGCCGACGCACATAAATCGTAATCACGATCGCGTTTACCCACATCACAATCGCCGTGGCCAGCCCTGCGCCTTTCGCCAACAAACGCGGCATGCCAAAGTGGCCGTTGAGCAGCGAGTAACACAGAGGAATCAGCAGTAGTAAGCCAGCCACACTAAAATACAAGCCGGGCTTGGTGCGCCCCATGCCCTCGCAAAATTTCTGCAAGCAAATGTACCAAGTCAACGCGGGTGCGCCCCAAAGTATGCCCTGCAAAAATGCCGTGGCACCGGGGATTAGCGTCGGGTCCACCTTCATCGCGCGCATTAGCAGCGGTGCCAGCGGCGCAAAGATCAGCACCATGAGCAACACTAGAACGCCTAAATAAAGCGCTTGCGTCAGCGTATCGGCCAGTTGATCTTCACCTTTCCTACCGCGCAGGCTGGAAACCGCGGGCGATACCGCCATCATCGTGCCAATAATCCAAAGCAAGGCCGCACCCCACACGGCGGAACCAATCGCGACCTCGGCCAAAATTTGCGAAGAAATGCGCCCAGCCAAAATCGTGTCCACCAAATTCATCCCGACAATCGCAAGCTGCCCGAGAATCACCGGCCATGCCAAATGGGCGGTCTTTTTGACCTCAGACAACAAGGTGCGCGCGGGCTCGGCGTCCCCCGGATCAAACTCTGGGTCAAATTCTGGATCCAGTGGTGAATCCGGGTCAATCTTAGCTAGTACAGTCATCGCGCGGCTCAGTATCCGCACAAAGCGGTGAATCAGCCGGGCATTCTAATGGATTAGCGAGCTAAAATTATGACAGCATGACGCTTGGCATAAGCCTTTGTAGCCATTGGCGACTAAGCTTTGATGCTGACTTTTTAGACTTAACGTTTATGCACACTCTTTACTTCGCGCCGGCCCCGAGCGGATTTTTGTCGCGATGAAACATGGCCACTTCTTAATTGCCCTCGCCGTCCTACCCGCCACCCTGCACGCCGAACTGAGTATGGATGGTCAAGCGCTTGAAGCAGAATGGGCAAACGCCACGACGATTAGCGCACTAACGCTGACCGAGCCCGATACCGGGCAAGCACCAGAGTTCAAAACCACGGTTCGCTATGTTGCGCTGCCGGAGGGCTTGGCGTTTTTCTTTGAGAACCCACAAAACGCTGCGGTTTTCCCAAAACGCGCGGCGCGGCAACCGCGCGATAATGCGGGCGGCACGGATCGCGTCAATGTGATGGTGGATTTCGACGGCACCGGCGAAGCGGGCTACAACTACACGCTAACGCGTTCGGACTCGATTGAAGACGCGACGATCAGCAATGAAAATTTGTTTAATGCCGATTGGGATGGGCTTTGGTATCACGCAGTCGCAGAACACAAAGATGGAAACGGCTGGAATGCGGAAATTTTGATTCCGTGGTCGAGTGCGCTGATGCGTAAAGCCGGTGGTGAAACCCGTCAAATTGGTCTGTATGTGGATCGCGTGATCGGTGTTGACGGCAAACGTGCGGCAAGCCCGGCTATTTTATTTTTCAAGCCGAAATTTCTATCCTTGTTTAGTAAAGTTGATGTAACCGCCCACGCCCAGGGCCTGTTGCGGCTGTATCCGTATTTGACGGCGCTGAATGATTTTGTCGATGATCGTGTCGAGTTCCGCACCGGCGCGGATATTTTTTGGAAACCCAGCTCAAATTTTCAGCTGACAGCAACGATCAACCCGGACTTTGGGCAAGTTGAAGCCGATGATTTGGTGGTCAATTTTGACGCGGTGGAAAGCTTTTTCAGCGATAAACGGCCATTTTTCACGGAAAACCAAGCCGCTTTTGTGCGCCAGTCGCCTGAGGAAGAGCAGCTGATTTACACCCGACGCATCGGTGCGGGCCGCGATGATGGCAGGGGCGCCAGCAATATCGACGCCGCCGTAAAAGTATCTGGCTCACTGGCTGGCTTTGATTTAGGCGTGTTTGCGGTGCAAGAACGCGATCCTGATGTCATCGGCCGCTCCGCCAGCGCTTTGCGTATTAAAAGACCGGGCGAAATGTTTGATTTCGGCTATTTGGGCAGCTATGTCGAGCGGCCGTTTTTGGATCGCTTTGCTGCGGTGCATGCCGTTGATGTGCAATTCGCGCGCGGGCCTTGGCTTTGGAACACCACAATGCTGGCCAGTCAGATCAAATCTGCAGGTGCGCGGAAAAATGGCACGGGCGGATTTAGCAGTTTGAGCTACAAACCCAGCAATGATTTCGATGTGCGCGCCGATCTAACGCGCTACGGTAAGTCTTTGGATTACAACGACTTAGGTTTTCAGCGCCGCAACGACCTCAGCTTTTACGAAGTGTCACCGCGCTGGCTGCAAAACACCTATCCAGACGGCCATTGGCTGCGTTCCAGCGCAATCTCGCTGGATTTGAACATGGCGGAAAACAGTGTCGGACGCAATTTGTTCGAAGAATATGAAGCTAGCGTCGAGCTGAGTTACAGCGACGGCTCATCCAGCTATTTTGAAGCAAGTGCATATTCCGGCCATGAGAAGCCACCATTCCGAAGCATGAGAAGCCAGCAAAAGTTAGCTGAACAGACTTGCTGAAGTGGTTTTCGATTCTATTCGGTTTTGCTGCTTGTTTTGCGCATGGATTCGCCCTTTAGTTCAAC
>JANNYA010000221.1:0-32832 GCA_031409855.1 Rhodanobacteraceae bacterium | reverse complement strand
TTTGATTGAAATCGATGCGGCTTCGCGAACCAAAGTTGACGATACCCGCGAAATTTTAGACAACGTAATTTATGCGCCGTCGCGAGGCCGCTTTAAGGTCTATCTAATCGATGAAGTTCATATGCTTTCCACGCACAGCTTCAACGCTTTGCTGAAGACTTTGGAAGAGCCGCCGGAACACGTCAAATTTTTGCTGGCAACCACTGACCCGCAAAAATTGCCGGTAACTGTGCTGTCGCGCTGTCTAAAATTTCATTTGAAGCGGCTGACAATCCCACAAATTACTCAGCAGATGCGTCATATTCTTGCCGCCGAAGGGATTTCCTTTGAGGATGAAGCGATTGATGAGTTAGCGCGTGGCGCGGATGGTTCCATGCGTGACGGCCTGAGTTTGCTGGATCAGGCGCTAGCGTTTGGCGGCGGTAAGGTTGAAACGAATCCCACGCGGGAAATGCTGGGCACGATTTCTAGGGAGGGCGTGCTGGATCTTTTGGAAGCGCTCAGCCTTAACAGTGCCGATCAGCTTTCAGAAAAGCTTGCCGCGTTGGCCGATTTTGGTGGCAGCTACGTACAAGTCATAGCGCGTTTGATGGAGCATTTGCACCAGCTGGCGTTTTTGCAGTTGGTCGGCCCGCATTCGAAACAGCTCGTTGATGTGCCACCCCGCTTGGCGGCATTGGCATCACGCTTTAGCCCGGAAGATCTGCAAATTAAATTTCAGTTTGCGAATTTAGGGGCGAAAGAAGTCGCGAGTGCGCCCGACGCTAAAATTGCGTTTGAGATGTGCTTGCTGCGCATGTTGGCGTTTGCCGATATTGACGCTGGAATTGCTCAGCCCCAGTTCGAAATGCCAGGTAAGTTAGAAATTCCAACTCAAACCGGGGCCGGGGCCTTAGCGCCGGGAAAAACTAACGGCGGCAGCACTGCGAGTGCTGTCGCCTCTGATCGCCCAAAGCCTAGCCCAGCGCATGAAACACCCGTTAGTTTGGAGTTGCCAAGCGAGCATGTAGTGCATGTTGCAGCCGAAGAACGCATTGCACTAGTAGCGAATATTGCGCCTGCAGCGAATGCTGGCACCTTGGCCGAGCGCTGGCAGCATTTAGTCAGCACTTTGCCACTTCCGCCGGGTGCACTGCGCGAGTTTGCGCATAACGCCGTGGCTCGTAGCTGGCAAAACGGCATGTTAACTTTGACGGTTGACGCCGCGCACAGCGGCCTAGC
This sequence comes from Rhodanobacteraceae bacterium, assembly GCA_031409855.1. Taxonomy (GTDB): domain Bacteria; phylum Pseudomonadota; class Gammaproteobacteria; order Xanthomonadales; family SZUA-5; genus JANNYA01. The sequence goes on along the minus strand of JANNYA010000221.1, from coordinate 31,611 downwards.
AAGTGCGGACAATGTCCAATCGTTGGCGCAGGCTATAGAACAATGTTTAGCTCAGCCGACAGCGATTCAAATCGTAGTGGCCGATGCAGATTTGTCCGCAAGCCCGGCGCACGTCAATGCGCGCGAATTCGCAATCCGTGCGCAGGCTTTTGCAAATTCAATGTCCGAGCGCCCGCTCGTGCGTGATCTAATCCAGCAGTTCGGTGCCAGCATTGTGCCGGGGTCAATTTACTTTTCTGGCGCGCCCGCAGCCTGAGATTCAGGCCGCGCACCTTTGCCGACATGTGCTTGGGCTAGTAAGCCGCAGCGATTACTCAAAGCCATTACGAAACAAATCCGCCTCAGTGGTGATATTGGCGTTATTGATGTCAAAGAATATATTGCCCACACATTGCACCCGGATGCGCGCTTGTGTTGATGCAATTGAAGGCGCAGTAATGGTTTCAGCACCATCGTTGGGGGTGCTGGCACTTAAGATAGTGGTGAAGCTTTGCCCTAAATTTGTTGACAGCGCGATTTGCACATTCGCGCAGCTGATGGGGGCAGCAGTTGTTCCAGCCACCGCCCAGGTGACCGCTTGTTGACTGGATGCGGGCCAGGTCACAGCACTGTTTTGGCTGGTGATGGCAAAGACAGCGCCGGTATTAACGCTGTTGATATTGACGTCGCTTGTGGTCGTCGCGCCAATAGCAAGCGCGCCATTGGTGGCTTGGTCACGCACCGTCAAACGAAACGTCAGCGTGCGCGTTGTGGTTGGCAATGTTTCGCCAAAGGCTGCGGGTGCGGTGCCTAAAATTGTGCTCAGGCGAGGGATAATGCGGAAATTATTTGTACTTGGGCTAAAGCTTCGAATAATGGGCCGCGTGCCATCATCGACGTTGACCGTTGCGGGTAAAGACGCTGTGCCTAAATTGTATTGCTCAAAGGAATACAGCAGCGCGCGATTTTCTGGATCGGCACCGGTGCCGGTTAAAATGAAGGGTGTGCGTGCCGGAATGCTAAAGCTAGCCCCTGCGTTTGCCGTTGGTGGTTGGTTGCCCGAGGGGAGGGTGACAGCGCAAGTATTACCTGCGCCGCTAATGAAAGTCTGCATTTCATCCAAACTCTTGGCGTGAAACCAAGGGTCTGAATTCGGCTGAAGGTCTTCGCCACCGCAAATGCCTGCATAGGCTTGAATGGTTGAACCGCTACCCGGCTCATACGCGGCAGAAGCTTCGCGATTGGGGTCAGCGCACGCGCCGGTGCTGGCGTTAAAGGTGTGATTGCCGCCAAATTGATGCCCCATTTCATGCGCGACATAGTCCACCCAAAACGGATCTCCGGTGGGCTGTGAGGAGCCCGTGACGCCTTTGGCCTTGCCGCTGCTGCAGGGCGACTGCAATTGCGCCACACCACCACCACCGGTAGAAAATACATGGCCAATGTCGAAATTACCGCTGCCAATCACGGCGTTTAGATTGCTTGTGTTTTCGCCAAGCATGAGAATGCCATCGTCGTTGGTGTACGGGTCGGTGGCGCCATTGGTGTAAACGATGAGGTTATTATTCGCGATCATGACCATGCGCACGGCGAATTCGCGTTGATAGATTTCATTGACGCGATTCATTGCCGGCACCAAACCGTTTTGCATCGCACCACTCACCGTGCCGCCAAAAAAGGCGGTGTATTCGCCGGTGGCAGCCAGTGCGAGCCGATAAGTACGCAGGGTCTGACCGGTGACTGAGCTTGGCGCAAGATCTAAGGCCAGCATTTTTTCGACGGGGATGGGCAGGCCGATGGATTCTTTTTTCCCGACATGACAGACAAAGTCACTGGTTTTTCGGGCAATGCTGGCGCGGTCATAAGCAATGTAGTCCGCGCCTAATCCTGGACTTACCGGCTCAATCATCACCACGCCGTCGCTGCCAAAAAACATCGCACTAAAGCCACCGCTCGCGGTGTTTATCCGCACTGAAATATTCGCTTCAGTCGAATTTTTCGGATTCACCACGGTGCCGCGATAGCTGCGCGCGCGCGGGAATTTCGCGGCAAGTTCGGGTGCCATAATCTCTACCGGTAGCACTTCAAAGTTCAAACTGGTGCCATTGGGCAAGGGCAAGCTCAGCTGTTTCGGCACTTTGTCAGTCGCGCGCGCAAGTTCGCTTTCCATGTGCGCAAAGTCCAAGCTAAGCGCCCGGTAGCTGCCCGGCGCTAGGCTCAGTCGGGCTACATCTGCCAAGCCCAGGCTACGGTCAATAAAATTAGGTGCCGCTGCACTTGCAATGCTGGCGGTGAAAGCGCTGGCTAAAAGGACGCTTGCGATGCCCAGGGTGTTTGAATTTGCGCGCATGGGTTGTGCTTCGTCAGTTGAGTTAATGACAACTTTACTCTCGAATCATAGCCAAATGGCGAATTGCCCCTAGCAAATTTCAGATTTCTCTGAGTCCGCTTGATCCTAACTAGCGCCAAACTAAGTGCCCGATGCGTACTGGAGTGCCTAGTGAAAATTATTAAATTATTGATTTTGCTCGCTTTTGCGCTGGCAAATTCTATGTGCGTGCATGCCAGTAGTTCTGCAGTGTTACTTGCTGAAGTTGCTGCAAAAAGTATCGACCCTAGCGGTTATTCGGTCAGTGAAAAACTGGACGGCGTGCGTGCGATTTGGGACGGCAAGGTTTTGCGTTTTCGCAGCGGCAATACTGTGCCAGCACCGAGGTGGTTTCTCGGGGCATTACCAAAGCAGCCCTTGGATGGCGAGCTGTGGCTGGCGCGTGGGCGGTTTGAAGAACTTTCCGGCATCGTGCGGACATTTCCACCGAATGATCAGGACTGGCGCCGGGTGCGCTATGAAGTGTTTGAGTTACCGAATGCGCCCGGTAGTTTTACGCAGCGCTATGCGCAGTTGCAGAAAATCGTTGCGGCAGCAAAATTTGCACAACTACATGCGGTGCCACAGCGCGCGCTGCAAACGAATGCGCAACTACGGCTGTGGCTGGAATCAGTTGTGCAAGCAGGCGGGGAGGGTTTGATGCTGCATTTGGCGTCAGCACCGTATCAAACTGGGCGCACCGATGTGTTGTTGAAGCTCAAGCCGGTTTTGGACGGCGAAGCAAAGGTCATTGGCTACCGCGCGGGCAAAGGCAAGTTTAGCGGCATGCTCGGTTCGCTTGAACTTGAAACGGATAGCGGCATTCGCTTTCGCTTAGGCACCGGCTTTAAAAATACGGATCGTGTGAATCCACCACAAATCGGTACGCGTGTGACTTATACCTATCGCGGCTTGACGAAAAACGGCGTGCCACGCTTCGCAAGCTTTTTTCGCGTCAGAGTTGATCCCTAATTAAGACTAGTTACTGCCCTGACCTGCGCGATCGACTGCTGGCGCGGGCATCAGAGTCAATAAGTGCAAAGTGGCACCAGGAAGGAGCGGCGTCGGTTCGCCATTGACCCAAGCATTATGCCCAGCGCCGTAAAACGGGCTGAGCGGATGCCCGCTTTGGCCGCCGGGCATGTGCAGTAGCCCTTTTTCTTCATGGCCGGGGCTGACGCTGAAGCGCTCGCTTGCGCCAAACGCTGGGCCCTGTGCGCGCACGACGTGGCCGGTATCACCGGGCAGTTCGTCGCTAGCCATATCTAACAGCCAGCCTAAGCTAGGAATAGCTTTGGACAGTGGGTGCTGGATTTTCGCGGTGTTTTGTTCGCCCCAAGTATGGCCGTCGAAGGAATCTTGCGTAATTTCTGAATCTGTCAGCACAGCCTTGGCAAAAGGTGCCAGCGCGGCTTGTTCCGGGCGCAGTTTTCCGAGTATTTTGGCCAGCGCGCGATCCAAGCAGGTTAGCTCAAATTCGCTATAGCTAGTATAGGGTTTGGGCAATAAATGCGGTGCCTGTGTATGCAAAATTGGTGCCACGATAACTTCGGCATGGCTAGGAAAGTTCAGCGCAAACAAAGGATTATCTGCGCGCATCGGTGCACCAAAAGCATTTAGAGTTTCCGCCAAAACTTCCGCACGAAAACTGCGCACGATGCGATAGCTAATAGATTCAGTTGCGGCGCGGCGGTTCCAATTGCCCAATAATTTCGCCACGCCAGCGTAGCGGGGCTGGTCTTGCACGCGGGTGTTGAGCAACTGCCACCAAGGTTCTAGCAGCGGCACTTGATCGTCTAGCTGCATGGTGAGCATGTCGGTTTCGCGGAAATAGGTGTTGTGTGCATTCAATAGATCGCGAATACGGCTGGTGCGCGCACCCAGTGCATAGCCGCCATTGCCAACAAACGCATCCCCCGCCTTATTCACCACGCGCGAGTTGGCCGTGTACAAACGCAACTCGGGCGGGTCGATAACCGTTGGTGCCTGCATTTGAAGCGCCGCCATAAAACCTTGCCAGATATCGCCAGTGAGTCGCGTGCTGGGGATCGGCAAGTTTTTTTCACCGCTAGCATTACTGGCAAACGCCCCGCTTTCGGTGCCGGTTAAACCAAGCAACGGCGCGCGCACAGGAATTTGCCCGCTAATCGTCCAGCCGATGTGCCCCGCCAGGTCTGCCGCGATAATATTGTTATGCGGAATGCCGGCTCGGCGCACCCGTTCTAGCAATTCTGCGGCACTTTGGCTGATTTCAAAATCAATGGCATTGGCATCAACGCCGCCCGGCCGATGCGCCACCCAGGCCAATGCCAGTTCGTTGCCCGCGCTGTCTTTTGCCACAATGGGGCCGTAGCGGGTGTTGCGTACTCGCAAAAGCTCAAGCTCAGCACCTTTAACCAGAATCACTTCCTCGATGCTTGTAATTGCCTGCACGCCCGTGCCATCGATATAGGACTCAGCATCTGGCCCCGGCTGTAATCGGACGAAATCAAGCCAGTCACCATAACTATTGGTGTTGCCCCAAGCGACTTTGCCGTTGCTGCCCACCACCGTTCCCGGTGCGCCAGGCAGGCTGACGCCGGTGATTTTGAACGCGATGCCGCTGAATTTGTAGTTCAACTGCTGGCGAAACCAGATGCTGGGCACGGCCAAACCGAGGTGCATATCATTGGCCAGCATCGCGCTGCCGGTTTCAGTCAAACTGCCCGCGACCGCCCAACTATTGCTGCCGCGCACCGCTTCCGAGCCAGCGCTTGCCACGGGTGAAAAAAGCGCGTCCGGCAACGTGCGAAAATCTAGCTCAGCTGCACTCGGCATCGGTGGATCTGGAAATTCTGATGCCGCCGTTAAACCCGCCATCAATGGCGCGTCCCACTGGCTGCTCGTGCGATTAAACAAATAGTTAAAGGCTGCCGGTGTCAGCACGCGGCTGGCAGAATCGGCAATGAGTTCGTTGCTATTGGTGGCGTCTTGCAGGTTAAACATCATCGCCGCAACGACCAGCCCCGTATCCTGCGGCTGCCATGCTTTGGGTGTGCTGCGCAACAGCGTGTAAGCCCACGGCTTTGTGCCCAAGGCCTGCAAACCGGCGTTGACGCCGTTGCTGTATTGCTCAAGCAGCATGCGTTGTTCGGCGGGCAACGTCGGATAAAACTCCGTCAGACGCGCGCGCATTCGATGCACTCGGCGCGCGCGATCGCGCGGCAGGGCAGGGGCACCGAATAATTCTGCGAGTTCGCCCGCCGCTGAGCGCCTAGTTAAATCCATTTCAAAAAAACGCTCCTGCGCATGCACAAAACCCTGCGCGAAGTAGGCGTTTGCCCTTGATTCAGCAGTAATAACAGCCGTACCCAGTGCATCGCGCGCAATAGTTGCCTTACCGGCAATTTGCACCGATCGCTGCCCGTCAAGCTCCGGCAAGCTACGCCGCAGGGTTAAATAACTCGCCGATAAAAGCCCAATAATTAATAGGCTGCCGAGTAGCAGCGTGACCCGTGCAATGCGTTTAAGTCGTTTCATTTTGCTAATGGTTGGCCGCGATGAAGCTTGAGTGCGGAATTTAGCTGATTACTGGGCGAGTTGCGGGCTGGATGTGAAAAGGGGGTGCCATTCAAACTGACGGGTCGTCATCCCCGAATGTTTTAGTCGGGGATCCAGCCTACCCTTGTGCAAAGTACAGCTCGTTGCGATGGTGCAACGCCAAAACAAGCTCCCTGGATTCCCGCCAAAAGCACGCGGGAATGACGAACTCAGAGCACCGCCGCCTTATTAAATTCGAATCAGCGAAAATTGCCGTGATTCCCCTTCAGTTTGAATGACACCCGGTGAAAAGGGCCTGTTAATCGTCCACCAATAGCGCCGCTGCGGGGTCATACGAGCTATTTTTCGACGAGTGAGAAACGTTGGGCGACGCACAAAAATGAGTTGTCACAAATTCACGATGGTTAATCGTTTGCCTATTCGCTTGGCAACTACACTCTACCGATGAGCATTGATTCAGCCCCCGAAGTACAAGAAGCACAACCTATTGCGGCCAACTCCGCGTCGGCGTTTTCTGCGTCACGCGCATTTACAGCAGAACAAGTGCGCGTGCTGTTTTTAGGATTGCCCTCGCTGATCTTTGCAAATCTGGCCGTAGGGTTCATTTTTTTCATCACGCATTGGCTGTCAAAACCGCGTCTGGCGCATTTGCTATGGCTGGTTGCCTTGTTGAGCATTTCCGGACTGCGCTTAGGGATTTACCTTTACTTTCGAAAAAAAGGGCACTTGCACGGCGCACGATTTGGCTTGGGTCGCTTTGACGAACAGCGCTGGCTGAGGATCTATCGGGCGGGGGTGATGGTAACCGCGTTGAATTGGGGATGTGGTGGCTATTATTTTCTTGTGCCCAATGACCCGGTACAGCTCGCTTTCACGATTTTAACCATAGGCGGGCTGTGCGCTGGATCGGTCACTGCACTTGCCATTGATCGCATCTCGGCATTTACATTTTTGTTTATCACGCCGATCCCGCTTCTTACGGGGCTGATGCTGAGCGGCACAAAAGGCTGGTTGGGCTTGGCGTTATTTTTTATTGTTGGCATTTTGTTTGTTGGGCTGACCTCAAATCGCACGGGCGATGGGTTGTTAGAGTTGATTCGGCTGCGTTTTGAAAGCACAGAAAAAGCCGAAGCCTTACGGGAAAGTGAACAACGCTGGAAGTTTGCATTGGAAGGCGCTAGGCAAGCGGTCTGGGACTGGGATTTAGTCAATAACTGGGAGTTTTCTGCTAGTTGGCGTCAAATGGTCGGCCATTCCGCGCAAGATACCTTTGAGCAAGGCTTAGGCGAGTGGCGTCGCAATGTGCATGCCGACGACTTACCACATGCACAAGAAGTGATGGATCTAGTCGTCGCCGGTGAGCTTCCCGCCTATGAAGTTGAGTATCGCTATCGGCATCGGGCCGGGCATTGGATTTGGGTGCATGCGCGTGGCATCGTGGTCAGTCGTGATGCCAACGGTAAGCCGCTGCGCATGATCGGCACCCGTGAGGACATTACTGAAACTAAGGTTATGCAAGAACAGCTGCAGCAATCGCAGAAAATGCAAACGATTGGTCAACTGGCGGGCGGTGTCGCGCACGATTTCAACAATAATTTGACTGCGATGATGATGAGTTTGGATCTGCTGAATGCCGATTCGACACTCTCTGAAAGCGCGCGCGAAACGGTGCGAGAACTCGAGGATATGACGGATCGGGCCGCAAAAATAACCTCGCAGCTGTTGTTGTTCGCTCGGCGCAAACCCGTGCAAATGAGCCCGCTCAACCTGTTGGACACCTTTGCAAAAATAGGGGATTTGTTGCACCGACTGTTGGGTGCATCGATTGCACTCACTGTTAAAAACGAGTCATGCCATGACGGGTGTGTGCAAGCAAAAGAGGCGTGCAATGTTTGGGTGCATGCGGACAGCAATTTGCTCGATCAGGCGATCATTAATCTAGCAATCAATGCGCGCGACGCCATGCCGGAAGGTGGTAAGTTGACGTTAACACTGAACCGCGTTCGCGTGACCGATGAGTATGTGCGCGACAATCATCAGGGGCACATCGGTAAATTTGCGCGCATCCAAATCACTGACACCGGGCAGGGTATTAGCGCAGCGGACATGCAGCATTTGTTCGAGCCATTCTTCACCACGAAAGGTGTTGGGAAGGGTACTGGCTTAGGCCTTGCTTCGGTTCACGGCATGGCACACCAACACGGCGGTTGGGTTACGGCGCGGAGCGAACTGGGGAAGGGAAGCTGTTTTGAACTCTATTTACCACTTTCTTACAGCGAGGAAAACGCGGAACTTTTGACTGCGGAACCTGCGCTGCCAATAAGCACAATTGCGGATGCGACAAATTCAGACGCATCGGGAAATCAGCGAAAGATTCAATGTGTTTTGCTGGCTGAAGATGAGCCTATGGTGCGTAACACGATAAGTCGAATGCTGAAACACATGGATATTAAAGTTATTGAAGCAAGCGATGCGACTCAAGCGATCCAACTTTGGCAAGCGCATCGCGATGAAATTGATTTGGTGCTTACCGACTTGGTGATGCCAGGGGACAAAACGGGCTTGGACCTTGCGAATTTTGTATTTCGCGCAAGCCCCACACTTCCGGTTGTCGTGATGAGCGGCTACAGCTCGGACAGTTCGCAACTTGAATTGGACGCCGCGCAAAACACACGATTTCTTAGTAAGCCCTTTGATTTTGCAACCTTACAGCGCTACATGATGACTTAGACGGCTGTAAAGGTGTGCAAGAGTGGTTTGCACCAAAACATTGAATATTCAGCAGCGTTAAATCCCCTTCAAAACCACCCCACGCCACCCCAGCCACTCATCGGTGTCTGGCTTGCCCAGCACGCGCGATTCCAGCATGCGCCGGGTGGCGACGAGCTCGGGCGCAAGTTCTAGTTTGGCGGCGCGCGCTTCGACTTCGGCGCGCAGGTGTTTGTAGCGTTCGTTGAGCACGGCGTTTAACGGGCGGGGTGCTGGCTCAAAACCAGCGTCATCGGCGGGCTTGGTTAGCAGCGCCCACAGCTCCGGGCCGCGTTTGCTGGATTTTGGTGCCTTCGCATCCAGCTCGCGTTGGAAGTGGTGTTCGTCGCGCCACAGGCGTTCGGCCATCTCGAAGGCGGCTTGGGTGTCTAGCACCCAGCTTTTCGGCAAATTGCGTGCGCGCGCTTTGGCTTCGCGCCAGTGCAGTACTCGCCAAAGTTTGCGCTGGCTTTCTTCGACTAAATAATGCGTGCTTTTGATCTTGTGATGCGGCTGTGGGTCGGCTTCATTTGCCGCTGCCTTTTCAAACACGCGCGCGCAATCCTCCGTTACCCAATCGGTGCGGCCCTGTTCGGCAAGCTTGGCGTTCAATAGGTCAAACATCGGCAGCAACACGCGCACGTCGGTGGCGGCGTATTCAATTTGCCCAGGCGTTAGCGGGCGTTTTAGCCAATCAGAGGTGGTTTCCGATTTGTCCAAGGTTTCACCAAGCAGGTTTTGCACCAATTTCGCCAAGCTTTGCATCGCCCCCAAACCCGCCAATGACGCCGCAATCTGGGTGTCAAAGATTGGCCCGGCCGGGCTGCCAAAGCGATCACGCAGCACTTCCAAGTCTTCGCCGACCGAATGCAACACTTTGCGCACTTTCGGGTTTTTCAGCAGTGCACCCAAAGCGGCATCGTTATAGGCAGCGGTCGGGTCAAATAAATACACGCCGGTGCGGCTGGCGATTTGGATCAAGCCTAGCTCAGCAAAATAGGTTTTGCGGCGCACAAATTCGGTGTCAAGTGCAATCACCTCACACGATTCAAGCTCTAAAACGGCTTGATCGCAGTCCGCCTGGGTCGCGATCCATCGCGGCGCTGAATGCGCGGCGCCAGGGCTATTTGTCATGAGTACAACCTTCAATAAAACTAAGGCGCTACCTTAACTCAGGAAGCGGCTTTGCGCGCACTTCGTCGGGCTTGAGATTAGCAACATCCTGAGTAGGGCTATTCCTCAGTATTTGGTTCGTCATCCTCGCGAACGCGGGGATCTAGGGGCGGTGACGGCAGAAATTGGTAAATGAGAAGCTTACGGAAACTAGAATTCAGGCTTTCGAAACATTGTCAGAATCAGGCACATCTGCATTCACCCTGGATTCCCGCCTTCGCGGGAATGACGATTTGGTGTTGCTGAGGATTAGCGTTAATCCTCAGTATTTGGTTAGTCATCCTCGCGAATGCGGGGATCCACGAGCGGTGACGACATAAATTGGTAGTGCGGTATTTTTCGTCGCAGTGCCGCACCGTTTACAGCCCACTATCCCGGTAGCGCAGGCGCGCGCGCGGCAGGATGCACTTAAACGTTGATCCTTGACCGATCACGCTTTCGATCTCTAAACGCCCTTGATGTGATTCAAGCACGTGATTCACAATCGCTAAGCCTAGGCCGGTGCCACCGCTTTCGCGGGAGCGGCTGGCGGACACGCGATAAAAGCGCTCAGTTAACCTCGGCAAGTGTTGTTCTGGAATACCCACCCCGGAATCTTGCACGCTAAACATCGCGCCATCCGCATGCCAAGCCCAGCGCAGCACAACCTTGCCACCCGCAGGCGTGTAGCGCACGGCGTTACTGACCAAGTTTGAAAAGGCGCTGCGCAGATCTTTTTCATCGCCAATCAGATCCATCGGCAAGGTGTCGACTAATGAAATTTTGTGCGCGCCACGGCTGAGCCCATTGGCATCATCCAGCAAATAGCCCAGCAGCGGCGCTAAGGACACATCATCGCTAGGTGATTCGGCATTGTGATCGAGGCGCGCCAGCGTCAATAGATCGGCGACGATTTGCACCATACGCCGGGACTGGTGCCGCATTTGCTCAAGCACCTCCGCATATTCCGGCAGTTCATCCGGCTCGAAAGTGTCTAAGTAGCCGTTAATCACAGTCAATGGCGTGCGCAATTCATGGCTGACATTGGCAACGAAGTCGCGACGCACCTGCGCCAAACGCATGGCAACGGTCACATCACGCGCAATCAGCAGCCGGTATTGATCCAAAAACGGCACTATTTTCAAGCTTAGGCGCAGCTCCGCATGATTTGGATTGGCGACATCAACCAAGGGGTCTGACGATCTGCTAACTAACCACTCTTGCGCGCGCGCAGCGCTAAACTGCAGGCGCGCACCGCGTTCGGGTAAATCGCTGTGCAGCAAGGCTTCGACCTGGGAATTGCTCCAAATCAGTTTGGCATCGGCATCAAGCACTGCCAAACCATCGGGCAAGGCGCGCCCCAATGCCCGCATCGCGATCATCAGCTGCATCAAGCGATGATGGCGGCGCTCGGATTTTTCCCGGCGCTGCTGGCCTTGCCGAATTAAAGCGCCAATCATGCCAAACGGCGCTGGAATCGTGCGCGCGCCGCGCTTGAGTAGATACAGCATGCGCAACGCCACGGCAAATTCGTACAAGCCCCAAAGTACTGGGATTGCAAGTAACCAGATTAAATTCGACATAAAAACTTTGAGTCAGCATCGCAAGGACGGAACGATTCAAGCGGAAAGGGAACTGGGACGTTCCCATGAATCCTGAATTTCGTCATTGCGAACGCAGTGAAGCAATCTGAAAGCACCACGAACTGGATTGCTTCGCTGCGCTCGCAATGGCGACTTCCAAGTTAATCAGTCGGCGTCTTCAATCGCGACATACACCCCGCGTCCGTCTGTCATCAATTCCATATCACCGCTACCACTAAATTCTTCCACGCCCGCTAACGAAGACATCATTGCGGCGGGCTGATCGCCCAGTTGCGGGCGAATCACGCTGGTGCCGGTGTCGGGCTTGAAATAGATAATTTGCTTCCAGGTGCGTGGGATTTGATCGGCAAAAACCATCAATAAATCACCGGGTTGCGCCATTTTTAGCGCGTGCTCGACTGCCTTTTGCTCATCATGCAGCGTTTCAATCGCGGCGTCACTTATGCCGTGCTTCATCAGCGTATCGCGCACGATTTTTGCGACTTCATCTTGACGTCGGCCGCGGGTGTTGTCGTCCTCTTTGATGATGTAGTGATCAAAATGCCCGGCCGCCGCTTCGGCCAGGGCGCGGATATCTTCATCGCGGCGATCACCAGGCGCGGTAAGTACCACCAATTTCCGTCCAACGGCCTGCAGTCGGTCGGTGAGCTGCGCCATCACGCCCACGCCGTGCGCGTTGTGCGCATAATCCATAATGACTTTGAAGGGATGTTCGTCAAAGATATTGCAGCGTCCGGGCGCTTGGAAGAAGGTCGTCGCAAAAGTGCGCAAACCATTTTCAATATTGTCCCGAGAAACATTCATGCCATAGGCGAGGGCGGCGGCAAACATCGCGTTTTGCACATTGTGCATCGCGCGCCCTTCCAGGGTGGCTGGAATCAGGTGCGTCCACATTAATGGCGTATGCGCACCTTTATCATAAAGCGCAATCATGTGCCCGTTCATGCCTTGCTCCAGCACCACCGCACGGCCACCGGCACGAATGTGCGCGCGTACCAGGGTGTGATTTGGATTCATCGTGACATAGCAGACGTGCTTGGCGCTGCAGTGCCCGGCCATTTTTAAGCAGCGCGGATCATCGGCGTTGAGTACGGCAGTATCGGTCGCAATTTCTACCACCGTACGCTTTACTTCGGCCAATTCGTCCAAGGTATCAATGCCGCGTAGGCCTAAATGGTCACTTTGCACGTTCAAACATGCGGCGACATCACATTCGCGCACCGCCATGCCCTTTTTCAGTAAGCCACCGCGTGCGGTTTCCAAAACCGCCGCATCGACCGTGGCATCGCGCAGCACCATTTGCGCGGCCACCGGGCCGGTCATATCGCCGGAAACGCTGAGTTTGCCGTCAATATAAACGCCGTCGGTGGTGGTTAAACCGACCGTGTAGCCCGCCATTTTTAGAATATGCCCGAGCATACGGCTGGTAGTGGTTTTGCCATTGGTGCCAGTGATGCAGGCAATCGGAATTTTGCTCGGGCTGCCTTTCGGGAACAGCATGTCCATCACCGCACCGCCAACATCACGGCCTTGCCCTTCACTTGGCGAAACGTGCATGCGAAAGCCGGGTGCGGCATTGATTTCGCAGATGCCGCCGCCGTGGGTGCGGTAACTTTGGCTGATGTCTTCGCATAAAAAGTCCACGCCGCAAACATCCAAACCAATCGCCTTGGCGGCACGAATCGCCATCGCCTTGGTGTCTGGGTGCACGATATCGGTCACATCAACGGCGGTGCCGCCGGTCGAAAGATTCGCGGTTTCGCGCAGGTAAAAAATTTCGTCGATAGCCAATATCGTATCCAGCGAATATTCCTTTTTTGCAAGCAAGCGCTCGGCCTGCGCGTCGATTTCTATGCGCGTGAGCTGCTTTTCGTGGCCGATACCGCGCCGTGGGTCAGAATTAACCACATCCACGAGCTGCTTGATGGTGCTCTTGCCATCGCCAATGACGTGCCCGGGTACGCGCTTTGCGGCGGCAACCAGTTCACCGTTGACAACTAGCATGCGGTGATCGAGGCCCAAGATAAAGTTTTCTACCACGACGGTGCGGCTGTGTTCTGCAGCACTAAGATAGGCCGCGCCGACTTCTTCGGCATTTTTTAAGTTAATGCTGACGCCGCGCCCGTGATTGCCGTTGAAGGGTTTCACAACCACGGGAAAGCCAATGCGCTCAGCGACGCGTTGCGCTTCCCGTTCGCTCGATGCGGTGCGTTGCTTCGGCACTGGCAGGCCCAAATCTTCAAAAATCTTGTGCGACATTTCCTTATCACACGACAATTCCACCGCAATATGGCGCGTTTCTGAGGTAATCGTGGCCTGGATGCGCTGCTGATATTTGCCGTAACCCAGCTGCACCAAGGACTGTTGGTTTAAACGCAGCCAAGGAATGCCACGATCTTCTGCGGCTTTCACTAAGCTGCCGGTCGATGGCCCTAACTCGCGTTTTTGCGTGTAGCGAATGAACCAATCACGCTCGGAGGCGAAATTAAAAGACGCTTCGCTGTATTTAGCTTTCAGCTCGTCCGGCAGCAGCGAATGCAGCAATCGCAGCGCTAATTTGCTGGCTTCCAGGCCGACATCAGGGTCTTCAATCTCGAATACGACGTTGTATTCACCCGGCTTTTTGGTGCCGCGTGTTTTGCCGAAGGACACTTTATGGCCAGCTAAATTTTGAATTTCTAATACCGCGTGCTCAAACACATGGCCCATCCACGTACCCTCCTGCATGCGTTTGATAAAACCACCGGCCTCACCGTAGGAACAACCGTGTTCGCCCAAGCCCGGCAGTGCCGCAATCAGTTTGTCAATAAAGGCCTCGCCCAACTTATTGGTGGGCAGTTGCTCCAATTCCGCTAGATCTAGCACGTGCAAAATGCACGGGAATAATGCGAACCGATTCGGGCCGCCATAAACGTCAGTTGATACGATACGCATGTAAATTCCCTGAACATTAGCCAAACAAAGAGCCTCTAGCATGCCCGAACTAGCGCACGAAGCAACGGGTGTTCAGCAAAATAATTTGCTTGATTGGATTGACGTTTGCATCAAGTGCCGCGCAGAGAACGCTTGAACTAGTGCGCCACCCATAACAATATGGCAGCCACGGCAATCTGAATGCCAAAAACAAAAGGAGTCACCATGCAATTTATGTTCTTGATGCCCCAATGCGTGCGTGCGTGTGCCGTGCTAGGCGTTGTCTTTTTCCTGGCCGCCTGCACCTCAGACTGCTCCGGGCTAGTCGGCATGTGGCGCACCGACTACAACGGTGAAACGCTTTCCTTTGAAATTCGTGCCGATCAGTCATTGACAACGATAGCTTCCGGCGAAATCACCGGCGGCTCATGGCAGTGTTTAGCGAGCGGCAGTGCGCAGTTGAACGACAAAAAAACGGCACCCGTGAATGTGGTGCTGATTGATGCCGATACCCTGAAACTGCCGGTTTCAACAGCAACGCCGGGTTTGCCGGAAATAACGCTAAAGCGAGTTGCTCAGCTCTGAATGGTTTGGTAAATACGCGAACGGGGCCGATTGGCCCCGTTCGTTAAGTAACATTTGAGTGGCGTGTTGTTCGCCAAAGCTATGCGGCTTGTTACTTGCTCGGCGGCATGAGCACTGTGTCAATCACGTGAATCACGCCATTGCTGCCTTTGATGTCAGTCGCGGTTACAGTTGCATTGTTGAGCTTAACGCCGTTGCTGGCATCAATCTTGATCGCGCCGCCTTGAACTGTCGTTGCGCTGGTCAAGCCAACCACGTCTTTCGCTAACACTTGGCCTGCCACCACGTGGTAGGTCAAAATGCCGGTAAGCGCCGCTTTATTTTCCGGCTTGAGCAGACTTTCAACGGTGCCTGCGGGCAGCTTGGCAAACGCGGCGTTGGTGGGGGCGAATACGGTGAATGGGCCTTTGCCGCTTAAGGTTTCGACCAAGCCGGCCGCTTTCAATGCGGTGACGAGGGTGGAAAAATCAGGATTGCCGACGGCGATATCGATAATGCTGCCAGCGGGAGTGGCGTGCTTGGCGTGGTCAGCAGATGAGTGATGTTCCGCAAAGGCAATCGGTGCAGCGCACAGGAGGGTAGTCAGGGCGAGCGCAATGAATTTCATAGTCATTCCTAGTTTTGGAGGGTTTAAAAGGGCGGTGAACGTCGCTAATGCCCAATCACAATGCGCGCGCACGCTTGAAGGTCGCGTCAGCGCGGTGTGTGGATGCATTTCATGTTGTTGAAGCCTTAACACACATTAGTGTGAGGCGCGTGCACAAACGGCCAGTTGAACGCCATTCAAACTGACGGGGAATCTCGGTAAGTTTCGCTCATTCGAGTTTAATGAGGCGGCGGCGCTCTGAGTTCGTCATTCCCGCGTGCTTTTGGCGGGAATCCAGGGAGCTTGTTTTGGCGTTGTACCACTGCAATTATCTGTACTTTGCGCAAGTGCAGGCTAGATCCCCGACTAAAACATTCGGGGATGACGATCCGTCGGTTTGAATGGCACCCGCCGGTTTGCCGCCATGCGCTGGGCTAGCCTTTACGCCTCGTCCTCATCACTACGCTGAAACCTAGGCAACCACTCCGACAGCAGGCGCAAGCGCTCTATCGGGTCAGTCAATTCAATCAGCTGTTGGCGCTCAGGCAATTCCAAAGGCAACACTTCGCTTAGCCTAAAACCGACCCAGCTGGCGTTATCCAGCTGATCTTGGCCCAGCGGCTGCGACTTATCGTCACCCATAACGCCAGCAACAATATCACTGAGCAAACCATATTCTGCGGGCACCACCAAATTCGGTTCGGCGGGGATGTCGTCGATCGTTGCGACTGATAAGCCATCACCACGCGCATGTAATTTTTGGATGCGAAAACGTTCTAGACCAATGACTAGTATGCCCAACAAGCCATCGGGTAGCGTATCGAAATCGACAATTTTCGCTTCGCAACCCATGCTGCAAATGCCGCGCTGGTCACTGCCGGGCGTGGGCAGTACGCTGCAAATACCAAAGCCAGTTTGGCTGCGCGCACAATCACGGACCATATCCAAATAGCGCGGTTCAAAAATACGCAGGCGCAGTTCGCCGCCGGGATTGAGCACGAGCGGCAGTGGGAAAATCGGAAGTTCACGCATTACATTTACTGCCCTAATTCAATGGTTTGCCGCAAGTTGATCAAGCAGGCGCTTTTGTATAGCGTCAAAGCCGCCATTGCTCATAAATAGCACCGCATCGCCGGGCCGAAGTGTGTCGCGAAGCCCAGCCAAAATTTCATCGCTGCTCGCTAAAACTACTGCCTTTTCCCCCAAGGGCGCAAGCGCCGCTTCGGCGTTCCAGGGCAGTTCCGGGCGGCGCAACAGCCAAACTTGATCCGCTGCAGACAAAGCTGGTGCTAACTCGTGCGTGTGCGTGCCTAAGCGCATGGTGTTGCTGCGCGGCTCCAACACCGCATGAATTCGCCGCGTGCCGAGCTTGGCGCGCAGTCCAGCTAAGGTCACAGTGATCGCCGTTGGGTGATGCGCGAAATCATCATAAACGCTGACGCCAGCAACATCGCCTAAGTGTTCAAGGCGCCGTTTTGGCGGATCAAAACTTGCCAACGCGCTGGCTGCTACGTTTGCGGCAACGCCAAATGCACACGCCGCCGCAATTGCAGCCAGGGCATTGCTCAAATTGTGCTGGCCAACCAAATTCCAACGCACTTCAGCAATCAAACGCTGCTGTTGGAACACGGCAAAATGACTAGCGTCTGGCGTCAGCGCTTCGGCGTAGTATTCGGCGCACTTATTGCGTGTTGAAAACTGCAGCAGATGCGAATAGCAGCCCATGGTCAGCACGCGCGCCAAGTTGGCATCATCGGCGTTAGCCACCAGCGTGCCATTGCCCGGCACGGTGCGCACGAAGTGGTGAAATTGCCGCTCAATCGCGGCTAAATCCGGGAAAATATCGGCATGATCGAATTCCAGGTTATTCAAAATCGCGACTTCCGGGCGGTAATGCACGAATTTGCTGCGCTTGTCAAAAAAAGCCGTGTCGTACTCATCGGCTTCGATAACAAACGGCGGCATCGTGTTCGGTTGCGGCGCAAAATCGCTGGCTGTAACGCTCAATAAGGGTGAAAGCCGCGCCGAAACGCCGAAATTTCGCGGCACCCCGCCCACCAAAAAGCCGGGCTGTAAGCCCGCACTTTGCAATATCCACGCCAGCATGCTGGTAGTGGTTGTTTTGCCGTGCGTGCCCGCAACCGCCAGAACGCGGTGCTGGCTTAGCACTTCTTTAGCCAGCCATTCTGGGCCGCTGACGTAGCTGAAGCGCCGGTTCAAGACCGCTTCAAGTTCGGTATTGCCGCGTGAAAGCGCATTGCCGACAATGACGGTGGCGGCATTAATCACGGCGGATTCTGGCGGTAAATTGTCCGGCGTGTAGCCAGATTTGAGCGTAATCCCGAGCGCTTCCAGCTGCGTGCTCATCGGCGGATAGACGTTTTGATCGGAACCGGAAACATTCATCCCCAATTCCCGCGCTAACACCGCCAAGCCACCCATAAACGTGCCGCAAATACCCAAAATATGTACAGTTTTTTTCGACATTGGCTCTAATAAAAATTACCGGGCCGCGAAGTGTGGACTAAGTCGGCAATTTTTAACCCTAGTTTTTGCAGCCCTGCGAAGCAGCAATGAAGTTTTCTAAAAGGATCCAAATACGCCGTTTGCGATTGTGGACAATGGTTCACAGCTGCTGCAATCTAGGCTATGGTGCGCATGATGCATTCGATGCGGATGATGAATATGCAAACCACCATTGATTGCCAGAGGCTAAACACCGTCAATTGAAGGCGATTTCGGCAAAACGCGGGGTCAGCCTTGGCCAGTTGATTGCTGAGCTATCCGATCCGGCTTTGCAGGCCGAGCCTGTTAACCAATCGACGCTTATGCCTAGCCCGCTAACCGGCTTGCTCACACTCAGCGTAGGGCGCTCGATATCGAGTGCAGAAGTGTCTGCACTCATGGAAACGACGTGATCTTGTTTGATGTGAACGGGCTGATTGCCCGCGCAAATTGATCGAACGCTGGCGCTAACGGACGGCGTCGCGGTGCTAGCTAGCATTTGCGCTAACCCCAGACATCGGTTTATCGCCGACGATGTCAATGCGCTGGACTTACCATGGACATCTATCCGCAGGCATCGCCAAGTGACGTATGCTTACCTCGCCACACTGGCGCGAAAATATGGCGCGAAACTTGCTACGTTTGATCAGGCGCTTGCTGCAGTGCATCCGGAAGTCGCTATTTTGCTTTGAATTTCTTGGACGTCGACGCGCGAAAAAGTTTCGAACACCGCAAACCCAGGGGCGAAAAGCGCATTCTTGAACTAGGCGTTATCTTTGCGTGTGGAATTTACGCTTGGGCGGTGATGAGCAATCACTTACCCATTGTCGCGCACACGAGTCCAAGCACCGCAAACGCGTGGCTGCCTGAAGAAGTCGCGTCGCGCTGGGTTCGGCTTTACCCAGCGCAGAACCCCGAACTTTGTGCGCAGAAAATGGCGGCGATCCATTGCTGATTAGGAACCCAGGCAGACGAATTGATCGAGTAGTCAGGCCGCCGCATGCACTGCCTGCGCAACTAAGCGCACACCAAGCGCCGCGCATACGCGGTTTATGGTGTCGAAGCGTGGTTCACTGCCGGGCCGAAGGGCTTTGTACAGGGCTTCCCGTGTGATGCCAGAATCCTTTGCAACCTGCGTCATGCCCCGTGAACGGGCAATGTCGCCCAATGCCGCCGCCAGCAGCGCCGGGTCGTTTTCTTCAAGCACACTAGTAAGGTATGCCGCAATCGCTTCCTCGCTGTTCAGATATTCCGCCGCATCGAACTCGGCGAGTTCGGAAATCTTGATTTTTTTGGTCATCGTTAATTCTCCAAAGACTGCGCCAGTTCAATGGCCCTATTGATGTCGGACTGTTGTGTCGCCTTATCACCACCGCCGAGCACCACGATCAATACCTCTGCGCGCCGGACGTAGTACATGCGCCAACCGGGCCCGAAGTGCTCGCGCATCTCGAATACGCCTTCACCCACCGGCTGCACGTCGCCTAAGTTGCCGAGTTGAACCTTCCGCAAACGCTTGATAAGACGCTGCCTAGTCAGCGCATCCTTGAGCCCGTTGAGCCAATCTGAGAACTCATCAAGTCGTTTTACCGTGTAATTCATAAGCCAATTGTAATCGAAAGAATACACTTTAGACAAGTTTCGCAAGCAGGCGACACGGCAAAAAGGCCAATGCAGTTGAGAAATTTTCAGATCGGTTTTTGGGAAAGGGGCGCGCGCCACGTTGGTCGAAAAGCGCATTCGTGAACTAGGCGAGATTTTTGCCTGCGGAATTTACGCTTGGGCGGTGATGAGCAATCACCTACACATCGTCGTACATATGAGCCCAAGCACCGCAAACGCGTGGCTGCCTGAAGAAGTCGCCACGCGCTGGCTTAGGCTTTACCCTGCGCAGAATCCCGAACTTTGTGCGCAGAAAATGGCGGCGATTGTGGAAAATTTAGAACTAGTCGCCAAATATCGCGCCCGATTGTCGAATTTGTCGTGGTTAATGAAGTCACTCAGCGAACCCATTGCGCGGCGGGCGAATGCCGAAGATAAAGTTTCGGGCAGGTTCTGGGAAGGCAGGTTTAAATGTCAGTCGCTGCTATCTGAAAAATCAATCCTGGCGGCCATGACTTATGTGGACTTGAACCCCGTGCGCGCTACGATTGCAAACAACATCACGACGTCGCGCTATACCAGCGTCAAAATGCGCAATCAGCAGCTGCTAAAAAATCCAGAACGCGCGAATCAGCCGTTAATGCCGCTCATTGGCGTGAAATCCTCCAACGTGCCCAATTTAACCGAAGCCGATTACATTGAGTTGGTCGATTTTACCGGGCGCGAATGGCACGCTGGCAAGTGCGGCAAGATTGCAGCCAGTGAGCCTAAAGCGTTGACCAAACTCGGGATTGATAGGGATCACTGGACTACCCGCGTCAAAGGCATAGGCTCTGGCTATTGGCGCGTCGTTGGTGAATTGGAGGAATTAGTCGATATGGCTAAAGAAATGGCGCAGCGCACGCTGTTTGGTACGGGGTTGGCTCGAATTTTGAGCAAGATTTAAGTTGCAGCGCAGTATTATTTTCGCCGCAATCGCGGCTGGTGGCGTTGCTGATTAGGAAGCCAGGCAGCCGGATTGACTTTTATTTGAGTGAAAAAACCAGTGATTTTGAGGTCGCTGGTTTTTATTTGCTTTTTGTTGATGAAAGGTGGATGTCCTGCGCTTCCACACCCGCAAAAGCTTTGCGCACCGAAAGTCTTGGTTGAAAAGCGCATTTTGGAACTGGGCGACGCAGCGCACACTGTTTGGCACTGGGTTGGCTCGGATTTTGAGCAAGATTTAAGTTGCAGCGCAGTATTATTTTCGCCGCAATCGCGGCTGGAGGCGTTGCTGATTATGAAGTTAGGCAGCCGGATTGACTTTAATTTAAGTGAAAAAACCAGTGATTTTGAGGTCGCTGGTTTTTATTTAACTTCTATTTAGGAAAGTTGGATGTCCCGCGTGAGGTCGCTGAGGTCGCTACCAGAAACGACTAACACCTAACAAATCAAGCGCGCTATCGGCGCTAACAATGGCAATATTTCGTTCTAACGCTTGCGCGGCAAGCGCCCGATCAAAAGGGTCTTTGTGCTCTGCTGGAAGGCTTGCTGCAAGCAACGCATCTGACGACGTAAAACCCAATTCCAAAAACTGGTATTGCGCCAGTTTCTGATGAAACTTCTGCACCAGCGTTTGTGCTTCTGGAAGTTTGCCAAGTGCGAATTTAATTCCCATTTCCCATGCCGTCATCGGCGAAATCAATACGACGGTATCCGGGTTTTGAATGAGTGTGCGAGCCCGCAGGCTAAGTTTTTTTGGGGCTAAGTCAAACCAAATGAACGCATGCGTATCGAGCAAGACTTCAGTCATACCAAGCGCTCAGTGCTTCCGCTGAAAGTGGCGCAAGCGATCTTGCAAGAAAGTCATCGTCGACTACGATTTTCCCCAATCCCATCGGACGTAATGTTTTTGGCTTGCTGATCGGCACCAATCGCACCGCAGGCGTGCCGTTTCGAGCAAGTACAATGTCTTCACCGTTCAAAGCACGCTGAATCAGTTTCGATAGGTTTGTTTTAGCGTCAAGTACATTCACGTTCATTGGCGGGAATCCTCCGTAGACTTAGCTAATGGTAGACCACGCTTGGCTAATGCGCAAATACAACCCAACCTGGGCACCCTCAGATAAATCTGAGCCCAAACCCAGCCCAGCCTGATGCAAACGCAACACCATCATGTTCAAACTTTGTGCATGACGCAAGCCCGCCGCCAACTCGTTGACCCCACTCAAGCGGGCACTTTTCACTGCATAAACCGCTGTGTGCGCCGATCTTGGCTGTGCGGCTTGGATAAATACACGCGCAAAAGCTTCGAACACCGAAAACCCTGGGTCGAAAAGCGCATTCTTGAGCTGGGCGATATCTTTGCCTGCGGAATTTACGCTTGGGCGGTGATGAGCAATCACCTACACATCGTCGTACACATGAGCCCAAGCACCGCAAACGCGTGGCTGCCTGACGAAGTCGCCACGCGCTGGATTCGGCTTTACCCTGCGCAGAATCCCGAACTTTGTGCGCAGAAAATGGCGGCGATTCTGGAAAATTCAGAACTAATCGCCGAATATCGCGCCCGATTGACGAATTTGTCGTGGTTAATGAAGTCACTCAGCGAACCGATTGCGCGCAAGGCCAACGCTGAAGACAAGGTAACGGGTAGATTTTGGCAGGGAAGGTTCGGTTGCCAAGCCCTGTTGAGCGAAAAATCAATCCTTGCAGCGATGGCGTATGTCGATCTAAATCCTGTGCGGGCCAAGACTGCGCGCAATATTGCGACTTCACGCTACACCAGCATCAAATCCAGAAATCAGCAGCTTCACAAAGCGCCAGAACGCGCCAATCAGCCGCTGATGCCGCTGATCGGCGTGAAATCCTTCAACGTACCCAATCTAACTGAAGGCGAATACATTGAGTTGGTCGATTTTACCGGGCGCGAATGGCATTCGGGCAAACGCGGCAAGATTGCAGCCAGCGAGCCAAAAGCGCTCACCAAACTCGGGCTTGATGAGGGTCACTGGACCACCCGCGTCAAAGGCATAGGCTCTGGCTATTGGCGCGTCGTTGGTGAATTGGAGGAATTAGTCGATAAAGCCAGAGAAATGGCGCAGCGCACGCTGTTTGGCACTGGATTGGCTCGGATTTTGAGCAAGATTTAAGTCGCAGCTCAGTATTATTTTTGCCGCAATCGCGGCTGGAGGCGTTGCTGATTAAAAAGCCAGGCAGCCGGATTGACTTTAATTTGAATGAAAAAACCAGCGATTTTGAGGTCGCCGGTTTTTATTTACTTTTTACTTATGAAGGGTGGATGAGGGTGGATGTCCCGCGAACATACTTCCCGCGCATACTTCCCGCGAACAAAAAACAAAACAATGCGAACACATGACTCCCGCGAACACATGAACACATGACTCCCGCGAACACATGCCCGCACTCAGCTGAAGCCAGCCCAAAAGCGCTTTTAAACTTCGATTATTTCTCGTTTTGCCAAGTCTCGTTTCGTTTTATATCTTTTTTGTTCGTTTTTAATAAGTTCCCTATGTCAAGGAGCCGAATCAGGTGATAGTGTTTAGTGGCGGCGCGACAGAAGTGCGAAGCCCCGCACTAACCCAACGTTAAGGAATCTTCAATGCAGAAAAATTTAAAAGGCTTTAACATAAAAACGCTTGTGGTATTACTCGCATTCAGCCACATGGGCGCTTTTGCGGAACCCATACCATCCGATGGTAATAAAATGTTTTATAAATGTTCAATAATGCCATTGTTCCCAACTCCACCAGCGTCAGGTATTAGAAAACGGATAACTTCATATTATACTCTGCCACACGCAAGTACTTCAGACGGAACTTATAATCATAAGGTGCAAAACATCAGCTACCTTGACGGTGAGAACGGCGAAGAAAACCAACGCTGGATTTTTTCATACAGAGGACAAACGGCAACTTCCAAAAACGGATGGGCCATCTCCCCACAAGGGGATTCGTCGCTCTGTCTTAAGCCTGTAACTTTTACTGGTGGTGATATCTGGGTAGTGATCCGCACATGCACGACTGGTGATTTTTGGCATTTAGACCGCCAAGACAACAGGGTTCTGATCAAGTGGAGTGGAGGCTATTCCCAGGTAATGAAAATAGTTGATATAGCAGGTGAATCCTCAAAATTTAACATTGCCGACTATTATACTGTTGGACATAACAAAGCGTGGTACGGCATGTCCATTGAGGGCTGCACTAATCTTGCAGGCGAATACATTAATCCACCGGCTAGCGACATCTGAAATATATAAGGAGTTTCAAATGAATGAATTAAAGAGCAGAGCGGGCATAATCGTCCTTTCTTTTGAAGATGAAATTGAATTACTGGATGTTTCGGGAGGGTGGGGTTTCGTAGAAGTGACTGCCGCTGTTTTTTCGTCTGGTATAGTGTGGAAATCTTGGAACGCTATTTGCCTGAACTACATGACTTACTATGCACCCAATACAGCAGATAATAGAAGAAGAGTGCGTCAATTTATTGCGGCGCAGGTGAATGAGAATACGGAAATATTTTTTGAGCTTGTGATATCAGGTTTAATGGGTATTGTGAGCCTCCCACGGATGTGGTATAACGCTTTCAATACAGCCCTAGCGAATGTGCGACGTGGCGCAAATGAACCGGCTGCGGTAATGGAAGGTATTCCAATGTAGAGGAAGACAGTAGATGAAAAAAAGCACCGCATGGAAAATGTGTTTGGTCGTCTTAAGTGCGGTGTGCTTTACATATATTTTGCGTATGTATTTAGGGACATTAACCGGCACATCAAGTTCTGATCAAGCAAATGTAGTCGGTCCTGAAGTGAGGCAGTCAGTATTTTTGAAAGGAACAAGTTCTCAGATCAAATCCGAGGAACTTCCGCGCTATTCGGGCACACATATTTCTGATGGGAGGGTCGATTTGCGTCAGTTGGACACTTCGGTTTTCAATTTTGACGGCCTTGAGGCTCGAGCAGCTCAAGACGACCGGAATGCTGCTTGTCTTATCTTTGCAGTTTCACGGATTTGCGGAAAGATTGTCGACGTTGATTCTTGGAATGCCGTGATACTTCAGCACGCGGGCGAGCCAGACGATGTAAACCGCCGGGCGGCGGTTGATTTACTTGTTCGCACTGAGTCATTTCAAAACCGGGAGGTGGTGTGCGCGCACTTTGGCGATACCCACGCTGCTAGGATGGCTGTGGGGACTCTTCGAGCTGCCCGGCTCGGCGTAAAAAGTGCTGCGGTCGCCTATTTTTCAGCGCCGGGGTTAAAGCGTTCAGATGGCTCAATCGACGTAGTTCTCGTTAATGAATATCGTCGTGAGGCGCTGGCGATGTTAGATAGCGCAGCGAGAGGCGGCAGCGTTGAGGCGTTAAAATTGTTGTTTGATGCCCACTTGGTGGGCGAACACTATGTTGGCGCGGTCAAATTAAATGTTCCTATCGACAAAGCGAAGATGATTGCGTTAGGGGTAGAGCTGGCGGGAATAACAGATTTGCGCGAATCGAGATATTACCGAAGGGAACTGAGAAAGATCATGACGCAGATGACGCCGAACGATTGGAATCGTTTCCGAAATCTCGTAGGGACATATAGCGCCGCCCGCCCGCAACCTGATTCGTATCAATTTTATGAACTTGGAGAAGAACTAAAGGAGTGCGACCCGCACTTTTTGAGATAGCTCGAAACAGAAACGGCACCCAGCTTTTTTGCGAGATGAATCACTTAAATTTATTGGGAATATTTATGAGTACAGTTTTTGATTCTTCGACGCAGCAAAACGCCGCGAATTTGGCCACAGATCCGGAATGCCTGGGGCGCGCGAAGATTCGTCGCGAAGTCGTCACGGAACGGTCAAATCAGTGGCTTGGCAAGACAACT
This sequence comes from Rhodanobacteraceae bacterium, assembly GCA_031409855.1. Lineage (GTDB taxonomy): Bacteria > Pseudomonadota > Gammaproteobacteria > Xanthomonadales > SZUA-5 > JANNYA01. The sequence goes on along the minus strand of JANNYA010000221.1, from coordinate 6,162 downwards.
CTAGCGATTCCATTGATGTTCAGGGTTTATGCCCCGGTCGCGCTTTGTTTAGCGGCGCTGATCTTGGCATTCCTTGTTTTTGGCAGGTACGCGCAGACGGAATCGGTCAGTGCCATCATTGCGCCGGACGGCGGGCCGGCTAAGGTGTTTTCTGATCAAAGCGGGGTGGTGACTGAGGTATTCGTTCGCCCAGGCGACAAAGTGGGCGTCGGCGCACTGCTTTTTCGCATCCGCAAACGGCACGAACCCGATTCGCTTGACACTTTGGTTCCACTTGAAACCCAGAAAGCAACAGGCGGTGCGTCTTTTTTCGTTGTCGAAGCGCCTGTAGGTGGTCGCGTCTACAAACTGGAAGCAAAAGTTGGCGATCAGACGCAGAACTTTAAGTCCGAACCCATGGCGACCATTGCTGCGGACAGCGCGTTAATCGTCGAAGCCAAGGTAACGTCAGTTGTACAGGCGCGTGTCAGAATAGGGACGCCTGTGCAGCTGGAATTGGACGCTTTCAATGGCCGTCCAGAAGGCACCCTAAAAGCACAAGTGATCGCGGTCGCGGCGGAACCTACGGACGTCTTTGATTTTAGCACCGGTGGCAGTGCGCGTAGCTACAACGTGGTGTTGCGTATTGATGCTACGACGCTGGCTATTCCAAGCGATGAATTGCTGGGGAAGACTGTGCAAGTCAAGTTCGCGCTTGAAAAACGTCGACTTTATCAGTGGCTATTGGATCCATTACAAAGACTTTTTACAGACTAGAAATAGCCGGTTAGAACTATACGCCTGAAGCCGTTGTGGTGTGCCACTGAATGGCACCCAAAACTTCATTTTATCGAGCAAATTTTTTAAGGTTACTATGCAAATCAGTAGCACGCACCGCACATCCAAAAGCCCACTTCATAATATCATTTTTTTTCCCTGGCGCGCCATGAGCCGCCTACCAGTAATCCTGCAAGACGAAGTGGCTGAATGCGGGCTAGCCTGTCTGGCGATGGTCAGTAGTTATTTTGGATTGCGAACTGATTTATCGGCATTACGTAGCCGCTTAGGCGTGGCGCAAGACGGCGTCACGCTAAAGCAATTGATGATGCAAGCTAGTGATCTTGGCTTGTCAGCGCGTGCGGTGCGCGCTGAGTTGACATCGCTGAAATACCTTCACGCCCCTTGCATTTTGCACTGGGATATGGATCATTTTGTCGTACTCAAGAAAGCTGGACGCAAGCATGTGGTGATTCACGACCCCAGAATAGGCTTGGTCAGGCTGAGCTATGAAGAAGCGTCGCGATGCTTCACCGGCTATGCCGTGGAATTTGAGCGGAATGAACGTTTTGAGGCGCGTGATGAGCGCAAGGTTCCAACATTACGTTCAATCATGGGCCGTACCCAAGGCTTGGCGTCGGCCCTAGCGCATATATTCTGTTTGGCGCTATTGCTAGAACTCGTTGCCCTCATTTCCCCGGCATTGATGCAATGGCTGATCGATACCGGCTTGGGTTCTGCCGAACAGAGTTTGATTTTGACCGTAGTCATGGGCATGGCATTACTCATGGTGATCAATTTGACGGTCGGCACGATTCGCTCGTGGATGGTGATGGTGCTGTCGATCAATCTAGGCTTTCAGTGGTCTTCACGCATTTTGACGCACTTAATGCATTTGCCCGTTGATTTCTTTGAGCGGCGGCATATGGGCGACATTATGTCGCGCTTCGGGTCGGCCGGGGCGATCCAGCAAACCGTCACCACCGGGGTGATTGAAGGCATTCTGGACGGTTTGCTAGGCAGCGCGACTTTGATCATGATCTGGCTTTACAGCCCGACTTTAGCACTTACCGCTATCGCCGCACTCGTCGGGCTTGGTTTGTTGCAGCTTTTGACCTTTAGCACCATGAAGCGCTTGGGCAACGAGGGCATGGTCGCGGACTCAAAAGTATCTTCGAATTTTCTAGAAAGCATTCGCGGTATTCGCCCGCTGAAGTTGGCCGGGCGTGTTGAACTACGTCGCATGGCCTGGCAAAACCTGACCGTCGACTCAATCAATATCAAGATCCGCAGCCAGTGGTGGGGAATCGCGATTGGTGCGGCGGGCACGCTGATTTCTGGTGGGCAGCGGCTGATAGCGATCTATATTGCGGCCACCATGATCGCGAAGGGCCAGTTCACCATTGGCATGCTGTTCGCCTATTTGTCTTACCAAGATCAATTCATGGGTCGTACTGGCGCATTGGTCGGACTGTATTTCCAGTTCCGCATGCTGCGCCTGCACTTCGAGCGGCTGGCTGATATTGTGCTGACCGCACCGGAGCAATTGAGTTACATGCAAACGGATGCCGATGCACAACCCTCAGCTTCGCGTTCCCGTAACCGTCAAGAAACCGGCCCGGCGACGGTGGAGTTTATCGGCGTATCGTTTAAGTATTCCGAATTTGCGCCGAATGTGCTTAGCGACTTCAGCTTTTCTAGCGCCGGGGCCAAATGCACCGTGCTGATTGGCCGTACCGGCATCGGCAAAACCACAGTTGCAAAAATGTTACTGGGGATTTATCGACCATCGGCGGGAAAAATTTTGATTGACGGCACGCCGCTTGAGTCAATCCCGCTCGATGAGCTGCGCCAAGATATTTCCTGCGTGCTGCAAGACGATGCGCTATTCGCCGGTTCTATTCGCGAAAACATCGCGTTTTTCGACCCCGAAATCGACCAAGCTTGGGTCGAGGAATGCGCCACCATCGCGTGCGTCCACGAGGATATCAAGCGTTCGGCGATGGGTTACTACACTTTGGTGGGCGATATGGGTTCGACCTTATCCGCAGGGCAGAAGCAGCGGTTACTGATTGCGCGCGCCCTATATCGCAAGCCCCGGATATTGTTGCTAGATGAGGCAACGAGTGATTTGGATGTCGCGACGGAAGAACAGCTGAATCAGAATCTTTCCAAGCTGGATGTGCATCGAATCTATATTGCGCATCGGCCGCAGACGATCAAGTTTGGGGATCGGGTGGTGGAGATTGTGGCGCAGACGGCGTGACCCAAAATCGACAAGAGGGCGTACAGCTGCGCTAGCCGCCAATTTTTGCCCCGGCCACCGTAATAGACGTTTGGTCAAAACAGCAGCAGGAGGTAATGCCATTCGCGCCCGGTAAAATCGACCAACTCAATGTATTCGCCTTCAGTTAGATTGGGCACGTTGAAGGATTTCACGCCGATCAGCGGCATCAGCGGCTGGTTTGCGCGTTCTGGCGCTTTGTGAAGCTGCTGATTTCTGGATTTGATGCTGGTGTAGCGCGAAGTCGCAATATTGCGCGCAGTCTTGGCCCGCACAGGATTTAGATCGACATACGCCATCGCTGCAAGGATCGATTTTTCACTCAACAGGGCTTGGCAACCGAACCTGCCCTGCCAAAATCTACCCGTTACCTTGTCTTCAGCGTTGGCCTTGCGCGCAATGGGTTCGCTGAGTGACTTCATTAACCACGACAAATTCGACAATCGGGCGCGATATTCGGCGATTAATTCTGAATTTTCCAGAATCGCCGCCATTTTCTGCGCACAAAGTTCGGCGTTCTGTGCCGGGTAAAGCCTAAGCCAGCGCGTGGCGACTTCTTCAGGCAGCCACGCGTTTGCAGTGCTTGGGCTCATGTGTACGACGATGTGTAGGTGATTGCTCATCACTGCCCAAGCGTAAATTCCGCAGGCAAAGATGTCGCCTAGTTCACGAATGCGCTTTTCGACCCAGGGTTTTCGGTGCTCGAAGCTTTTGCGCGTGTATTTATCCAAGCCGCACAGCCAAGACCGACGCACACAGCGGTTGATGCAGTGAAAAGTGCCTGCATGCGTTGGGTCTAGGAGCTGGCGGCGCGCTTGGGCGCAGTGTCTCTGCGCACCGATTGATTATCGAATGGACATCAGGCTTTGCTTAGATTTGAGTTGTTACGCCGTTTCGGCGTCACTGATAAATCCAGTATAATGCACCAAAGCATTATTTTTAGCCGCAGGATTTTATTATGACAACACTTACTATCACCGCACGCGGTCAGGTCACCTTTCGAAAAGATATTCTGTTACACCTTGGCATCAAGCCAGGCGAAAAAATTCAACTGGATTTGCTGCCCGATGGCCGAGCGGAACTGAAAGCCACGACGCCAGACGTATCGTTTCACGCGTTGGCTGGATTTTTGAAAGGTAAAACGAATGGTGTCGTGCTCAGCATCCAAGAAATTAATGATGCGATCGCCGACGCAGGCGCAGTGTTTTGAAGATCATTGCCGATACCAATGTTTTGCTTCGCGCCATTGTTGGTGATGATGCAAAGCAGAGCGCGGCTGCGATTGAAGCCATGATCAAAGCCGAAACCGTTGCCGTGAGTTTGCACGCGTTGTGCGAGATGGTCTGGGTTTTGCACCGTCGCTATGACACCAGTCGGGCGAATATTGCGTCTACCTTGCGCCTACTGCTACGAACGCACAACGTCCAGCTGAATCGGGCAGCGGTTGAGGCTGGCCTTGCTATGCTCGATATGGGCGGTGATTTTGCGGATGGCGTCATCGCTTACGAGGGCCAATGGCTCGGAGGGGAAATATTTGTATCCTTTGATCAAAAGGCAGTTTCTGCTCTCAATGCGCAAGGCAAAGCTGCACGACTGCTATAGCTTCGGCGGCTCGAACACCGGGCACGCGCGCGTTGATTGAAAACCAGTTGAGTGTATAAAAGGCATCAAGCAATCGATGGCACAAGTAAGAGAAGCGCGGGACATCCACCTTTTATAAACAAAAAGCAATCCAAAACCGGCGACTTCAGGATTTAGATCGACATACGCCATCGCTGCAAGGATCGATTTTTCGCTCAACAGGGCTTGGCAACCCAAAATCTACCCGTTGCTAGAGTCGTTGCTGCCGCTATAAACTAGACATCTGACTAGTTTACGCAGGAGTTGCACATGCAAACTTGGCCCGTTCAAGACGCCAAAGCAAAGTTCAGTGAGTTCTTGGACGCTTGCATGGCGGGTAGCCCACAGATGGTGACCAAACGAGGCGCGCAGGCTGCGGTACTCGTGCCAGTTGAGGTTTGGAAACGGCTTCAGGCCGCAGCACGCCCAGGCTTGAAAGAACTGCTGCTGTCAGACGACGCCCGCATGGACATTCCGACGCCGCAGCGAGGCAGGCTGCGCCGCCGCCCCGCAGTCGAAAGCTGAGTATGTATTTGCTGGACACGAATGTGGTTTCTGAGCTGAGAAGAACAAAGCCGCACGGTGCCGTGCTGGCGTGGATAAGCGCCATTGACGAGGCCGAACTCAACATTTCGGCTGTGACATTGGGTGAACTTCAAGCGGGCATTGAGCTGACACGTGAGCAAGACATTACCAAGGCGCAAGCACTGCAAGTCTGGGTTGACAGTGTCGCAGCGACCTACAAGGTGCTGCCTATGGATGGCGCTGCATTTAGGCTATGGGCAACGCTCATTCACCGGCAATCCGACACTTTGAATGAAGACGCGATGATTGCCGCAATCGCTCGAATTCACCGGCTCACGGTCGTTACGCGAAACGTTGCTGATTTTGCTGGCTTTGGGGTAAAGGTGCTGAACCCGTTTACTGATGTGTGAGGTCCGCAGGCGAAAATTTCGCCCAGTTCTGGACTGTATTTCAGCCATCGGACAGCCAATATTTCGTGGTTGGCCGGGTGACGCTGGAGCAGGTAACTGACTACGCTAAGCGCAAGGGCGACAGTGTTAGCGACACCAAACGCTGGTTGGCGCCGATATTGGATTACGACCCAGAGTGAGCGAGAACAATAAACCATATCTCACGGCCCAAATCGTGGCTTGAACAGATCGCACATGATATCTAAATACGCTATCATTTGACCATGAATGCATCACATCGAAAAACGCTTCTATCCATTTATTCCTTACCGACGCCAACCACCTTGGAATGGCGGAAAATAGAGTCGTTATTTTCAGCGCTAGGTGTGCAAATTATTGAAGGCAATGGTTCACGGGTGCGGTTTGAACTCAACGGCGTGGTGGCAACATTCCACAGGCCGCATCCGCAAAAGGAAGCGAAACCTTATCAAGTCCGTGACGCCAGAGAATTTTTAACCCAACTAGGAGTAAAGCCATGAACGTAATGACTTTTAAAGGCTATTGCGCCCGTATTGAATACAGTGACGA
>JANNYA010000220.1:0-6687 GCA_031409855.1 Rhodanobacteraceae bacterium | reverse complement strand
TGTCTGATTGTGGCGATGTTTCAAAAGCCTGAGTTCGAGTTTTCGTAAACTTCGTACAAATCAATTTTTGTCGTCACCGCCCCTGGATCCCCGCGTTCGCGAGGATGACGAACCAAATACTGAGGATTAGCGCTAATCAGGTGATCTTTTGACGCTATCGCTTTCGACTATGTATTTCTGCTCTAACCCGACAATTTAGCTTTGAGCGCTGAAATAAACTGCCCAGGCTCATCTAAGCCAATATGTATGATTTCGCCGCCAAGTACGATTTCTACGTTTGCCGCGCCGCAGCCCTGATATCGCTTGGCTTTAGCTGACTCGTCTTTCCAGCTTAATGCCCGCGTTGAAAGAATTTCGCTGAGTGCGATTTTTCTGTCGGTCAGCGTGCCGTAGCGCAAATAGAGTGTGTCGTCCGACAATGAAACGGGGCGCGCGAGCGTGGCACGATATTCTGCCCACATAAACACGGAAGTTATAAGCACCAGGATAGTGGAAATCCAGGCAAAGCTTGAGCTGAACTGCGCGATGACAAAATGCAGAATTGGCGTCGGTGCTAGATTGACCATGCACATTCCAAGCATGGTCGAGGCATTGGCGTTTTGTTTTGCATAGCCAAAATGCAGATCGCCAGCAAAATCGCTTTGGCTAGGCAGCCCAGGGCTTAGGGCATAAAGCCAAATGCGCTGCTCGGCATACAACAAGTGCATGATTTTTGATTCACGCCCCAGCACGCTTGACAAAGGGGCCAACAAGACCTCGATGGCTGGTTCCTTCATCGGCTTTTTGAGCAGACGCCACAGCATTAATACAACGGCAATTTCGGCGGCCACTGCAAACGTAGTCAGCAGTGGTGACAAATACCGTGTGAGCTCAAGAAACTTAGTGGCGCCAGGGCTCAATTGCTCGACCGGAAACCAGAGTCGGATCGCAAATAAGCCAAGAGCGCACATCGAAACCGAACCAATAAGCGCTTGCATAGGCCGCTTGCGTGCCAAAAATGCATACAAAAGCGCGGGTACGATGACTAAATCACCCAGCACACTCATTTCTGAAAAACTTAAGGCTTTGAACGACAAACTTGGATCAACAAGCCAGTCAAATTGAAAGCTCAGCACCAGCGCGTAGGCGAGGTGCACGCCGAACAAATACAACCAGAAAGCGGCCGGTAAAGTTTGATCGCTCTTGGGGTTTTGCGTTGTCGTCATCGGTCACTCTAAAAAGTTACAGCATCGTTGAATTTTACCCTATCGAGAGCTTGTTTCGACAAGCCCAGCCTAAACAGGCAGAATCCACGCCTCTGCAGTGGGAACGCAAAAATCAATGAATACCGAAATCGAAACTTTGACCGACGCGGGTTTGGCTTGTACCCAAGCGGATGCAGACGCCCCGATCGAAATGGCGGCCAAGCCACGTTTCACACGCGCCGAAGTATTGGCGCTGTTTGTGCTGCCGATGAATGATTTGTTGTTTCAGGCGGCAACGACGCATCGTGCGAATTTCAATGTCAATGAGGTGCAGATATCGACTTTGCTGTCGATAAAAACCGGCGGTTGCCCAGAAAATTGCAGCTATTGCCCGCAGAGCGCACATTTTTCGACCGGCTTGAAAGCGGAGAAATTATTGAGCTGTGCCGAAGTCGTGGTAAAGGCAAAAGCCGCACAAGCCGCTGGCGCCACGCGTTTTTGCATGGGTGCGGCGTGGCGCGGGCCGCGTGATAAAGAAGTCGCGAAAGTCGCGGAAATGGTGGCCTCGGTGAAAGCTTTAGGCCTAGAAACCTGCGCTACGCTGGGCATGTTGGAACCGGCGCAGGCGCAGACCCTGAAAGACGCTGGGCTGGATTATTACAACCATAATCTAGACACCGCGCCTGAGTATTACAGCGAAATCGTTAGTACCCGCAAATACCAAGATCGTTTGGACACCTTGACCGCTGTGCGCAGCGCGGGCATGAAGGTGTGCTGTGGCGGCATCGTTGGTATGAATGAATCACGCGAGCAGCGCGCCGGTTTGTTGGAAACCTTAGCGAATTTGCCCGAACCACCAGAATCTGTGCCGATCAATTTGCTGGTGCAAGTGCCGGGCACGCCGCTGAATGGCGCGGAAAATCTGGATCCATTGGAGTTCGTACGCACGATTGCGGTGGCTCGTATTTTAATGCCGCAAAGCTATGTGCGGTTATCCGCCGGGCGTGAATCCATGAGCGATGAGCTGCAGGCGATGTGCTTTTTCGCCGGTGCGAATTCGATTTTCTATGGCGAGAAGCTATTGACCACTGCCAATCCTGAAGCCGAAAAAGATCGTGCTTTGTTTGCGCGGCTTGGCATTAAGCCACAGGCTGCGGTGCAGGCGCGTTAAAAATAAATTGATATGACCAACGAGCAACTACTATTAATATTGTATTGGCAGATTAGTGCGGCTGTTTTAATGGGCATCGATTACTTCCTGCCTGTCCAAGCAAAGGATTTTTTGGACTCATCTGCGAGAAGTTACATTAAAATTGTACAAGCCAATGTTGATAGCGGCATTTCAGACACCATAAAATTTATCGCCGGTCAAAAGTGGAAAATATTTGCAGCAACTGTTTTGTTAGTTACTTCGTATCTTGCTTTTCATACTTTAAAGTTTATCGGCCCAACGATTTCTTCAACTCTATTTTTTATTCTGCTCGTAGCGGTTTACTCTTCTGTTGGAATTTTGATGCTCCTAAGTATTTTTATTCCAGCATTTACGACTTTGGGTATTGCTTCGGTTTCCCGCGTTTTTTTAACATTTTTAAATAAGTCGCCAAAGGGTCCATTTGCTGCGGCAGGTATGCTTTGCCTATTTGTTTCATTTGCACTGAGATATGTATACCTTGTCTGACTCTTTCACCGCAAAGGCCACGACGAGCGGTTTTGTTAAACTCAATGCGATGGTGTTCTAATTGCCTCTACGCATCACTTCAAACCACGCGCTCTGGCATCCACGCGAGTGGCCTGCCTGGCTGGGCTTGGCGCTGATCTGGTGCTTAGGCCGCTTGCCGTTTCGCGTAAATCAAGCGTTTGGACGCACACTAGGCTGGCTGATCGCACCGCTTTTGCGCGCGCGTGGGCGCATCGCCGCGCGTAATTTGGCGCTTTGTTTTCCCGAGCTAGACGCGCCAGCGCGCGCGCAATTGTTGCGGCAAAATTTGCGCAATAGCGGCCTGTTATTGAGCGAATTCGCGTTCGCGTGGATGGCCTCACATGCCACGGCGCAGCGCGTACCAGTCAAGTTCCACAATTTAAAAGCTCTGGAAGTTGCGCTAGCGAAAGGCAAAGGCGTGCTGCTGGTCGGTGCGCATTTTAGTCATTTGGAGCTGTGCGGGCGTTTGCTGTGCCAGCATCAAGCCGGGTTGGTGGGCGGCATGTATCGCGAACACAAAAGCGCCGCGTTCGAGGCGGTTATTAAACACCAGCGCTTAAAATACGCCAAAGCTATGTTTAGGCGCGACGAGCTGCGCGGCGCGATTCGCTGGCTTAAGGCCGGGAACATTTTGTGGTACGCGCCCGATCAGGAATATCGCCGTGGCGATGTGGTGTTCGCTCCCTTTTTTGGGGTGTCTGCGTCAACACTAACTGCGACACACACGTTAGCAAAATTGACCGGTGCGGCAGTCATTGGCTTTGCGCACAAGCGCGTGGAAAATGGCTACGAGATAAGCTTGTCTGATGCGCTCGATGAGTTTCCCAGCAAAGATTCCGTCACCGACACCGCACGCGTGAATTTACTGATTGAACAAGCGATTCGTGCCGCACCGGAGCAGTATCTGTGGCTGCATCAGCGGTTTAAGGTGCGGCCTGAAGGTGCTTTGGATGTTTATAAGTAGTGGCGCTAAACAATGGGCAAACGCGATGTTTATACCGAGTTTTTCGTACTTACAAATTTAAAAACGCACGGGATTGACTGCGGCGTGGCACACTTTACACCCCTGGCAGACGATGGTCGCAATAGGAGTCAGGAGCTTGCTGCGCTAGCACGCGAATGGTTCGATGCTCTTTGGAATCGACGTGTTAGCCGTGTTAATTTGACGATGAAACAATAGCTGGCACCCAATGCAAATACCCACTGCCCCAAGAGCATCGTATCCGTCGATCCGCTCGACATACGCACACGAGAATTGGGTGTTGCTCATCGGCGTTGCTGCCGTCTTGATCTGGTCGGCCATTGCGCCTAATGATCGGCTGACGTGGTTTATGGAAGTCATTTGGGTGCTTGCGGCGTTGCCAGTGTTGCTGCTCACGCACCGGCGATTTCCGCTGACGCGCCTACTGTATTGGTTGATCGCGATTCACTGCGTCATTTTGATCTATGGTGGCAAATATACTTACGCGCTGACGCCGCTCGGGGATTGGGCGCGAACTACTTTTGATTTGCAACGCAACAACTATGATCGTCTCGGGCATTTGGCTCAAGGCTTTATTCCCGCGATTCTGACGCGCGAATTATTACTTCGCTGCACGCCTTTGCAGCGCGGTGGCTGGCTATTTTATTTGGTCTGCGCCACTTGTTTAAGCTTTAGCGCGTTTTTCGAGTTTATTGAATGGTGGGCCGCAGTTTTGCTGGGCGGTGACGCGGATGCCTATCTCGCGACGCAAGGCGATATTTGGGATACGCAGTGGGATATGTTCTTGGCGCTATGCGGGGCAATTACCGCGCAACTGACGCTTTCGCGTGTGCACGATCGCCAGCTTGGTGAGCGGCTGAGTTAAATGACTTGAGCGCGGTGCCGGCATAAAAGCCGATATTTTGCCGCACGGTTAGGCTTGGCAATTTACCTTGCCGCGCATTAAGCCAATTCGCTAAAGTCCAGGATGACTAAAGCAAACGCAAATACAGCCAGCACCGCCACCATTGGCTTTGAAGCCAAGCTTTGGCTGACCGCCGATAAGCTGCGCAACAATATGGACGCTGCCGAATACAAGCACGTCGTGCTCGGCCTGATCTTTCTTAAGTACATCTCCGACACCTTCGAAGAACACCGCGCCAAGCTATTGGCCGGGCAAGGCGATTACGCGGGTGCCAATCCTGAAGATCAGGATGAGTACAAAGCATTTAACGTGTTTTGGGTGCCCACTGAAGCCCGGTGGCCGCAGCTTCAGGCGAACGCCAAACAGCCCGGCGTTGGCAAGCTTGTTGATGATGCGATGGTAGCCATTGAGCGCGATAACCCGCGACTAAAGGGCGTGTTGCCCAAGGATTACGCACGCCCTGGGCTGGACAAACAGCGCCTAGGTGAATTGATCGATGTGATTGCGACGATTGAACTCACCGCCGCCAGTGAGGGCGAGAAAACGCATCGCTCGGTGGATTTGCTTGGCCGGGTGTATGAGTATTTTTTGACGCGCTTTGCCTCGGCGGAGGGCAAGAACGGCGGCCAGTTCTATACGCCGTCGTGCGTGGTGCGCTGCTTGGTGGAACTGTTGGAGCCCTACAAAGGCCGGATTTATGATCCGTGCGATTTGGTGGACTGTATGGTCGCCTTACCGGGCCAGCTGTTCTATAGCACTCAGATTCCGGTTTGCCTTTGGTTTCTGACGAAAAGCAAAGCCGAAAACAGCAAGCGTGGCTTGCGCGAGCGGCGTAAACAAACGCTATTTATTGATGCGCGCAAGATGGGCACGCTGATTGATCGTGTGCATCGCGAGCTAACCGATGCGGATCTGGAAAAGATTACCTCCACCTATCACGGTTGGCGTGGCGACACTTCCGCTCGTCATTCCCGCGCAGGCGGGAATCCAGTGCCTTACACCGACAATCCGGGCTTCTGCAAATCCGCCAGCACCGCCGAGATCGCCGCACACGGCTATGTGCTGACACCCGGGCGTTACGTCGGTGCCGAAGAAGTACTAGACGACGGCGACCCGTTCGAGGAAAAAATGCCGCGTTTGATTGCGGAATTGCAGGCGCAGTTTGATGAGTCGGCGAGGTTGGTGCTGGCGATTCGCGCGAATTTGCGGGGTTTAGGCTTCTAACGCATATGCCCCAATCGCTCGCCAACATCCTCGTCCATCTCGTGTTTAGCACCCAGGAACGCGCGCCTAAGTTAGACGACGCTTGGCGCGATGATTTGCATGGTTATATCGGCGGTATCGTCCGGCGTTGCGGTACCGACCTCCTCGCGGCGAATTCCGTGGCTGACCACATCCATTTGCTCTTTCCATTGCCGCGCACGATCTCAGTCGCGGAGCTTGTGAAGGAAATCAAAACTGGGGCGACCAACTGGATTCGGAAAAAGGATCCGCTCTGCGTCGGGTTTCATTGGCAGGCGGGCTACGGCATTTTTTCCGTAAGCCCCGGCCACAAGGAGGCCGTTGTTCAATACATCGCGCGGCAGCCAGAACATCACCGCGTGGTTTCGTTTCAGGATGAATATCGGCAGTTGTTGGACAAATACGCCATTCAATACGATGAACGTTATGTGTGGGATTGAGCGCAAGAACCAAATCCCCATGCCAACGGCATGGACGGTGATAGCCCAGGGTGGAGCGAGGAACGAGCGCAACCCTGGGAATCGGACAGAGAATTTAAACCGCCCCAACGGGGCGGACGGAGGCATATTTATGTTGTTGGATTGCCGCAATGCGTATATTCCGTGCGCCCCGATGGGGCGCGAGGTGTATTGCGACTCCATTCCCAGGGTTTCACCCTGTTCCAGGGTTTCACCCT
>JANNYA010000219.1:0-32340 GCA_031409855.1 Rhodanobacteraceae bacterium | reverse complement strand
GTGTTTGATGCCAAACTTGACGGCTATGTTTTATTGCAGCCTGAACTCAACGTCGAAATTTTGCGCCCCGATGGCAGCGTCTGTGCGCTGGGTGAACGAGGCGAAATCACACTTTCTGGTGGCTTTAATTTTTGTCTGCCGCTGCTGCGCTATCGCACCGGTGATTTCGCCGTTTTAGCGCAATGTGCAGGCGAGTGGCTGCTGCGCGATTTGAGCGGTCGTGCGCCAGTGCGCTACCGAAGCTGCGGTGGCGTGTGGCTCAATAATATTGATGTCACCCATGCGCTGAAACCATTCGCCTTGGCGCAATGGACGCTGCTACAGCGCAGCGATACTAGCCTTGAATTGGCGATTCAGCCGTATCGTGCCAGGGAGCTGCGCGCTATCGAAAACGTTCTGCGCACTTTATTTGGGCAGGCGCAGGTGCTTTGCATTATTCAGCTCGCAGCTGATTTAGATAAGGTTGTGCAGTATCGCAGTGAGTTGCTAAGTAGCTAGGCTTGAACTCCGCTTAGATTTAAACCGCAGCATCGGCTTCTCGACAAAATGCCAAGACGGAATTGCCAAAGCCATTGTCAGTGGATAACTGAGCAGTAATGAGCCCCATGGCCCCAACTCCGGCTGCAAATAGGCAACGTACTGCTGCATCGGAAAGCCATACAAATACAGCCCGTAGGAATAATCCCCGTACTTTTCCAGCGATGGCAAACGCGGCCCATAGCTAAACCACAGCGTTGCATAGGCGGTAAACGCAGAGAACATCAGAAAATAGCCGGGCTGGCCGCGTAAAGCAAAGCAAAGCAACGCTAGCGTTAGGACTATATAGCCACTCAGCGGCACCACAGCACGATAAATATAGCAAAATGCGCCAAACGCGAAAAAAGCACTGTAGGCAAGAAACGCGGGTTTCACGATATGAATCGACGGCGCAAAAACAGCCAGTGCAGTCAACGTTAGCAGCGTCCAGCCGAGGCGCTTTGCGTTTGCTAACAAGCCGAATGCACCGAAAATAACCACAAGCAGATACAAACGAAGCTCGCCGGTCAAGGTACCCAAACTGCCGTTTACGACGCTTTTGTAATGGTTGCTTTCGAATACGCCCGGCAGGTGCCACTGCAGATCGACAAGGGAAGCGCTTCCTACGACGTAGCGCCAAAGATCTGGGTGCCTGAGATACTCCGCCACCGCTAAGCTCGTGCAAACACTGCCCAAAACCAAGGCAGTCAAAAGCACGCAAACAATCAGCGCCGGAAAGATGCGCAATACCCGCGCCAGGATAAAGGGGATAAATTGCGGCCGTCGGAGATAGCTCATGGTGATTAAAAAGCCGCTCACCCAGAAGAAAATATTGACCGCCACCGTGCCGGAAAAGACCAGCGTATGCTGGCCGATCCAATCGGTCACGCCGCTCGGATTTTTTGCGATAGCCCAGCTGTGCCCGAAAATCACCAGCGCCGCTGCCAAAAAACGCAGCAGTGAAAAATTATCGTAGCCCTGGCTCATCGCCTCCGCCAATGTACGCCCCAAAAATGGCTGCGCTGCTTTCACTGACGAAGCATCATTCAAACTTGGTGACGCGCTATCGGCAGACACGTTGTTCGATGCGGATTGCTTCAATCGCGAAACCTGCGCAACAAATCGCCATAGGCATCGACGCGGCGATCACGCAAAAACGGCCAGATACGTCGGACGTGCTCGGAGCGCTGCAAATCCAGCTCGGCAAGCAAAATTTCCGGCGCATCGCTGCTGGCTTCTGCCAATATTTCACCCTGTGGCCCAAGCACGATGGACGAGCCCCAAAATTGTATGCCCGTGGCACCCGCTTGCACTGTCGCGGGCGGGGCCTCAAAGCCGGTGCGATTGCAGCTCAATACCGGCAAACCATTCGCGACCGCGTGGCCGCGATGGCTCAAAATCCACGCCATGCGCTGACGCACTTTTTCATCCTCGGCGTCGATTGGATCCCAACCAATCGCGGTCGGATACAGCAATATTTCCGCGCCCGCCAGCGCCATCAATCGCGCCGCCTCCGGGTACCATTGATCCCAACACACCAACACGCCCAGTTTGCCGACGCTGGTTTGGATCGGCTTGAAGCCATTGGCTTCGGTGGCAGCAACACCGAAAATCTCGGCGTCGCCGGGCGTGAAATAAAATTTCTCCATAAACCCCGGGTCATCGGGAATATGCATTTTTCGATAGCGTCCAGCAATACTGCCATCACGCTCAAATACGACGCTGGTATTGTGATAAATCCCTGCGGCGCGGCGCTCAAATAATGAGCTGACTAATACCACACCGGTTGCGCGCGCTAATGCCGCCAAGCGATTCGTGCTCGGCCCGGGAATGCTTTCTGCGCGGTCAAACTCAGCGACAGACTGGTGTTGACAAAAGTACGGCCCGTTGTGCAGCTCTTGCAGCAAAACGAGCTTTGCCCCGTGCGCTGCTGCGGCAGTTACCTGTTGCTCGATTTGCGCTAGATTGGCCTCGACGCTGCCACGGTCAATATCTTGAATTAGGGCAACTTTTAGGCGGGTGTTGGTCATATTTTGCTACTCACGGTTCTAATAAATACAAATGCTAGCAGCACATACGCTAGTTTTTTTGGTGTGTTGTCTTGAAGCACTTAGCCAGCTTTAGGCATCCACTGTTTTGCCACCAGTTGTACCGCAAGGGCACATGCCAATGCGCCGCCGAAGGCAATGATGGCCGAATGCCTGGCAAGTAACAGCGCCAAAATTGCGCAAAAACACGCGAACGCATAGTAGCCAAACATCATTCCGCGCAGCATGGAAATTGCAAAGTTGCGCCCGGAATAGTGGTGCGAAAATCCAATCAAAACCGTGCCCATGACCGGAAACATGGCAAGTAAGCCGCTGAATCGCGGCCCCATATTTGCCGCGAAAAATGTGACCGTCGCGACTAAAATTGCGCCAGCAAGCATGCGCCAAATGACGGTGTTGGGTGTGGCGTGGCAAATAGGTTCAATTTTCAAATTGGGCAAAAATCGTGGTGCTATTAGCAGCATCACGATTACCAGCGTAAAGCATGCCAGCAATGGTGCTTGCAACAGACTTAAGACAAAAACCGTGATGGCATAGACCGACAATGCGCACAGCAACGATCCAAGTACTGCGAATTTAGTGGAAGCCCAGGCATAAACCAAGCCGAACACTAAAATCGCATTGACAGCAAGCAAAGTGCCTTTTGCGGCAGAAGCACCAAATTGTGCACCCTGTTCGAATGTCATCACCGCCAAAATTGGCCCGGCAACAATAGGAAAAGCAGAGAGCCAACCCGCGACTGCGGGGCCCCATTTGTTGCCAACCCAAGTGACCAGATAGATCAACGCGGGCACTAAAATGAGTTTTACAGCAAGAATAGCGGTCATCAAAAACCAGGTCTAGAGTCAGCTAACTTACGAGATCAACTTTGCTGGCGTGCCCAGCGTGCCCATCGGCAACTGCATCGTCACACAATGCAGGCTGCCATTTTGCTCGATCAGTGATCGCGCGGGCACCACCACGATTTCGTGCTGAGGAAAGGCCAGGCTTAACTGCATCGACGCCGCAATATCGGTTTCCACGCCATAGCCGGGCATTAAAATCGCGCCATTGAGCACTAGATAGTTGGCGTAGCTTGCGGCTAATCGACGGCCATCGCTCGCGGTCAGTACAGGTGCCCAGGGCAGGGCAATGCTGCGATAGGGTTTGCCGTCCGCTTGTTTCAGTTGCGCAATTTCAGCAGCCATCGCACTAAGAGGCGCAAAATGTGGGTCGCTCGCATCATCACAGCTTTGATAGACGATGCAATCGGTGCTGGCAAAGCGCGCCAAAGTGTCGATATGGGCGTCAGTATCATCGCCCGCCAATTCACCGTGCTCTAGCCATAAAACCCGCTGCACGCTCAAATGTTGCTTCAGTGTCTTCTCAATCTGGGCGCGGCTTTTTTCTGGGTGGCGTTTGCTCAGGCAATTCCAAGTTGTTAGCAGCGTGCCCGCGCCATCCGATTCGATGGCGCCGCCTTCGAGTGCAAAGGGCACCGGCACGTGTTCAATCGCGCTAAATTCTGGCAAGCCCGCCAAATGCGCGACGATTTTGTCGTCCTTGCTCGCACCATATTTGCCGCCCCAGCCGGTAAAACTAAAATCCAGCCAGCGAAAAGCCTCGGTGCCAGCGACAATTTTACTCAAACTAATTGGCCCGGTATCGCGCAGCCAAGTGTCGTCGTAGTCATAACGCGTCGTGCGCAGTTTGCCACTTATTAGGTCATCATCGCGATCAATCAAGCGCAGGGCGCGCGCTTCTAAAGTTTTGTTTTTGACCAGCAATACCAGGTTAGAGCGCATTAAAATAGCGCGTGCCAGTTCAATGTAACTTACTTCGACGTCCTTTAACCAAGGTGCCCAATCGGTACCTGCGTGTGGCCACGCGAGCACAACGGCGGCTTGCGGCTCCCATTCGGCGGGAAAACGCCAGCTGGCTTTATAAGTCGTGCCTGACACCTTGTTCCTGACAGGCATACGCTTTAGCGCGTCGGCTGTACAACGGGTTTGACGCCGATCTCAGCTTCGCTGGCACGCTTTAATACCGCGTCAATCACATGGCTGTGTTCAAAATAGACTGAAAATGCGGGGTAGTCCCAACGGCTAATCGGTGGTTTACCCACCGCTGCGTGTTTGGTCGCCGGTGCGCCGTACTGCGAGGTGACTTGGCTCATCGTGGCGCCACGCTTAGGCACAGCAGATATTTCCGCCTTGTCGGTACGTTTAATGAGTAGGGTATCTGCATGGGCGAAGCAGGTGCTCAGCAGTGCAATGGCGGCGAGGGCAGGGATCAAACGTTTCATAGCAGCTCCGTTAAAAAAAGTTTCGGGCGAAGTTTAGGGTTTTTTACAATCCAGTGCGAATGCAAAAATCACAGTTTTTGCGAAAACATATCGCCAATTCGCAATAAGCCGGGCTGAATCACGCGCGCGGTCAGCCCGCCTAGGCCCTGCATCGCAGCAAATCCGGCAGGCCCGAACGCCAAATTCATGCGTACGCAGGGCTCGCACTCGCCAGTGCCCTCCAGTTCAACCTGGCCGATAAAAAAGCGCTTGCCGATAAATTTCGCTAGATCGACGTCCTGAACCACCAAATTGCGCCGGGTTTTGGGATATAGATCGCGCCCGTCAGCAACACCCAGGCGTTCGGCAAGCGTTGCAATCGCTTGCGATGCAATCAAGCTTATTTCGCGTTTGCCGCCTGGTTTTGGCGCATTTTTGCCGTAGCGATCACCGACCAAACCACGCCCGAGTCTAACTTCAGCCACAGCCACTGCCAGCATCGCCAAATCGCGCGCGGGCCGCACGCCGATCCAAACGAGTTTACTCACGCGCTAGGCGTTTTCGCGGCGAAATGTTTTGCCAGGATTGCAAAGGTGGCACGATCACTATCGTCCAGCGTGTCCGGGTTGACCAGCTCGACCTGCACATAATGATCCCCGGGCTGTGGCCCAAAGCCGCGTCCTTTCAAGCGCAATTTACGTCCTGCGTTCGAACCGGCAGGGATGCCTAGCTCGACATTGCCGTCCAGCGTCGCCACTTCTGCCTTGGTGCCCAGCGCCGCAGCCCAGGGCAGCAGCTTCAAGCGAAACAGTACGTCGGTATTGCCCGTGCCGGTCAACTCGAACTGTGGGTGCGGCAAGTGGCTGATTTCTAATAATAAATCGCCATTCGGCGCGCCCATGCCGGAGCCCGCATCGCCTTGATTTGCCAGCCGAATCACCTTGCCGGGTTGAATACCCGCCGGGATTTTGACCTCCAAACTACGCTGCCCGGCAGGCCCACTCAGGGTAATGCGCTGTACCCCGCCCTTGTGCGCCATATCTAGCGATACGCCAAGCTTGGTGCGCACATCCTCGCCTTTGCGCACGCGTGATCTGCCCCGGCCACGGCCTTCTTGTTCGCGAAACAAATTCTCGAATAAATCCGAAAAATCTTCGCCGCCACCGCCTGTGTGGCCGCCACCACCAAAGCCGCCGTAACGACTTTCGTTGATTTCCTCACCTTCTTTAATGCCGCTGGCGCGCAATTGATCGTAGGAAGCGCGCTTTTTCGCGTCTTTTAGCGCTTCATTCGCTTCATTGATGTCTTTGAAGCGTTCTTCCGCGCTCTTTTCCTTATTAATGTCCGGGTGATATTTACGCGCTTGCTTGCGATAGCCAGACTTGATTTCTGCCTCAGTCGCATTCGGCGCGATGCCTAGAAGTTGGTAATAGTCTTTAAATTTCACAGTGGCTGGCGTGTCTGATGGCTACGGGGGCAATGGGGGCAGCGGGCTTTATACATTTGTTTCATAGCGGGCGCTTTGGCTTGATACCCAAACGTTCCAGTACGTCCAAACTCGCCTTGGCACGGTTCAGGGTATAAAAGTGCAGGGCTTCTACACCGCCGCCGACCAGCTGATCGCATAGTTCAGCCACCACATCGGCACCATAATCACGCACGCTTTCGGCATCGTCACCGAAGCCAATCATACGTTTGGTCAGCCAGCGCGGAATTTCGGTGCCGCACATGTCGGAAAAACGCTTGAGTTGGGAAAAATTGCCGATCGGCATAATCCCGGGCACAATCGGCACGGTCACGCCGCGCGCGGTCACATCATCGAGAAAATGGAAATAGGCATCGGCATTGAAAAAATACTGCGTGATCGCCGCGTCGGCCCCGGCGTTAATTTTGTCGACAAAATGCGTCAAATCCGCATCTGCGCTTTCTGCCTGCGGGTGGAATTCTGGGTAAGCAGCGACTTCAATATGAAAATGATCGCCGTGTTCGCGCCGGATGTAGCTCACCAGTTCCGCCGCGTAGCTAAAATCGCCGCTGCTGGCCATGCCTGAGGGCATATCACCGCGCAGCGCGACGATGCGTTTGCAGCCCATTTGGACATAGGTATCGAGTAGCCGTTTGATTTCGGCGCGGGTGCCGCCCATACAGCTCAGATGTGGCGCGGCTTCTAATCCATATTGACTTTTCAACGTGCTGACGGTGTCGACGGTGTAATCCAAAGTCGAGCCACCGGCACCAAAGGTAACGCTGACGTATTCGGGCGCAAAAACTTTGAGTTTCGGTACGCTTTTATGCAATAGCCCGCGCTGCTCGTCGGTTTTCGGCGGGAAAAATTCAAAACTAAGTGCAACGTGATCCATGAGCATTACAACCAAAAAAAACGCCCCTGAGAGTAAGGGGCGTTTGTAGTCGCTGCAAGTCTGGTGTTCGTCAAATTCTGGCGTGCGTTAAATCAGGCGTGTGTTAAATCTCGAAGCCGTCGATAAAAAGTGTGTCGACATTCGGTTGTAGTGGCAAAGGTGCGGCCCATGCGCCGCGTGAGCGCGTCCAAACGGCAAGTGCTGTTGCGCCGCGATCAATGGTCAAATCCCAAATCATTACGTTCGGCAGGCCCGAGTGCTTGCGCCAAACCACGGGTGTTGCGCTGGCGTCATCGGTAAAATACAGGCCCCAATCGGTGCCGACGAACACTTGATTGAGCCGGTTTGGATTGGTCATCACGCTGTTCGCGGGAATGTTCGGCAAATTGCCGCTGATATCGCGCCAGACAAAGCTGGCGCAGTTGGCGCTGCAGACATAGCGAAATACGTGGCCTGGCGTGGCCGGGGTGTTTTGATCAAAGCCGCCCGCGACTGCATAGCCAATCAGCGGATCGCTAGCGTCGGTGATCACATCCATAATCGGGCGATTCGGCAAAATGGTGTTGCTATTGGTTAAATTCACCCAGGTCGCCGATTCGGTGGTGCCTAAGCCCATATTGAAGCCGAGCCAGACGTTGCCATCATTGGTGCCCGCAATGGCTTGGTTCGGCGTGGAATAGCTGTAGGCAACTTGGTTGATAAAGGAGCGATCCGCCAGCGTGCCCTTGGTCAAATCCGGGCTGTTCGCGACATAGCTTGTGGTCGGCACGCCGCCGGTGGTGCTTTCCCAAACGCGATAGCTGCCGGTGATAATGCGCCCGCATCCGGTGGCGGCTGGGCAGCCTGTGTTTTCGTTGCCGAATCGATATAGATCAAACTGGGTCAAGAAACTTTTGCGATCCGCGCCCCAGCCGCTCGGTTGCGCCGATTGCGCGCCAGTGCCTTGCGCGGTCGAACTCACCACAATCGCGCCATTTTGGCTGGAGTAGTACCAACGTTGGCCAAGGATTGGTTCAATGGTGGAGGAAAAGCCGTCGAACCCGTCGTTTCGAATATTCCAAAGCTGTGGCGCAAAATTACCGGCGCTCCAATTTGAAACCATGCACGCATTATCTTGCGCGCCGCCAACAGCAGACGCAGTTGCGGCGGTATTGAAATTTTCCGAGATACCACCAGAGTAAAATTCAATAGTGTTTAGACTTGCGTTGAGCGACAGCCACGTCGGTGCTGCCGCTCGTGCATTGGCGCTGTAATAAACGCCGCCATCGGTACCAATCAGGACTTGATCTGGGTTATTCGCAACATAGCTGCGCGCGTGATGATCGACGTGTGGTGCCGAGGCTACCGCAGCAAACCCGCTGCCGCCGGTAGTGGAGCGAAAGGTATTGAGCGCGCTTAACCAAACAACGCTTGCATCCACAGGGGAAACCATCAAACCCGCGTTATACCAGCTTTGCCTGCCGGAGCCGGAAATGGTGCCGACCGTGGCTTGCGTCCAAGATGTGCCACCGTTGTCAGAACGCCACACGCCCAGAATGTCAGGCGACGCACGATTTGGCCGCGCAACTTGCGCATACAGCACATTGGAATTCGTCGGCGCCATCGCAATATCAATCCGCCCAATCGGATTTAAGTTGGGATCACCCACCGCAGCGATGGCAATACCGCTGCCGGTGCCCACCGGCCAGCCATTGTCGGGGCGGCTGATCAGCGCGAAGTCGACCGGGCAGCCGCTGGCGGGCAGGCTGCCTTTATAAATGCCGTTCGCGCCGTTTTGATTTAGATTAGGCTGCACCGTGGTTTCAAAGGCACGCGTACCGATCGCTGCGATAATTTCAGTATTCGTGCCTAGGTCACGCAGCACAATGCCGGTGGTGTCCTGGCGCTGACTAGCAAACGCGTTCGACAAACACGGCCCGGCCCAGCTGTCGCCGCCGTTGTAGCTTAAATACAGCCCGGTTTTGGTGCCAACAACGATATTGCTGCTGTTATTTGGGTCAACCTTGACTTGCCCGATGGCTTGATATTGCGGAAAGCCATTCGCCGACGGCGGATAGAAGGGATTGAATTCGGCTTCGCCTTTAACCGTCCAGCTTTCACCGCCGTCGACGCTTTTCAGCACCCCATTGCTGCCGAAGGAAAACGAACCAAAGCGCAAATCGCCGGTGGCGGCGTAGAGCACGTCCGGATTGTTTGGGTCCATCGTCATATCGCTGATCGCGCTATTTTGAATTTGCGGCAAATCGGTTTTTATTTTCCATTCCGTTGCCGCCGTGCAGCAGTTCGTGGTTTTCCAAATGCCGCCGCCGTCCGAGCCCATCCAGGCAATCGCCGGATTGGTCGGGTGGCTGATAACAACGTTGGTGCGCCCGGCGACCGAGTTCGTCAAGCTGCCCAGCGGGCGGGGCCCAAGTGCGGTGAATGCGGTTGGGCTCAATGCGTTAACACTTGCGTTCGTGCGGGTCAAATCACTGCCTGCGGGCAGGCCTTCAGGAACCAACGCCGCTTGTGCAATGGCTGCGCGCTGCCATTGGGGGTTAAATTGCCCGGTGGGATAGCTGGCACGTGATGCCCAATACGGGCCCAAGTAGGCTTCCTTGTTTATTTTTGCTGCCGAGAATTGAATTCCGGTGCCAACTGCGCAACCGAGGCCTAAAATGCAGCCAGCGCTTAGCGCCCGCAGTACGGTGTTGGACATTGAGCGCGCGCTTTGTAATTTTGGAGCCGATACTCTATTGCCTAGCACGTCGTTCTAACAGTGCTATGTTGAAACTGTGCTGTGATAAGCAAATGCAAGTTTACGTCTGCTTTATCCCAACACGCTTCGGTTTAGTACTGCCAACCGTCGGTATTAACCATACGAATTCCGCGCGGTAGTTTTCTAACTAGCGCTGTTCAACTTCAAGTTGACTAAAACTCAAACATGAGCGGCACCGGCACCGCGATGCCAACTTGCCATGGCACGGTCAGCGCATCTGGTAAAAGCTGAATTTCGGCAATTTCCGCTGCCGCAATCAAGGCATGCGGCAAACCAAACATCGCCAGACTTGTGTAACCCTTCGCGCCCACGCGCCCACGCGAGCGCTGCAAGCCTAAAATTCCTGGGCCGCGCAAACTTAATTGCACATCAAAGTCCAAGGCAAGCGCGGCTAAACAAAGTTCCAAGGCTTCCACGCGCGCCAAATCGGAATCGTTGGTTAAGCAAACGCCAATTGCGCGCGGTTCGCCGTCTTTGCGCTGCATCCGTTCCAACATGCTGGCAAGGCTGAGCCAGCGTAGTCCGGCGCGCGGCGACGCTGTTTGTGCCATTTCGATGCCACGTCGCCGTGCTGCCGAAGGGCAGGCGTAAACTTCCACGTGGCGCGACAGCGTCTGCCAAATTTCTGCATTTTCGCCATTTAGTTCAGCGCCAGCCAAGATCGAGGCATTGCCATACAGCCCAATAAAATCAACGGTTTTCTGAATCTTTAGCTGCGCGTATTCCTCCGCTTGTTTGGCAAAGTCGATAAAAAAATAGGTTGAGTTCACGTTAACAGCGCCTGCGACGATTTGGTGTAGCTTATCGCCATGAAAACTAATTCGATATTGGCGCTGCGCGCGCCTTCCCTACGCATGAAAGCCATCGCCCTGTCTGCCGCGTTGGTCAGTGTTTTTGGTGACATTGCTGCAAAAGAGTTCGATCTGCCCGATTTTGGCCGCTCCGCCAATGCCGGTGTGAGCGAGTTGGACGAGTATTACTACGGCTTATCGGTTTTGCGGCAAATGCGTAACGCCGGGGTGCTTGTTGAGGATCCACAGGTCGATGAATATCTGCGGACTTTGGGGACGCGCTTGGCAGAAGCGAGTTCAGCGCCGGATCAGAATTTTACTTTTGTGCTGCTCAATGACGAGAATTTTAATGCCTTTGCGGTGCCAGGCGGCCTAATTGCCGTGCACACAGGCTTATTGATGCGTGCTGGCAATGAAAGCGAACTGGCGGCCGTGCTTGCGCATGAAGCGGCGCACGTGACACAAAAACATACGGTTCGTGCGCTCGAACGCGCGAAAAAAGCAAGTTTGCCGGTGATGTTGGGCACGTTAGCTGTCGTCGCTGCGGCGGCGGCGTCTAAGAACAATTCCAACGGCTATGACCGTAGAAACCCCGAATCGATTGATCCAATTGAAGCCGCGTTGATTGGCGGCAGCGCGCTGATGCAGCAGCTGCAAATTAATTTTACCCGTGACAATGAATTTGAAGCCGACCGCATTGGCATTCAAACGCTGAAAAAAGCCGGTTTCGACATTACTGCGATGAGCGGCATGTTCGCGCGGATGCAGTCCACATTTCGTTCCAGCGGCGGCTCACAAGTGCCGCAATATCTGCAAACGCACCCGATTTCAGTGACGCGCATTGCCGAAGCAAAATCCCGCGCAGCGCAGCTTTTGGATCAGCCGGTGGTGCAGCGCGACATAGTTTTCCAACTCATGCGTGAGCGGGTGCGCGTCATTAAATCCAGCGACGCGACGCTGTTAAAGCGCTATTACCTGGACGCGATCAGCGCGCGCGGCGCCAGCAGCGCGCCGATTAACTATGGCTTTGCCCTCGCCAGCGCGCGTGCGGGCGATATCAATCGCGCGAAAGAACTCGCGGCTTTGCTGCCTGATACCACTGAACTTAAGCTGGTGCGCGCGCTGCTGAGCGCCGAGATTGAAGTAAACGCCAAAAACCAGCCCGCTTGGCGCGCGCAATTCGCTAAGCTGATGAAAAACTATCCTAAGCATCGCGTCGTGGGTGCCAGCTACGCGCAGGCGCTGATTGATCTGGGTACCCAGCGTGACGCGGTTAGCGCATTGGCGATCTTGCGCGAATTGGTCACCGCATTTGATTCTGATCCAGCACTTTTTGAGGCGCTGGGCCGGGCCTATCAGCTCAGTGGCGACGAAATTCGCGCCGGCGAAGCTTATGCGCGTGCGACCGCGCTACGCGGTGCGCTTGAAGATGCGCTCAGCCAGCTCAATATGATCGCGCAAGGGCCGTCATTGACCTATTACGAACGCGCCCGCATCGACGCGCAAGTGGCCGAGCTAACGCCGATTGTGCTGGAGATCAAACGCCGCGATGGCACCGCGAATCAGCGTAATTTGAGATCTAGCTTTCGCAATGACGCGGGGCAAACGGCACCAAATAGTCGGGCTTGGTAGGTGATGCGCGTTTAACTGGATATCTGATCTGGCTGTCTTTGTCACCGGTTCACGACCAATTGAATTTGAATTCATTACATGTATTCCTTTAGATCATTCAAAGGCTCGTTAAAGTCATCAGGAATGCTAAAGGTTTTATTTTGACTCTTGCCTAAGCGCATAAGGCTTCCTGGCTGCCTGTCTGGAATTTTCTTGACCTGATTCTCATGCGCTAAGCCAATCCGAAAATAATGAATTAAGTCATAAATTTCCGCCAATTTATGTTCCGGAATTTGCTTTAGCTCAGCGATGATTTGTTGTTCTAGCATGGTGTATTCCTTGTCAATGGTGCTGGTATTTAGCGTGTACTTTAAATTTTGCTTGTGTTGATTGTCTGGCTTCAATGCCGCACTCACAACTTCTCCAACAGTCGCGGCCCTAAAAGTGATTTTCCGTAACTTTGATTTTCAATTTGATGAATCAACACATTTTTCGACCAGCCGAATTTGCGCGTCATCTCAGTTAGCGCGTCGCCTACATCGGCATTGGGACTAGCGAGCTGCGTGCGCTCGTAGCGCTTTCGGTCAATTTGCGCGCGTAGTTCGCGTACGCATCCAGCGATGCTCAACCGCCATTTGCGCGAAAAATGCGCGGGCGGTTGGGTCTTTGATCGGCAAAAGTTGCAAGAAATGTGTCCAGCTCAATTGTCGCATCAGTGATGCGACAATTGAGCTGCCAGGAAAAAGCCCAGCAAATTTCATCATTCGCCGTAAGTTTTTGGCTTCAAATCCGCGCCCGAACTCAGCGCTTAACTGCAAACCAAGCTGGTCAACCACAGCCGCACCATAATTCGCCCGCGCGCCGCCCAGCACTTCGGCATTAATGCGTGCGCCGATGCGCCAATAGAGTTGACTCTGTTCGGCATTCACCGCCGCACTAACGCGCCAGCACGCGCTGTTGATTAGTTCGCGCAGTTCGGTGTTGATTGCGGTGGTGATTAGTGCCGTCATGATTATGCTTGCGACTCACCGCCCGGCACACGACGCAGCTCAAAACGCGTTCTTGCTTCAAACATGGCCTTTTGCAATTTGGCTTGCAGCACTTCTTTTGGGGGCAGGGTTAACCAATATTCGCTGACGTGAATTTGCTCGGCTTCCAGATCCATCAACTCGATGACATCATGGTCTTTGCCGCCACACAAGATTATTGCAATGGGTGATTGTTCCCCAGGCTGGCGCTCATACTTCGCCAGCCACTTTAGATAGAGTTCGACTTGGCCTTTGTATTCCGGTTTGAAGTCACCTAGCTTGAGTTCAATCAACACCAAGCGCCGTAGTTTTCTGTGATAGAAAAGCAAGTCCATGTAGTAATCATTGCCGCCGATTTGAATGCGCTTCTGGCGGCTCATAAAAGCAAAATCACTGCCCAGCTCCAAAATAAAGCGCTCAAGCTCCAACAGAATCGCGCTTTCTAAATCTTTCTCAGAAAAATTGTCTTTTAATTCTAGAAAGTCCAGTAAATATGGATCTTTCAGAAAAAGCGCTGGATTGACTTGCGACGGTATTTGCTGCAATTGAATTAATTCTTGGCGAATCAATGCTTCCGGCTTTTTTGAGATCGCGGTGCGCTCGTACAACATGCTATCCATACGTTCGCGCAAGGTACGCACAGACCAGCGTCCGTCGGCACACAAATGTGTGTAAAACTCACGCTTCAGAGCATCCTCTGGCTTGATCAATTCGACGAAGTGCGACCAACTCAATTGTTGCGACAGTGTCGCAACAATTTCTACGTCCGGCGCGGTCGCATAAAATTTAGCCATCCTGGTAAGCGCAGAATAGCTAAATCCATTGCCAAATTCGTGCGTTAAGCGATGCGCCAGCTGTTTAAGCACCGAAGCGCCATACTGCGCTCTAGCATCGTCCAAGATCTCAGTTTTGATCGTTTTACCAATATGCCAATAGCTCAAAACCAGCGTCCGATTCACCTGTTCGGCAACTCGCGTTCGAGCTGCCTCAATCAGCAGTCGGATTTCGCCGTGAAGCGCTTCTATTGGGTCAAATGAGGGCGCGGGATCGTTACTCATGAATTCCCCGTCAAAATATCCAGCGCTGGCAACGCCCCAACAACCTTCATCGTCTCCAAACTCACCGTAACAACCCGCAACAATAGTTCCAGCGGGTAGCGCGAGTTGTGCATGGTTTCATTTGCCCAGTCGTTGGCGTCATTGACAATGCCGCTGTCTTTATCGGTTTTCACGCACTGGCGTTCCATGACCCAATCAATGGCGGGTTTGCCGTTGACGACATACTCGTAGGCGCTGAGCGGAATAGCGCTGACAGTGATTTTGTGGTTGTACAGAACCGTGCTTAGGTCTTTGTCTTTGCCGTTCTTGCCGTAGCGCATTTTCTCGACGCGGTAATCGGCGGTGGGCAGTTTACTCAGCTCTAGTTTGGTTTTTTCGCTGGCATCAAAGGCCACGCCGCTGACTTCGCAGGGATACATCGGCACGCTTTCATAGTGCAAATGCAGCTCCGCCAAGGCGCGTCCGGCTTTGCTAAACGCCCAAAAAACATCGGCTGTTTTCACACGCGGGATGCGCGGTAGTTCTTTGCTTAGATTATCGGCGTAGCGGGCACGGTAGTCCGGGGAATGCAGCAGGCCGTAAATGTAATAGAACAGATCTTCTTTGCTGATTGCAGTGTCTGGATACGCACTTTGAAAATGCGCCAAACCGGCATCGGTGATCGCATCGCGGCGCACAGGTGCGCTGGGTGTTGCGGTTTGGGTGGCGAATAGATCGGGTTTTGCGGGTTCTGATTCGGATTCGGCGGTTTCGTAGAGGTAGAGGGGGAAGCATTGCCCAGAATCAACCGTATGCAAGTTAGGTAACTGTGCTGAAATTTGCGCTGCAAATCCTGCACGCGCCCCAATTCCGGAAACGCAAATAACTAAATTTTCACAAGATAAGTTCGGAAAAATGTGCGTGTTTTGATACACACGCTCATTAAATTTCCGACTGAAATAAACCCATTGCTTGGTGAAGGGTCTATACAAACTATCAACAATGCTCTCAGTAAAGAACAAAGGCGTATTTCTACCTAATTCCGCTTTTAGATTGGTAGTCCAGCTAATTCTATTAGGATCACTATTAATAAAAGAGTCTATTTTATCGTCAATATCTTTTTTAATTGAGCTGTGGTTGTCACCTGAAAACCGAATTCTTTCTGCATTGTAAAAGTCAATCATTCGACGCATATTTAATGCTAGTTTTGATTTTGATGAATTACAACACCAACTGTCACGACCAGTCGCCAATCCCAGCGTAAAATTGCCAAATATTTTTTTTCCAACGCCACGTTTATCACCTATCGCAATATAAGTTGAAAAAGTATCATCACGTTGCTTGATCCAATCGCCATGTGCATCCGGTTTTACATCTTGCCATGAATCTATTTTTCCAATGCTATTGAAATCATGGATGTAGCTAAGTTTTTCAGCTTGGGAAAGGTTGTCTCCAACGTCGTGATAATATATTTTCGATTCAGTCGCACGTGGATTTTTTACTAACAGCGAAATAGCAATCCCAGTCATGCTGCCACTGCCAAAAATGTTCTGGCCTTCCTTTGCTTGCCCTTTGCTCAGCATGTTCTTTCGAATATCACCACGCAGGTTGAAGATGTGTAAGCTAGAAAATTCTTCTGCCAAAGATTTTCTCAAGCCATCCATTGCAGGCTTTTCGGCAAATCCTGATCCAGAAACAAATCCAATGACTCCGCTTTCACCAATTCGATCACTTGCCCAACGAATTGCTCGAATATAAGAATCCATTAAGTTTTTTGTTGACGTTGCCGCAGAACCTTTGGCAAAGGTTGCGCGAATTCGGTCATCTAAATGGGGATATGCAACGTTTTGGTTGTTGTCATTCGCGCTTTGCTGACCACTTGAATACGGCGGATTGCCAATAATCACCCGTATATCCAGCGCTTTCTGCCGCTTCCGCCGCCCACTGTTCTCCACCAGCAGCTGATCGACCAGATCTTCCTTCTCGTACATCTGGAAGGTATCGGTCAAACATATGCCTTCAAACGGCACATAATCGCCGCCGACAATATCGTGATAGGTGGCTTCGATATTGATCGCGGCAATATAATATGCCAGCAGTACAATTTCATTGGCGTGAATCTCGTGCTTGTATTTGTGCTTGAGCTGTTCTGGGCTAATTAAACCGGACTGCATTAATCGCGTAATAAAGGTGCCGGTGCCGGTAAACGGGTCAATAATATGCACGCCTTTACTGCCCAGCGATTCGCCAAATTCGGTCTTTAAAATATGTTCGACGCTGTGAATAATAAAATCCACCACTTCCACCGGCGTATAGACAATGCCAAGCCGCTCGGTCATTTTGGGAAAGGCGTTGCGGAAGAATTTATCGTACAGCTCCACCACGATTTTTTGTTTACCGGCGGCGTTATCAATGCCGCTGGCGCGCAGTTTGACCGAGTCATAAAAGCGCTGCAGCGTGTCGGTTTCCTTGTCCAAACGGTGCGCCTGCAGCACGTCTAACACCGCCTGCATCGCCAAGCTCATTGGGTTGTGTTGGGTGAAACTGTAATTTGCGAACAGCGCATCGAACACCGGCTTGGTGATTAAGTGCTGCGCCAACATCTCAACAATATCGCTATCGGAAATGCTGTCGTTTAAATCATCGCGCAATTCCGCCGCGAAGGCGTCGAAGGCTCTGATTTCAGTCACGTTTTCCGGGTTCGCCAAAATGCCGCTAATGCGCTCAATATGGGTGCGCGCGATTTTGGCAATGTCGTTGGCCCAGTCTTCCCAATGGCTGCGGTTGCCGACTTTTTGCACCACTTTGGCGTAAACCGCTTTTTCCAGCTCGCCAATTTGAAAATGCAGTTTGCCCTGTTCGGGCTTGTTGATTGGCTTATCACCGGGCGAACCGACGGTAAAATCCCCGGAACCGACTTCGCTATTGGTGGTGGCCTTCTTACCACGCGGCGTTTTCATGCCCATCGCTTTGGGCTTGACCGTATCGGTGACGGCGATCACTTCCATTTTGCTGCGGTCGGGGCCGACCAATTCCATTTTATTGACCATCGCATCGAAGCGATCATCGTGCGAACGTAGCGCTTGCAGCACCTGCCAAACCACCTTGTAGGTTTGATTGTCCGCCAACGCTTCGTGCGGCTCGATGCCGGCCGGAATCACAATCGGCAGCACCACATAACCGCGCTTTTTACCGGGTGCCACGCGCATCACGCGCCCGACCGACTGCACCACGTCAATCTGCGAATTGCGCGGCGTTAGAAACAGCACTGCATCAAGTGCAGGCACATCGACACCTTCGGACAAACAGCGCACATTGCTCAAAATGCGGCAGGTATTTGCAGCTGCTTCGGATTTAAGCCAGCTGAGCTTGGCTTCCTTGGCGGTGGCATTCATGCCGCCATCCACATGTTCGGCTTCGCAAATCAGCTCAACCGCCGCCAATTCTTCGTCAAGCTCGGACTCTTGATAAGCCTCGACCACAGCTTGAAACATGCTGGCGATGTGTTTGGAGCTGACTTTGTGGGTTTTGCCGCCGGTATTACGTTCAATCACCTGGCAAAACGCCACTGCGCGCTGCATTGGCGTGTTGTCGACATAGTAGTCTCCGCTTGCGGACACGCCAGACATGTCTTGGCTTAAGCCCTGCTTTGCCAGCGCTTTCCAACAGCCGATGATTTTCGAGGCATCATCCAGTTTCATCTGGTTGCTGGAATCGGCTAGAAGCTTTTGGATGCGCCGGTTGACGTGCGATTCTTCCACCGCCAGCACAATCACTTTGTAGTCCACCAGCAAACCGCGCGCCACCGCTTCAGAAAAGTTGATCGTATAAAACAGCTTGCCGTACAGGACGGCGTCGTCCATTGAACACAGTGTGATGCTGTCTTTCTCCGCCGTAGCTTTTGCCATTTCGCCATAAATGCGCGGCGTTGCAGTCATGTAAAGGCGCTTTTCGCTGCGAATGAAAGCGCCGTCATGTACGCGAATAAAGGTGCTTTCGTCATCACCAGCGTCGGTTTGCCCAGTGGTGCGGTGCGCTTCATCGCAGATAATCAAATCAAAATCAGGCAGGCCAAACTGCGTTTGCGCGGTGTTGATCACGGCGATGGAATGGTAGGTGCTAAATACCACCGTCATGCGGTTTCGATCAAAGCGCTTGTGCATGGCGTTGGCCAAAGCCGATGCATTGGTGCTGGCCGGGTAGCGCAATTCGTGCGTGAAGGTTTGCACCACGTCATCGTCTTTCTTGCGCTTTTTGCCAACATCGGAATCGGAACAGACGGCAAAACAATCCAGCGCAACGCTGGCTTCTTGCGTCCATTCGCTCAAAGACTGCGATAACAACGACAAACTAGGCACCAAAAACAGCACGCGTTTGCCCGCGCCGCCTACTGCCTCAGCGATCTTCAAACTCGTGAAGGTTTTGCCGGTGCCGCAAGCCATAATCAGCTTGCCACGTTCGTGTTCATGCAAACCGGCGCGTACTGCTGAAAGAGCAGACTCTTGATGCTCACGCAAATGCTTTTTGGCTTTTAGCACTGGCGCTTGTTTCGGGTGAAACTGCGCCCAGTCAATTTGGCTGTTTTCCAAATCAAACAGGTCAATCTTGCTCACCGGTGGCTGCTGATCGCGCAGCGCGTCTTCGGCGTGCTCAGTCCAGTGGTTGGTGGTGCTGATAATGATGCGGTGGCTAAAAGATTTCTTGCCGGATGCGGTGAAAAAGCTATCGATATCCTTTTTTTCTAGGCGATAGTCTTCGTCATAAAATTTGCACTGGATCGCGTGCAATTCACCCGTGCCGCGGGTTTGTGCAACTAAATCAATGCCTGCATCTTTGCCGTCCAGGCCGTTTTGTTTGGCCCAGGCACCGTAAGTCCACACATCGCTGTAGAGTGCGGCATAGGCGGCCTCGTGGCGCAAATATTGCACCGTCAATTCCTCGAAATACGTACCCTTTTCGCGCTCAGAAGCGGCGGCGTCGCGAAAGTTTTGCAGCAGTTGAAGGAGTGCAGTCACGGTGCTTGATCGGGTGGAATTTGGGCTTTGAGGTTAGCATCTTGGCCCGCGTTGATTTGCGCGCATCTAAGCCAGCGCGATTGCACCCGCCGCTATCAACTGTTCGATTTGCGCGTCTGTCAGTGCTAGCTCGGTGCGCAATACCTGTACCGTGTGTTGAGCCAGTGCGGGTGGCGCACTCTTGTATTCAATCGGCGTTTCAGAAAAACGCACAGGGTTGCGTACTTGCGGTACATCCAGACCGCATGCGTGCGGCAATGTAAACTGCATATCGCGCGCTTTTATTTGCGGGTGCGCAAAGGCTTGTTGAATCGAATTGATCGGGCCGCACGGTATTCCCGCTTTGCCAAAACGCTCGAACCAAACCTCGGTGTCCTGCGCTTTAAGCCAGCTTTCACAGTGGCAAATTAAAGCGTCGCGGTTCGCGACACGATCAGCATTGCGCGTAAAACGTGGGTCAGTTGCAAATTCTGCGTGGCCGACAGCGTTGCAAAAGCTGGCAAATTGGCGGTCGTTGCCTACCGCTAGCATCAATGCACCATCTTTGGTCAGAAAACTTTGATACGGCACGATGTTCGGGTGGCTATTGCCCAAGCGTTGCGGCGAGTGGTTTGAAACCAGAAAATTCATCGCTTGATTTGCTAATGACGCCACTTGCGTGTCGAGTAAGCTGATATCAATGTGTTGCCCGCGCCCGGTCTTTTCCCGGTGGTGCAGAGCCGCCAGCACCGCACTCAGGCTATACATGCCCGCCAGCAAGTCTGCTATCGCCACACCTGTTTTTTGTGGCCCAGCGCCCGGCTCGCCATCAGCGATGCCGGTGACGCTCATTAGTCCGCCTTGCGCTTGAATCATCGCGTCGTAGCCAGGCAGGTGCGCCATCGGGCCGGTTTGACCAAAGCCGGAAATTGAGCAGTAAATCACGCGGGCGTTGAGCGCGTTTAAGCTGGGGTAGTCCAAGCCATATTGGGCTAAGCCGCCGACTTTGAAGTTTTCCAAGACTATGTCGCTAGTGCCCGCCAAGCGCCGAACTAAATCAGCACCGAGCGGGTGGCTGATATCAATCGCGACCGATTTCTTGCCGCGATTGGCGCTTAGAAAATACGCGGATTCATTTTCAAACCAGGGCGGGCCCCAGGCGCGGGTGTCATCTCCCGCGCCGGGCTTTTCTATTTTGATAACGTCAGCGCCGAAATCCGCCAAACATTGGCTAGCCCAAGGGCCGGCGAGGACGCGGCTGAGATCGAGCACTTTGATCCCAGCCAACGGTCCCATAATGGCTTAGCCTGCTTTCGACTCAATCCGAACCGCGACCAAACCCAAGCCAATCACTAGGCTGAGCAGCAGTAAGAAACCGTATTGATTCAAACTTGGTACCGCGATGGTGCTGGCACCGGCACCTAGGGAGGCAACGCTAACGCGTAACACCAAGGCGTCATGATCTGAGAGGCGTGTGTCGGCACCCGGTGCGTAATTGGAGCGATTCACTTCCGGGTAGTCGGCGTTCAATTTGACATGCACCATGCTGCGCGCACTGCTGTTATTGATGAGGCCCTGGCTTACCAAAATGTGATCAATCGATTGCGTAAAGCCGTCAAAGGAATAGGAATAATCCGCCGCTGGATCAATCATGCGGGTCATATTTGGATTGACCAAATCCGGGCCCGCTAAAGTGACTAAAGTTGCTGGTGCCGGGGCACCAATAATGCTGCCCATGGAGTCAACAAAGCCGTCATTAAACTCATAGGCATTGAAATCGCCCAACACGACAATGCGCTCGTTCGCATTGGCCGCTTGACGCGCTTGCACCAAATTCGCTAGGAATTCAGCCTGAGCCAAGCGTTTGGCGCGAATGCGTGCGCCATCGACTGGGTCAGTAATGCCCAAAAAGCTGCGTAAGTGATTGACGATGACCGTAACGTTAGCGCTGCCGCCGGTGGCGGAATTGACGGTCGCAGTCAGCACTAAAGGTGGGCGATCATTCAATAAGTCTTGAGTGTTGGTCGTCGGATTGAGATAAGTCGCGGTCAAGCCCAATTGTGTGACGGTACCGACGGTCACGCGCGGCGTGGTGCCAGCGACAACTGAAGTTTTGACCAAAAAGCCGACATCAATGCCGCCTGGGTCATTGCCCTCCACCAAATGCGCGGAATAGCTGGGGCCGCCATCGCTGCTGATTTTTGTCGCTAAGGTTTGCAAAGTGGTCAAGTTTTCCATTTCGACGACGCTGACAATATCTGGCGCGCCTAAATTGCTGCGAATTTGCAGGGATGCCTTGCTCAAACGATTTGCATACGCAAGCGCGGTTAATGCTACATCTGAGGTCGCTGGATCATTGATGTCATCAAAGAAGCGTTCCATGTTGTAGCTGGCCACGGTGAACTCAGCTGCGCCCGCCGGTGTTGCGATGGTCGCGGCTGCAGGTGCTGTGATGCTTGGGTTTTGCGCTGGATCCGGCAGAAAGGTATAAAAACGCACGCCATAATCCAAAATGCCGGTTTGCGCGCCGATGACCTGGCCGGAAACTAAATCACGCGCGGGTGCGGTCAGCAAGGCGTCTGAATCGACGCGCAGGGTTTCCGGGTTGGTATCAAAGCGCGGCACGCCAGCTGGGGTGCTTGGCAGCAAGACATCACGGATATCAATGCCAGGCTCACGTCGTGGACGTGGTACGCCTGCTAAAGTGGCCCAAAATACGCCGTTAGTGCTACCGGTGGCGTTCGCTTCATTTTTAAAGCCACGGGTGCTAGCGACGACCACCATGCTGGCAATCGAAGTGCGCATATGTTCCAAATTTTCCAACTGATTGAAGCTGCCCATTGGGTTAATAGCTGTAATTGCGACCGGCGTTGGTAGTGGATTACTTAGGCTCAGTTGCGTAACAGTCAACGGCGGCTCTAATTCAGTGATGGGTGGCTGCGCTAAATCGGTGCTAGGAATGAATTCTTTCACGTTGCCAATCACGCGCACCCGTGCGCCAACGACAACGACCGCAGGAACCAAGCCCGTACCAGTAAAGACCAAAATCCCTTCCGAGGTATTGGTATTCGCATCGGCTTCGGCGTCACTGGATTGAATGAAAAAGCCATTGGTCTTAATGCCGGTGACGATGCCCTCGGTGGTCACGCTGGTGTTGTTCGCGATTGGCGAGGTTAGTCCCGGACCTTGAATCTGATTGATTGGTGTGACGCTGAAATCGTCATTAGTAATCGTGCCTACCCCGGCACCGTCGCCGATGACTAGACCGTTGGTCGGTGCGCTCAAGGTCACTGCAAAGGTTTCGTTTGCCTCATTCGCAGCGTCGCCAGCAATGGGCACATTAACGGTTTGCGTGGTTTGCGTTTCGTTAAAACTCACCACTTGTGTGGTTGCGGTGTAGTCCTTGCCAGCTGATGCCGTGACATCCGAGGTGGTGAAAGTAACGCTTTGTCCACCGATCGACGGTGCAGACAGCGTAACGGTGAACACCGCATTCGAGCTGCCGGTATTGCCTTCGACGATGGCGACATCGTTCACTGAGGCTGCGAGTGCATTTCCGGTGCCTTGAGCGGTGATCGAGACGTCGTCGATGCTAAGGCCATCGTCAGCGCCGGTGGCATCAACGTCGGTCCAGCGAATCCAAACGATGCCGGTATTGGCAACGCTGAGCGCCGAAATTGTGCTGCTGACACTTGTGCGGTTGACCGCTAAATTGCCATCAAGTGCGGCTGCAGCTATAGCAGTTTTGATCGGGTTGACGAAATCTAAGGTGGCAACCGGCACCCAAGTTCCGGTCGCTAATGAAGTCGCATCTAATGAATACTCAAACAGTAGCCGGTCATCGCGTGCGGCAGCAATGTTGCCGATACGCCATTGTTCACCGGTGTATGCAATCGTTAGACCCGTTAACACGCCGCCGGTGTTGTTTTGTAGCTGTGCGCCATAGGTCGCGGCGGCGGTGCCGCTGCGCAGGCTGCCAAGCGCACGTTCCGCAACGGTCGCGGCGCCGAAGCTATAGGCATCCCCGGTATTTGATGAACCCGTGCCAGCAGTATAAAGCTGATTTACATTGCCGCTGGTGCCGGTTTCAAGCAACAACCAACCCGCAGGTAAAACGCCGGAAGCGCCGGTCAGTGCGAGCGCATCAAAATTTTCAGTGACCGCTGTTGCGGTTGAGGTCAAACTGACTTGGGCCAGGGCTTGGCTTGCGCTTAAACTTGCCAGAGCGGCAAAAGCGGCAGCAAGCGCGGTATTAGGTACACGGATCGACATGTGGGTGCAGGGTAAAACGGAAAGGTGTCGAGTATAGCGCTGGATTGCTACAGATCGATGAAATACTCGTGTTTGTCCCCTTTCATAGGTAAAGTTGTTGGCAAGCGATGCGAGGAAGGCTTTTGAGCGATAGGGCGGCGCACATTGAAGTTAAGTTTCAGGCATGGCTGCGAATATTTTTTTGCGCGTGGGCTTTGCTTGTAGGCCATCACGCGGGCGCAGTGGCTGAAACATCGGTCGCGGATTTGCAAAATTATCGCGTGCAATCATTTACTACAGATGGTGGGCTCAGCGTTGATTCCTTGCTGCACGTGGCGCGTATGCAAGATGGTCGTGTGGTGATTGTGGGTACGCGGGGTGCGCCGGTAATTTTTGATGGCGTACGTTTCGCCAAGCCCGTGGTTACGTCCGGCCAAGGTATTGACAGCGAATCCGGCGCACGCATGACCTTGGAAACGCCGGATGGCGCACTTTGGTTTGCCAGTCGAACGGCAGGTTTATTACGTCTAAAGGGTGGCGTTTTAAGCCAGCTCAGCGATATCGAGCCACAGTCATTGGCGATTACGCTCGATCAGAGTCGGGTGCTTGTGGGAACGCGTACCGAGATTTTAGCGTTCGATGCGCTGCAACCTGCTGAGCCACGTCGGGTAGCAACACTCGGCGTGATCGTGATCGCAATGCTAGAAACGGTGGAGGGTGCCGTGTGGATTGCGACCGGAGACGGCTTGTTCGTGCTGCCTAAAGGTGCGAAGACTGCGCAGCGAATTGCCGAGCCGCGCTTAAGCCATGTGCATATATGGGCGTTGCACCAAGATGTGCACGGACGCCTGTTGGTCGGTACTCGTGGTTTGGGTTTGGCGATTTTAGCCAGCGCGCGCGTGGATGCGTCCGTGCAGTTTGTCGGCTTTGAGCAGGGTTTGCCGCATTTGGTGATCCGTGCCATTACCGAAAGTGGCGGTGCCATCTGGCTTGCCACGGCAGGCGGCGGTGTGGCGCGCATGCTGGGCGATAAAATTGAAACTTTTGATAGCCAGAATGGCTTGACCAGTGACACGGTCACTTGGATTACGGCTGACCAAGGCGGCGTGATTTGGGTGGCTACTGCCGGTGCGGGCCTGAATCGGCTTTGGCCTAGCCCTTTTCGTAAAATTACCGATCAACGCGGGCGCAGCGGCGGGTTTTTTTACGCCATACACCGTGATCCACGTGGCCGAATTTGGTTGGGCTCGAACCGTGGCTTGTCACGTGTCGAAGGCGCTCAGATTACGCAGACTCAGGCGCCCGGCGAAGGCCAATTCGGTAGCGTGCTCAGCATCGTCGACGATTTAATGCCGGGATCGGCGCTGCCTTCGGCCGAAGTGCTGCTGCTCAGTACGCGGCGCGGGGTGTTTCGATTTTTTATCAAGGAACAGCGCTTTGAGCTGATTGCAAGCACCGAGCTATTTCCAGTGGTGCGATTGTTTGCGCCGCAGCCGCTACCTATGTTCGAGGGCGCTTTGCAGTTGCCATTGTTGGCGCAAAAAAATCAACTTTATGTGATTAAAAATGTAGATTTGATTCCCATCGTTACGCTGCCAGAGGGCGCAGATATTACCGATATTGAGCACCCTACTGATCATTCCGTGGCGCAATCCTTGCTAATAGCAAGCACTCAAGGGCTGTTTCAGTTCGACGGGAAATTAGCAATTCCCGTAGGTGCGCGCGTGCGCGTCGATGCACTGGCTCCACTTGCTGAGCGCACCCTCGTCGGGGGCGCGGGGCTTGCCTATGTGGATGCCACGGGCTGGCATGCTTTAAGTCTGGCAGGTGAGGGTGGCTATCGTTCAGCGTTAAGCCAAATCAGCGGTATGACCGTGCAAGAGAAAAACGTCTGGATTACCACGGGAAACGGTTTGTACCGTATGCAGCGTGAGGTTTTGGCGCGTGCGACGAGCGAAATTTCCTTACCAGCGCCACAGCAATTCATGCTTTCCACCGGTTTGGTATCGACTGAATTTGAATCGGCACCGCAAAGCGCATTGCTGCACGAGGGCAAAGTGTACTTGACCAGCACCGGTGGGGTCAGCGTGCTTGATCCCGCGTTGGCATCCTTGGTGCCCATTAAAATGACGCTTTCGATGCGCGAAATTGAAGCTGAGCAAAAGACGATTGCGCCAGAATTAGGCGCAGTGCTGACGCCGCAAATGTTGCCAGCTGGCACGCGGCGCGTGCGTTTGCGTTTTGCCGCGCTACCGGCGTCACATGCACAGTCATTGGCGATAAATTTCCGTTTGCTGCCCGTGGAGACGCAATTTCGCTCCGATGCTGGGCAGCGCGAGGCCGTTTACGCCGCACTTGCGCCGGGTGACTATCAATTTGAGCTACGCGCAGCGGTGCCTGGCGCGCAGCTTGCCTCAGTGCCGTTGAGCTATCATTTTTCCATCGCGCCCAAGCCGATCGAGCGTAAATCGGTGCAAGCCGCACTGCTTGTGGGTTTTTTGCTGCTGCTGAGCGCATTGCCGGCGCTGCATATTTTTGGGTTGCGTCGACAAAAGCGCCGCTTGATCGATGAAGTGTCTGAAAAAACGCAAGCGCTTGAGCTTTTGGCGCGAACGGACAGCTTGACCCAACTGGCAAACCGACGCTTTTTTGACGAGCAGGTGCAAGCACTTTTGGGCGCCCAAGCGCTGGCGGGCATGTTGCTAATCGACATCGATTTTTTCAAACGCTATAACGATCACTACGGGCATCAGGCGGGGGATGCGTGTTTGCGCGCCGTCAGTGCCTGTCTAGAAAAGTTTGCGAAGGAAAAACGACTGTTTGCGGCGCGTATTGGTGGCGAGGAATTTGCGCTTTTGCTGTCGAATAGTGCTGTCCTTGATTTAAATGCGCAGCTATCCGAGATCGCCGAGCAGCTATGCGCCCAGCTATGTGCCCAGATATGTGCAAAGGTACGCCAACTGCAGCTTGTGCATTTGACGAGCGAAATTGGGCACGTCACGATCAGCGTGGGTGCCGCTGCAACTAAAAAAGCCGAAAGTGCCGATGCCTTGATTCAACGCTGTGACGCGGCGCTCTACCAAGCCAAGGCGGCAGGACGTAACCAATGGAAGGTGGCGTCAAATTCGCCAGACATTGCTAATGACGACTGAGCCTTTGATCTGTGCGCAACGCCTGGCCAGTGAATTATCAGAGGCGCCTAGCGCCGAGCTGATTGCAACGGTATTAGCCAGCGATTTTGCGTTTGACGTTTTAAAGGCCAATCCCGCTTGGATTGAAGCGTTAACGACGCCGCCGGAATTTCCGCTTGCTGCGAGCGCGCAGGCTTTGACTGAATATCGCGTGCGCCGATCAATCGCGCAAATTGCCTTGGATTGTGGCGGCGAAATGAGTGTGGAGCAAAGTTTGGGCTATGCCAGCGACACTGCCAAGCGCTGCATCGCAGCGGCGCTGACACTCGCGGAAAGCGAAACTCGGGCTCGATTCGGTATTGCGCACGATGCTAATGGCGCGCCGGTGCAGCTTTGTGTGTTTGCGATGGGTAAGCTGGGCGGACATGAGCTGAACTACTCATCCGATATAGATTTGATCTTGTGCTACGCCAGCGCAGGGGAATCCGACGGCGGCGGTAGTTTTTCTGCGCCGAACAGCGCGCGCGTGCTGGAAAATAGCGAGTATTTCGCACGTATCACGCGGCGCTTGGCGCAATTACTCACCGAACGCACACCGCTCGGCAGCTGCTATCGCGTCGATTTACGGCTGCGGCCCTTTGGCAGCGCCGGGCAAGCGGCGCTCAGTTTTGCCGCGATGGAGGATTACTACCAGCGCGAAGGCCGTGACTGGGAGCGCTACGCCTGGATTAAAGCGCGCCCGGTTGCGGGGGATATTGCCGGTGGCGAGCGCTTACGCGACATCCTTCGGCCTTTTATCTATCGCCGCTATTTAGATTTTGCCGCATTTGAAGGCATGCGCGAAATGAAATCACTGGTCGATAATGAAGTGCGCAAAGCCGATTTGGGGGATAACTTAAAACTCGGGCCCGGTGGCATCCGCGAGATCGAGTTTCTAATCCAATTGGAGCAACTGATTCGCGGTGGACGCGATGAAAAATTACGCGTCTCCGGCAGTTTGGCCGCACTTGCTGCACTTGCCCAGGCGGGTTGGTTGGCACCTGAGGATGCGCAAACGCTGCGGGAAGACTATTTGTTTTTACGCAGCGTCGAGAACCGTGTGCAAATGTTGGCGGATCAGCAAACGCATAGTTTGCCCAGCACCGATTCGCCGCGTGATGTCGCAATCCGGGCGCGCATCGCCGCCAGTTTAGGCTTTGCTTCGAGCGCGGAATTTTTGCCGCGGTTGCAGGCACTGCGATTACGCGTCCACAAGCGTTTTGGCGAGGCGATTTCTTTGCCCGTGCCGCCAGCTCGCGCCAATTCAAACGCCATTGCCAGCGAAAGCGCTCAAAATGCTCATGCCAATCAAGTTGATAATGCGCATGACCAAGCTGGGGCAACCTGGCAAATGTTGACCGGCCCGAATCGCGAAGCGATTTTAGACGGCGCAAAACCCGCCGCAATCAGTGTTGAGCTTTGGCAAGCCTTGATTGGCTTCGCCGATAGTTCAGCGGTACAAAGCGCCAGCGCACGTGGGCGCTCACGCATGGATAAAGTGGTACCGATGTTGTGGGCTTTAGCGCTAAAACAACCGCATTCAAGCGCAAAAATCGAGGCTTGTGCGATGCGCCTGATTGCCTTTTTGCAAGCCATCGCCGGGCGTAGCGCTTATCTGGCACTGTTGGCGGAAAAGCCTGCGGTCGCCGAACGTTTGGTGCAGCTGTTCACCCAAAGCGCCTGGCTAGCACAGCTGATTACTTCGACGCCAATGTTGATGGACGAACTGTTGGACACCCGTCGACTGACGCTGCCACATGATCTATTGAGTCTGCAGCGCGAAGCCGACAATGAGCTAGCTGGCGGCGATAGCGATGACATCGAGCATGCGTTTGAGTTGCTGATCGCCTTCAAACATAGCGTGCAGCTGCGCCTAGCGGTTGGCTTTTTGCAAAACCGCCTAGATGCGTTAAACACCGTCAATGGCCTCAGTGATTTGGCTGATGTCTTGATCGCGCGCGTCGTCGGTTTCGCTTGGCGCGAGCTTGCTCGTTTGCATGGGATTCCGTCCGGCTGTAGCGTCAGCGGCACAGGTTTTGCGGTTCTAGGCTATGGCAGTTTGGGCGGCGCAGAACTTAATTTTGCCTCTGATTTAGATTTGGTGTTTGTCTATGATCAGGCCTGCGCGGCAAGCGAATCGAGCGGCCCAAAAATTTTAGACGGGCAGCGTTTTTTCGTAAAACTAGCGCAGCGGGTCATTTCACTGTTGACCACGCCAACCCGCTTTGGTGCACTCTACGCCATTGATACGCGCCTGCGCCCGAATGGCAACAAAGGTTTGCTGGTGACCAGCTTAGCGTCGTTTTGTGATTATCAACTGCACGAAGCCTGGCTTTGGGAACATCAAGCGCTAGTGCGTGCGCGTTGGGTCGCCGGTGATCTAGCTTTAGCAGAAGCCTTTGCAAAACTGCGCGATCAAACCCTGGCGTTACCGCGCGATCCCACGCAGGTGCAAAAAGAAGTGCAAGCAATGCGCGAACGCATGCGCGCCGAGCTAGATCGCTCTACTGGGCAAATGTTTGATCTCAAACAAGGGCAGGGCGGTTTGGTGGATATCGAATTTGCCCTGCAGGCGGCAGTGTTGAGCGCTAACCAGCAGCAACATTGGTCCACGCGTACCGAATTACTCTTGCCGCAGCTGTACGCAGATGCTGAGCCGCGCCACCGTAAACTGTTGGCGCTCGGCCTGCGCGCGACCTTGGAATTGAAGCCCAGGATTGTGCTACGCGACGCGATATAAAATTGAAGTAGATGCAAACCTGGGTGCCATTCAAACTGACGGATCGTCATCCCCGAATGTTTTAGTCGGGGATCCAGCCTACACTTGTGCAAAGTACAGCGAATTTCAATGGTGCAACGCCAAAAC
Organism: Rhodanobacteraceae bacterium; assembly: GCA_031409855.1. Taxonomy (GTDB): domain Bacteria; phylum Pseudomonadota; class Gammaproteobacteria; order Xanthomonadales; family SZUA-5; genus JANNYA01. The sequence goes on along the minus strand of JANNYA010000219.1, from coordinate 2,647 downwards.
AAGCTCCCTGGATTCCCGCCAAAAGCACGCGGGAATGACGAACTCAGAGCGCCGTCGCCTTATTAAATTTGAATCAGCGAAAATCACCGTGATTCCCCTTCAGTTTGAATGGCACCCTGCAAACCTCAGCGCTTAGTCAATTCATCAAAGCGCACATTTTTCGCACCACTGCGCTGGATCACCGCCAAAACCCGCGCCACCGCCTCATAAGAAGTATTCGGATCGGTACGCAAATTTAGCTCGGGCGGCTTCGGCAGTGCGTTCGCTGATTGGATCAATGCCGGCAATCCGCTCAATGTAATCGGCACGCCATCCAGGAACAACAGCGCACCATTGCCAGCGGGCGCAATATCCAGCGTCATCAAAGCGGGTGGCTTTAGATCAGCACCTTCCGGCCCAACGAGCGGGATCTTTGCTTTGGATACATTGAGCGGCATTGGCGCGCTAATCATGAAAATAATCAGCAGCACCAACATCACGTCAACCAAGGGTGTGGTGTTGATATCGCTGATGGCGCCGGTCGAATTTCGCGCAGTAAGGCGGGCTGTGTAATCGGGTTTCATCGTCTAGCCCTCCAGGGTGAAGATAATTTTGCCACGTCCCCAACCCGGCACCGCTTGCCCATCAACTTCTGGGGCTTTGAAGCGCCAGTGGCGTTTAATGTGGCTCAGCGTGAATTGATCGAGCTTGCGATTACCGGACGTTTTCATCAGTTTGATTTCTTGCGCGCTGCCGTCCACACCCACCAAAACACTGAACTCCACGGTGCCGGAAATGCCTTTGCGGATGATGTCAATCGGATATCGCGGTGCTGGCGCGCGCAAAACTTTCACGATCGACTCACCCAAATTGCCGCCGACAGTGGCGGGTTTGTCGACAATGCTCGGGTTGAGTACGCCGGGCGGGTCTTCCGTCGGTATTTGCGTCGTAGCGATAAGGATCGGCGTCTCCATGACGGGTGCGACAGGCGGCGGGGTATTGACAACTACCGGCTGCACCTCTGGCTTGGGTGGCGTGGGCTCAGGCGGTATCGGCGGCGGCGGCGGTGTTTCGGTAACATCAACCCAAGGGGGCTCTGGCGGTGGCAATTGAATCGCCGCAATCGGGGCGGCGGGGAGCAGCATCGCGCCAAAAACCAAGGTGTGCGTGACCAGCACCGCGCTCATCGCCAAAATGCGTTTCATATCTAAGCGCCTGAGCAAACCCGCCTTCGATGACCGCGACGCACGCGAATCTGCGGCTATGCCGGTGCCGGTTCTCGTCCACGGCGCCAAGCCCAAGGCGGCATGCGCTTGGATAGCCTGCGGTGAAGTTGCGTCCTGCGCTGCATTGTGTTGTTTCGTTGCCATGACCGCCTCCTGAGCCGCACGATGGTGTGCAGGTTGAGTTTGCGTGTTCGGCTTTTGCGCCACATCCGGCGCGGGGCGGAACGTGATTAGGCCAAAAGTGCCTAGGCAAGCATGACTTTAGACCTAGGACTTCAGACACAAACGTGCGTCCACAGGCAAAGTGTTTTGAGTTCGCCTGCTGCATGTGAAATTAAGCTCAATTTGATTTAAAGCACGCCACCATGTTTAAATACAATGATAATAATTTTTTGGTTAAGTTCAAAATAGGGCAACAGCATGAATGCAAAAAAATATAAAGCAGTTCACCAGGTCATTGTCAGTGCTTGCATGCCGAAACTTAGCCAGGTTTGGCTTGGTTTTGCGGCGCTACTACTTAGCTTTGCGTTTATTGTGCCGGGTGCGCAGGCCGCCCCAGGTGACGTCGACCCGCTCGATCTCAATATTGTTGGAGTATCGGTGAGTGTCATCGCGGTACAGCCGGATGGCAAGACGATTATTGGCGGTAGATTCACCTCAGTGCTAGGCCAGCCACGCAGTAATATCGCGCGGCTGAATGCCGATGGCACGCTTGATGCCGGTTTCAATCCCAGTGCAAACGGTGACGTCTTCAGCGTTGCAGTGCAAGCGGACGGTCAGATTCTGCTGGGCGGCTTCTTCAATACAATCGGCGTGACGACGCGCAACCGTATCGCGCGACTGGCGGCCGATGGCACGCTAGATGCCAGCTTCGACCCAAATGCGAACGCTGGCGTCCTCAGCATCGCGGTGCAGGCGGACGGCCAGATTCTGCTGGGCGGCCAGTTCACCGCCATTGGCGGGGGGACTCGCAACCGAATCGCGCGGTTAGCCGCGAATGGGACGCTCGATACCGGTTTCAATCCCGATGCAAATAACCAAGTTTACAGCGTCGCGGTGCAGGTGGATGGTCAGATTCTGCTGGGCGGCTTCTTCACCACAATCGGTATAACTGCGCGCAATCGTATCGCGCGGGTGGCGTCTGACGGCACGCTGGATGCCAGCTTCAATCCGGACGCGAATAATTGGGTCCAAAGCATCGCGGTGCAGGCGGACGGACAGATTCTGCTGAGCGGCTTATTCAGCACTATCGGCGTGACGACGCGCAACCGTATCGCGCGGCTGGCGGCGAATGGCACGCTGGATGCCAGTTTTACTCCCCATCCGAACAACACCATCCAAAGCGTCGCGGTTCAGGCGGACGGTCAGATTCTGCTGGGCGGCTTGTTCACCACGATCGGTATGACGACACGCAACCGTATCGCGCGACTGGCGGCCGATGG
>JANNYA010000218.1:0-10580 GCA_031409855.1 Rhodanobacteraceae bacterium | reverse complement strand
TGTCTGATTGTGGCGATGTTTCAAAAGCCTGAGTTCGAGTTTTCGTAAACTTCGTACAAATCAATTTTTGTCGTCACCGCCCCTGGATCCCCGCGTTCGCGAGGATGACGAACCAAATACTGAGGATTAGCGCTAATCAGGCTAAACAAAGCGCCCTAATACTTCACCGAACAACCATACGACTTGGTGACGGCCATGCTCACTGGCTTTCCGGCTTGCAACTCAGCCAGCGCTTGGCTGACGTATTGTGTCGCGCCAGGTATGTCAGATGCATCGGCGCTGGGTACGGAATCAATGGCACCGGCATAGCGCAGTACGCCGCTGCCATCAATAACATACATATGTGGCGTGGTTGTAGCGCCGTAGGCTTTACCCACGTTGCCATCGCTGTCCAGCAAATACGCATTGGGTGCTGATTGCAGCGCGGCCAGCTTGGCAACCGCAGCGGCGCCATCCATCGCGCCCTGTTTGCCGGGTGCGCCGGAATTAATGGCTAGCCAAACCACGCCGTTCGCGTTCGCGGCTTTTTGCTGTGTTTGCATATTGGTGGAGCCGTTATAGTGCTTTTTCACGAATGGGCATTCCGGGTTGTGCCATTCCAACACCACGGTTTTGCCTTTAAATTCGGCCAATGAGCGGGCTTTTCCTTGCGCGTCGGTGACGGAGAAATTCGGCGCGGCTTTGCCTACTTCGACTGAGGCGTTGGCAACGAACGGGGTGAGTACGGCGGCAATAATGAGTGGTTTAAACATGATTGTTTCCTTATAAAAATAGGTTTTTAGGATGTTTGTGAAGCCAAAAGCGAAATCAACGCGCCGCAGCACGCACTAAGGCGGCCTCAACGATGGCGGGCGTCAACACCTGCGGCAACACTTCGGCCGAACCGTTGCGCGCGTAAACCACCACCAAAGGCACACCTGAGGCCCCATAAGATCGCAGATAAGATGTTATGGCAGCGTCTAGTTCAGTCCAATCGCCTTTCAGTGCGGTTACACCCTTTTCGCGCAGCGAATTGGCAAAACTAGCGCCGGACATGGCCACCCGTTCGTTGAGTTTGCAGGTGACGCACCAAGCGGCGGTCATTTCGACCAGCACCGGCTCGCGCGCGTCACGCAAACTTTGCAGGCTAGCGGCGCTGTAGACTTGCCAATCGACTTTGCTTGCGGCATTTGGCGGCTGCAAGGCATAAAGCACCGGCAACGCCGCCGAGAGCATCAGCGCATAGGCACCCATGCGGGCGAATTTGCGTTCGCTAAAGCGCTGCTGCTCCAGCCAAGTTAGCCCCAGGCCGAGCAATACCGCGGAAACCAGCAGCAGCGCCAAGGCATCGACGCCACGCTGTTGCGCCAGCACCCAGGCCAGCCAAATCGCGCTGAGATACATTGGCAATGCTAGCGCTTGTTTGAGCGTATTCATCCAGGCTCCGGGCTTTGGCATGTGCCGCGCAAGACTGGGCATCGCCGCCAGCAGCAACATCGGCGCCGCTAAGCCTAAGCCCAAAGTTGCCAACACACTTAAACTTACCCAAGCAGGCTGCACCAAGGCATAACCCAATGCCGTGCCCATCATCGGCGCGGTGCAGGGACTCGCCACCACGCAAGCCAACACCCCGCTAAAAAACGCGCTGCGCGCATGTCCGTCCCCAGGCGCTGCCCCGCCCGGATCCGTTAAATTTTGCCCCAAACTGGCTAAGCCATAGCCAAAATGCACCAAGCCCGACATCGAAAGGGCCAAGGCAAATAGCAATAGGCTCAAGCCCGCCACCAAAACCGGAGATTGCAGCTGAAAACCCCAACCTAGCGCATAGCCAGCACCACGCAAACTCAACAGCAGCGCGCCCAACGCGAGAAAGCTAGTGACCACACCCAGGCTGTAATAAAGCCCATGCGCACGCACTGCGGTCGGGCCCGCTTCCAATAAACCCATCACCTTTAAGGAAAGTATCGGCAACACGCAGGGCATCAAATTCAGAATCAAGCCACCGAAAAACGCCAGCAAAAGCGCCATCGGCAGCGTTAGCGACGCGGCATTGACGGGCTCTGGCGTCGGCTCTGGCGTCAGCCCATCCACCTGATTCGCCATGCCGTCCGACGCGCTTGTTGTTTCCGCATCATTGCGCGCAGTCGTGCGAAACCCAACGCGCTTGCCCGCTGCATTCGTCGTTACCCACAATAGTTCCAAGGCCTCTGGCGCTTGTGTAAATGCTTCATGTTTTGCCCGCACTGCGGCCAAGCTGCGCGAAGAAACATCAACGCGCGAGGGTTTAATCGCAGCAAAGCTATCGCTGCCGACGAATAGCTCCACTGACTTCGCCTCGGCAAATGGCGCTAAATCTCCAGCCAATGCAAAGCGAATCTGCCCAGCATCCAGGGCAAAACTGGCGCGCCAATCCGCCGGTGCATTGATCGGCAGCGCCGCACGTGCTTGCGCAAAAAACTGACGATGCGCGTCATCGACAATTTCAGCGTCAGCAACCGGCAGTGCCAAAACAAACTCGCTGCGCCCCGGAATACACTCTTCTTTGCAGACCAACCAGCTTAGTTCAGCGGCAAGTTTTAGGCTCTTTTGCGCGTTCGCGGGTACAACAATGTCAGCCAGCAGCCATAGTTCGCCCTCATAACCCACGTTGTGAATGCCACCCACTTCAAGCGGTATTGGCACCGGCCATTGCAGCTCAGTGGCAACTGCCGCCGCCTCACCTAGTCGAAGTTTAAGTTTGCTCGGCAAGCCTGAATCACCGGGATACTGCCAATAGGTGTGCCAGTGTGGGTCGTGACGTAGCCTGAAGGCCAAAGTCGTGGTCATACCCGCGCGCAGCCTGCTGTGTTCGGCATACACCGCCACACCCAAATACTCAAAACGTTGCTCAGCCAAGCTACTTTGCGCCTGAATGTGCGGGCTAAACACGGCCATGATGAGCAGCCAAAGGTATAAAACGGACTTTTTCATCCGCATAGTATCGCCACGATGCTGTCGCGATTGTGCGAACTTCAGCTTGTTTTATTCGCGCTGTGCAGTGGTATGAGCAACCACCTGCACATCGAATGTGCTTTCAGCTGATTTGTCACCCGCTTTCCAGCGGTGTAATAGCATCGTAAGGTCAAGGTTTGGCTGAGTCATGCTGGTTAATCACGCCGCCCTGTAATCAATACTCCTCTGGGTAAACAAAACCCTCAGCGCACTCAATTTGATCGAAATCCACCGGGATATCCAGGCCGCGCAGCGTCAGCACGCCGCGCGCGATCACGCTTTGGTATTCAAACTGGCCGTTGACCAAAAAGTGCTGATGCAGCACGCGCCCCTCGGGGTCGAAAGCCCAATATTCCGGCACGCCGGCGCGTTCGTAGATTCGGCGTTTGATGACTAGATCGCGGGCTGCGCCATTCGGGCTAATGACTTCTATCACGACATCCGGTGCGCCTTTAATACCGGTCGGGGTTTCTTTACTGCGCTGGCAATTGATCAACACATCGGGCTGCACGACATTGGATTCAAAGCCATCGACGTCATAGGATTCGGCTAGGCGCACGTCAAAGGGTGCGGTGATGACACGGCATGGTTTGCCCTTGAGTAACGAACCGATCTGAACAATGAGTTCTGATACGGCACGCTGATGCAGCAATCCTGCACCTGCCATGAGCCAATACTGACCTTGAATGAGTTCATAGCGTTTGCCATCGTTGATTTGCAGGTAATCCGCATAAGTTGCGTTTTGTAGTTGACGTTGGGCTGACATGATGGCTCCGCTGCGGCTGGGTTGTGACTATTGTGCAATAGTTTGGGCTGGGGCAAAGCTGCTATTGGTTTGGCAAATTATTTTGATGCGAGCTTGGCATTACGCTGCGATCCAGCGTGGCGCTTGCCATTGAGCAGACGGCCTACCCAGCTATAACGCACAAACAACTGGTAGCTACCTAAGCAGACCAGCGTGGTGCAAATTATGTTTATGGCGACCTTCACCAAAGCAGGAAGCGGCAGCTCGAACAGCATGGCACCAAAAAGTATGGTGAACGGAAAGTGCACCAGGTATACCCAATAGGCACTTTCAGCCAAATAGCTCAACACGACTTGGCCGGATTGCATGTAGCGCAGAGCCGCGCCGATCGCGGCAAAACTCCACAGCCATCCTGCGCAGTGATAAGTGTAGGCCGCCAGCAGCTCTGGCCCGCGCATTTGCATAATCACACCAGTACTTAAATAGAACGCAAGCCCCGCGCATGCACAAAGTACTGCGCGACGCTGGAACTGCGCGAATAGTTCCGTTTGTCTGCCGTGCAGCATCAGCCCAAAGACAAAAAACACGCCGTTGTGCAGCCACTCATTCCAGGGTGGCAGGAAAGCGCCCGAGGGAATAATGAAGCCGCGGTCGTAGCTCGCGCCTGCCGCCAGCAAGGGCAGCGCAAGCACGGCAAACCCCCAAGGCTGCCGCGCCAGCCACGCGAGCGCCCTCGCCGCCGGCCTGAACCAAGCGCGCGGCAGGTGCAGCAGCAGTGCAGTGGCTATGCAATACCACAGCAACATCCATAGGAACCAAAGATGGATCGTGCCGGGGCCTTTGGGTATGGGAAGGCCCTTCAGCACGCTGCCATCCAGTCCCCACTGACCGAAGGCCATGCGATTCAGAAACGCCACCGCAGCAAGCCCCGTCGCCACCCCAATAAACGGCCAGAACAGCGCGAACGGCAACGCGATTCTCGCCAACCGGTGGCGCAGCAAGCCGCCAGGCCCACGCGACTGCGCAAGAACTGCGGCAAAAAAGCCCGACAGGATGAAGAACGCGGGGATGCGAAAAGCATGAATCGACGTCATCAACAGATCCGCCACGAGCGTGCGCCGCTCATCGTGCCAAACGAGCATAGGCGGCGACTCGTATGCGTAGATCACAGTCACGTGAACCACAATGCCCAGCCACATCAATATGCCACGCAAGTTGTCCAGCGCGTATATGCGTGCGCCGGTGATTGTGCGCTGGGGTTCGTTTAAGCTCATAGCAGAGATCATTGCAGCGCCGCACCCTCAGACGAATCTGCCGCAAAGATTGCACCCAATCTGATTTTCACGCAACGCGGGCGCACGCTGGAACAGGTCACTGCATCAAGCGAGTGCAGTACTCGTTGCTGAAAACCCCTACCATGCATCAATTTGCTTTGCGCCAGCGCCTGACATTCTCAGCTAGAATCACCGCATGCGATTTATTGGAAAATTATTGGGTGCTTTGGCTGGCCTGCGCTTTGGCATGCCCGGCGTGGCGGCGGGCATGGCGGCTGGGCATTTGTTTGACTCGGGCGCGCTGCGGGCGCAGTTTAGTTTTGGCTCAAACGTGATGAGCCGCACTTTGTTTCAACTCAGCGGCCACATTGCGCGTGCGGATGGCCAGGTGTCGCAGCGGGAAGTGGCGCTGGCTGAGCAGCTGTTCGACCAGTTTGGCTTGGAAGGACGGGCGCGCGTTGATGCGGTGGCGCATTTTAACGCGGGGCGTTTGGATAGTTTTCAGCCGGCACCGGTGTTGGCAAAATTCGTCAAACAGTTTGGTTTGCGCTCGGCGCAGGCGGAACAAATGCTGGCGGCGCTGATTGCCATTGCCTATGCGGATAGCGGCATCTTGGGCAGCGAACGTGCGGCGCTCAAAGTTATTGCGGTGGCACTGGGCTTTCGTGAAGATGAGTTTGTGCGCGAACTGGAGCGCTTTGCGCCCACGCCGAGCGCGTCTGAATTAGCCGACACCAGCATCGAGGAAAGCTATGCGGTGCTGGGTTTAGCGCCCGGTGCGGATGCCAGCGCGGTCAAGCTCGCGTATCGCAAGCTGATCAGCCAATATCACCCGGATAAACTTGAAGGTGCCGGCATTCGTGGCGATGCGCTAAAAGGCGCGCAGGCGAAGGCGAAGGCGGTGCGTTCGGCTTATGAGCGCTTAATTGCGCAGCAAAAATAATGCTGCGCTTGAAATAGCATTAAAGCGAGCCACACCTTCTGAACTTTCCCCCTTATTTAATCTACTGACGGCTGCACTCCATGACTCCAATTATTGCTCCTTCGATCCTTTCCGCCGACTTTGCCCGCTTAGGTGCGGATGTAGACGCCGTTCTCAAGGCCGGTGCCGATTGGGTGCACTTTGATGTCATGGACAATCATTACGTACCGAATTTGACCATAGGCCCCTTGGTGTGCGATGCGCTGCGCAATTACGGTATCAGCGCGCCGATTGATGTGCATTTGATGGTGCAGCCGGTGGATCGGCTGATCCCAGATTTTGTCAAAGCCGGTGCCAGCCTACTTTCTTTTCACCCGGAGGCGTCGAATCATGTGCACCGCACGATTGGCCTGATCAAAGACTTAGGCTGCCAAGCGGGTTTGGTATTGAACCCTGCGACGCCGCTTTCGGTGTTGGATTTTGTTTTGGACGATTTGGACTTAGTGTTGCTGATGAGCGTCAACCCCGGCTTTGGTGGGCAGAAATTTATTGCCTCGGCGCTGGCTAAATTGGCGGCGGTGCGCCAGCGCATCAAGCAATCCGGCAAGGCGATCCGCTTGGAGATTGATGGCGGCGTGAAAATCGATAATATCCAAGCGATTGCGGCGGCGGGTGCGGATACCTTTGTCGCGGGCTCCGCGATTTTTTCGAGTAAGGATTACGCCGCGACGATTCGCGAGTTGCGTGCGCAAATTGCCGCTGGGCACGTAGTTTCTGGAGATAACGCATGATCCAGCTCGATGCGGCGGCCTTGAGCTATTTTCAAAAACTCCTGGCGCAACAAGAGATTACCGGCCTGGGCGTGCGCATGCGCGCGCACGCGCCGGGCACCGTCAATGCCGATTGCAAGCTGGAATTTTGCGAGCCTGAGGAAGTGACTGAGACAGATTTCGTTATTGAATGCGAGGGCTTTAGTATTTTTGTCGACGCGATCAGCGCGCCGTTTTTAGATGCTACTGAAGTTAGCTATTTGGTGGATGCCGCGGGCGGGCAACTGACCATCAAAGCGCCGAAATTGAAGGCCAAAGTGCCGGGCGTCGATGCCAGTGTGATCGAACGCGTGCAGTATATTTTGGATTCGGAAATCAACCCGAGCGTGGCCAGCCACGGCGGGCGCGTGAGCTTGTTAGAGCTGACTGCGGAAAATGCCGTGGTGCTGCAATTCGGCGGTGGTTGTCAGGGCTGTGGCATGAAAGATGTCACGCTAAAACAAGGCATCGAGAAAACGCTGCTGGCGCGCGTGCCGGAAATTACTGCAGTGATTGATGCGACCAACCATGCGGCGGGTAGCAACCCGTATTACGCCGCAGCGAGTTAGGTCTCCATGAAACTTGTGGGAAAAAGTTTCGTCATTGCGAACGCAGTGAAGCAATCTCGTCGTTCAAAGCTAGATTGCTTCGCTGCGCTCGCAAAGACGAGAATCACGAACTCTCAACAGCGTTCTGTGACTGAAAACGCGCTATGAAGCATCCTGTCGAATGCTCTGCGATTAATCATTCGGCGATGGATCGCCTCAACCGCGTGCGGATCGTGCTGGTCGGCACCACGCTAACCCGCAATATCGGCGCTGCGGCGCGCGCCATGAAAGTGATGGGGCTGCGACGCCTGTACTTAGTTCAGCCTAAAAACTTGCCGGATGAGGACGCATTTGCCTTGGCTGCGGGTGCCGATGACGTATTGCAGCAAGCAATAGTTTGCGAGGATTTGGCAAGTGCGATTGGCGATTGCAGCCTGGTGTTGGGTACTAGCGCACGGCGGCGTGACATTGTTATCACCGAATTTTCCCCGGCAGCCGCCGCCGCTAAGGCACTGGCCATGGCCGCAGCCAGCGAGGTGGCACTGGTATTTGGCGCGGAGCGCACCGGTTTAGATAATCGCGAGCTGAGTTTGTGTCAAGGCCGTGTACAAATTCCCACCGATAGCGATTATGGCTCGCTCAATTTAGCCTCAGCGGTGCAGCTGATCGCCTATGAAATTCGGCTTGCGGCCTTGGCCATCGGCGGGGAAAGCGCTGCGCAACTTCTACGTGATGTCGCCCCAATCACGCAAGATATCCACGTGCCTGCGGCCGCAATCGAGTTCGACCGCTTAATGCAGCACTACGGCGAGTTTTTGAAGCAAATTAACTTCTACAGCACGAAAAACCCAGAAAAGTTAATGACCCGTTTGCGCCGCATTTTTCAGCGCGCGGCACCGGATCAGCGCGAAATTCAGATTTTGCGCGGCATTTTAAGTGAGGCGCAGGGTGCGCTGGCGCGTGGGACATTAGTGACACCGCAATTAATAGAACAATTAGGGCAAGCAGAAAATTTCAACATGAGCAATAGTTCGGCCGAGTTGATTCGCGAGGAGCGTAATCGCGAGTAAGTCAAACACGACTTACCGTACCAACTCAACAGAAACGCCGACTTCAGCGGCGATTGCAAGCCAAGCGCGATCACTGGTCAGCGCAATCGCGCCGAGGGTTTTCGCTAATGCAAGACAGGCGCGATCCCCAAGCGAAAGCCCAATCCTACGGGTTTGCGCGCGCATGCGGCCGGCCAAGGCCGCCTGGGTAAAGTCCATTGCGATGATCACCAGCTCAAGATCCGCGATATCTTGTATAAGTTGCTCAGCATCGTCGCCAAAATCAATTCGCTTTGCGATAACTTCCGACACATTTACGACACTCATCGAGCAATGTTTTAGTATCTGGTGTACTTTTTCAGCTCCGGGCTCTGCGTTAATCAAACAGAGCAGCGCCGACGCATCCAAAACGTAACTACTCACTTCTAGCTTCGATGCGTCGCTCGCGCAGCAAGACGTCTGAAGCCAATTCTTCGCCGTGACTTAAATTCTTCCAACGTTGCTGCAAACGCTTGAGCGCGCTGGTCGAGGATCGCACTCTTAATTCGTCCCCATCCAATTCAAAAACTAAAGCATCACCCTCGGCAAGCTTCATTGCATTGCGAAACGCGACCGGCAAAACAACCCTGCCGCCTTCTTTCAAAATGGCCTTTGCCGTTAACATGACTTTTCCTAGGCTTATGACGTTTTTCTATTATATGTCATATTCGACTTATTTTGACAATGCCTAAGCAGGAATTGCGCGCCGGAGCGCGCTCCGGCGATTTCGAGCGCATGCGCCACACTATTTTAATTTGTGCCAGCCGCCGTTTGAATCTGTGCGCCCAAAGCCTGAAACTCGAGCATCGGCAAATCCTTAGGCGCGTAATTTTTTAGAAACACCGGTTCAGCCGCGCGCCAAGCGCATTTCGCTGCCGCGATTTTGTTCGCACCCAGCGCCGCTTGCGCCAGCAATTGTTGACCCTCGGCCACGCGCATCGCGGCAAACTCTATAGGCTGCGCCTGATGGAGGTCGGCAGACTGAGAAAAATAGTGCATCGCCTGAGTAAATTGCCGCTGTCGCATTGCAATTTTGCCGCGCTGGCGCAACAGGTTTTCATGATCCGACACGCCTAGTTCTGTGTCTGCGATCAATTTATCTAGACGCAGCAAATTCGCCGACAGGCGCGTTTTTTCACCAAGTTTGCTGAGTGCGTTTGTGATTGTGCTCAGCGCATTGATGCCCGCGCTGCTAGGCGCCCGATCAACTAAGGCATTGATTTGATCCGACAAGGCAAGTGCTAGTGGCAAGGTATTTGGCGTATCTAGCGTTTCGGCCAGTAAGCGCATCAGTTGGTACTGACCTTCAGCGGCTATATTTGCGTCCTGTGCCTGCTGAAGCGCCCGTATCAACACTTTTTGCGCATCTTGAAAACGCCCCAGGTTAATCAAGCCATTTCCCACTTCCGTCAGGGCGCGTGCGCGAAAACTCGGTTGATCGGCAAAGCGCAGCTCGATCTGCTGCGCGCTGGCAATAAGGTAATCACCCACGGTGGGCTCTTGGCCCACGAATGTTTGTGGTGCCGCGACGTTGAGCAAACTCAACAGCGCTTCGCTGTTTTGCTGTGCCTGACGCGCCTGCCAAAGCGTCGTGCTAACACCCGCTAATGCCACAAGCAGTGCTGCCAGCAAGGCGGTGCTGAGCATACGATTACGTGAAATAAAACGACTGGCGCGATAGCTCATGCGCGCGGGCATTGCCTTGACGGGCTCGTTTGCTAATAAATGCTGCAAATCATCGCTGAACGCCTGCGCGCTGACGTAGCGCTGTTCGGGCTTGAGCGCCAAGGCTTGGCGCAATACCGCGCGCACATCGAGCGGCACATGGCGCGCCGCCGCCAGCTCATGCTCTTCGCGCACCGGGGTGGCAAATAACAACTCACTAAACACTAGGCCAAGTTGGTAAATGTCGGTGCTGATCGTGGTCGGCTCGCCCGCCAGTTGCTCCGGTGCGGCGTAGCGCACCGTCATCGGCGTCAAGCCCGTTTGCGTGCTGTAACGCGTGACCGAGGGATCGGTCGGCGCATCCTCGGTGCTTTCGAGAAACTTACCAATACCAAAATCGAGCAGCTTGACTAGCCCACTGCCGGTAACCATGACGTTCATGGGTTTCAAATCACGATGAATCACCAGCTTTCGATGCGCTTCGATCAGGGCGCTGGCCATTTGCGCAATCAGGGCGATTTTTTCCGGCAAACTTAGCGTGTGCGTCTGCGCATACTCA
>JANNYA010000217.1:0-14210 GCA_031409855.1 Rhodanobacteraceae bacterium | reverse complement strand
TTTGGCATCTTAGGCTGAAGGAATGCGCAGTATAGCGAAGTGCATGTTTGTGTTTTCTTCACCTGCGCGACAAACTTGAGGGGTTGAAGGTGTCCTAAGTGCGCGGCGACGCGGGCTTAGGGTGAAACGGGAAGCTGGTTTGAAGCCAGCGCTGCCCCCGCAACGGTAAGTGAGGATCAAAACGCGTATTCGCCACTGGTGGTAAAAGTCTTTGCCGACTTAACGCCCTGGGAAGGTTCACGTGTTTTGGCGACTGAGTCCAACTCAGATCGCACTCATTAGCCCGGAGACCGGCCTATGACTAAACACGTTTGTCTAGGCTATTTTGACTAGGCAAAACAACAACAATAGCAGCGCGGTGGGCGTTGGCGGCTTGTGGTATTTGCACGCCTGCGCCTGCAAATTCCTGCTGATCGCCTAGCTTTAAGCGCTGCAACCCCGTGCGGGTGCGCACGTTTTTCAAGGCAAACTAATGAAGCAAACTTTACTTTTAATCGCACTGGGCAGCGCTTTTGTTGCCACGCCCGCATTTGCGGCAGAACCCACTTTAGCCAGTGTCGTCACTGCGGCAAAGCGTCCGCAGGCAGTGGACACCGCCTTGGCTTCGGTAACCGTTCTCACGCGTGCTGACATCGAACGCATCCAGGCGCAGGATACCGTGAGCTTATTGCGCCACTTTGCAGGCGTCGATCTATCTAGAACCGGTGGACCCGGCAGTCAAACCAGCGTTTTTTTACGTGGCACCAACTCTAACCACGTCCTGGTGCTCATCAACGGTGTGCGCGTGGCCAGCGCTAATTCTGGCGCGTACGCGTTTGAAGGCCTGCCTATCGAAATGATTGAGCGCATTGAGCTGGTGCGCGGCCCACTTGCGTCGCTGTATGGTTCGGACGCGATTGGCGGCGTGATTCAGATTTTTACCCGCACGCCTGAAACCGCCAGCGTTGAAGTAGGCGTTGCGCGTTACGACAGCTTTAGACTCAGCGCCAGCCACGGCTATCGCACCGAACGCGGCGGCGTTGGAATTGCAGTTAGTCGGCGCGGCAGCCAAGGTTTTTCTTCGCAAAATGTGAATGGTTTTAGCTTTGATCCTGATCGTGACGCCAGCTATGCCGAGCGCGCATTAATCACTGCCGATACCCAAGCGAACGAGCAATTGAATTTTCGCGCCAACCTATTGCGCAGTGCCACCGATGTTGAATTTGACGACGGACGCTCGACGCTTGTGCAGCGGCAGTTTGGCGTTACGGCGGTGTATGAAAACTCCGAAACCCATACGCAAACCTTTCGCTTGGGCTATGCCACAGAAGTGTTGGACACCCCGGTCTTTTTCTCGACCTTTCGCACCCGGCGTTTGCAGGGCGATTGGCAGCATGATTTGACCCTAGCTGGCGGCAAAGCACTGACTTTAGGGCTCAATACCGCCAGTGAAAAGGGCAGTGCCGGGGGCGAGGAACGCAAGTTGATCGCACCGTTCGTGCGTTTTGCCATGCCACTAGCCGGTCATGAACTCGAAGCGTCCGTGCGTGCGGATGATGATTCGCAGTTTGGCCTACACGGCAGTTTTTCGGCTGCTTGGGGCTATCAGTTTGAATCCGCGCGCGTTTTCGCTAATTTCGGCCAAGGCTTTCGCGCGCCAAATTTGAATGAGCTGTATTCCCCTGGCTTTGGCGGCTTATTCGCAGGTAATGAAAACCTTGACCCGGAGCGCTCGAATTCGTTCGAGTTTGGCGCCGATCAAAGCTTTGGCGAGGCGTCAAAAGTGCGCTTGCGGGCATTTCGCACCCGCATTAGCGACTTGATCAGTTTCAGCGGCGGTCAGGTGTTTAGCGCCGAAAATATTGCCCGCGCGGCTGTGGATGGTATCGAGCTGTCGGCTGAAAGTAGCCTTTTTGGCTGCAAAGTCAGTGGTGATATCACGCTGCAAGATCCGCGCAATCTAAGCAACGATCGAACTCTGTTGCGGCGCGCAAAGCGCAAAATTGGCGCGCATGCCCACTGTGATTTCGATGCGCTCAATGTTTCAGTCGATGGCTTTGGCTATTCCTCACGCGAAGATTTCGGTGCGACTTTGCCTGGTTATGGTTTAGCCGATCTATCCGCAAGCTATCAACTATCACCCGCGTGGTCGGTGCAGGCGAAGTTAGAAAATCTATTTGATCGCGAGTATGAGCTGGCAAGTGGCTTTAATACGCCGCAGCGCACTTGGTTAGTCACGGTGAAATGGCTGCAATAAGCGCGATCGCTGCTTGAGCACGTTGTTATCTTGATTCCATTTCCAATGTAAATTGGAAATGGAATTGAAAACCTGAAGCCAAATCATCAAGCAACTGCAGACATGTTAAAGCAACAGCCGTCTAACATCCGCCAATTGCTGAGCTATAAAGGCGGTGAAACGCGCTGCATCAGCACCGTCAATCACGCGGTGGTCGTAGCTCAAACTGAGTGGCAACATCAGTCTTGGATCGAAGCTAGTGCCATTCCAAATCGGCTTCATTTGCGACTTGCTTACCCCCAAAATAGCCACTTCTGGCGCGTTTACAATGGGCGTAAAGCCAGTGCCGCCGATGCCGCCTAAACTGGAAATTGAAAAGCAGCCGCCGGTCATATCGCCGGGGCCAAGCTTCTTCTCGCGCGCTTTAACGCTGATTTCGCCCATTTCTTTCGCCAGTGCCAACAACCCTTTTTGATCGCAATTGCGGATTACCGGTACCACCAAGCCGTCTGGCGTATCGACTGCGATGCCGACATGGAAATAATTTTTAAAGACTAAATTATCGCCATCCAGCGAGCTATTAAAACGCGGGAATTTCTTTAACGCTGCAACAACGGCCTTAATCATAAACACCAGCGGCGTCAGCTTTAGCTCTTTGTTTTCTTCGCCCAATTTCTTACGGAACGCTTCCATTTCCGTTACATCCGCTTCGTCGTTTTGCGTGACGTGTGGAATCATTGCCCAGTTGCGTGCCAAATTTTGCCCGGCAATTTTATTGATGCGCGACAGCGGCTTGACTTCAACCGGGCCAAATTTGGCAAAATCAACCACGGGCCACGGCAGTAATTGCAGACCTAGACCGCTACCCGCCGCACTTGCAGTGGCAACGGGTGCCGCCAGCGCCGCTTTTACATAAGCCTGCACATCTTCTTTCATGATGCGGCCCTTGCGCCCGGTGCCAGCGGTTACTTTGGCTAAGTTGACGCCTAGTTCGCGGGCAAACAAACGCACGCCGGGGCTGGCATGGGCTAGCGGAGCGTCGTTCGAGGACACCAATGGTGCGGCCGGCGCTGGTGCAAGCACAACCGGCGCTGGAAGGACTGGCGCGGCAACAACAGCGATGGGTGCGGCTGCAGCCACTGCCGCTGGCGGCGCTTTACTGGCAGCTGGCGCGGCTGGCGCCGAATCACCCGCTTCGATCATCACCACCGTGGCACCCTCGCCAACACGATCGCCTAGCTTAACTTTGATTTCGCGTACCGTGCCAGCAAAGGGGGCGGGCACTTCCATGGTCGCCTTATCGCTTTCCAGCGTCAAAAGCCCCTGATCTTTTTTAACGACCTCGCCTACTTGCACCAAAATTTCGATGACGGGCACATCTTTATAGTTGCCGATATCAGGAACAATTGCTGGTTTAAGATCGCTCATGGCACGCATCAGAATTTTTGGAAGCGTGAGCTTAGCAGCTCAATTGCACGGTGTTGAGCGCAAAGCGAAAAAGCGCATAGTAATTGCACTTCTCAAGGCGCTGACAACATCCCCATACAGTTATTCAAATTCGCCGGTGTCGCCGCAAGTGTCGGTAGGAAGCGAAAATTTGAACAGCTCGGATTTGTATCAACCGGTAGCCAGCGCGTTGAAGCATCAAAGTTGATTTGCAAAGGCGTTGACGGCAGCGTTTTGAATAATGCCGTCCAGGCGCGCAGTGCGCCGGTGGCACCGCTTAAATTCGTGCTGGCATTGTCATCACGGCCCATCCAAACCACACCTAAGTGTTTGCCAGTGTAGCCCGCATACCAACTGTCGCGTTTATCGTTACTCGTGCCGGTTTTGCCTGCGGCGACCAATTTCACTTGATTAACCAGCGATTGTGCGGTGCCAGTACGCGTGGTTTCGTTAAGCGCCAAGGTCACCAATTTGATCGCTTCTGAATTTGGTGGCCGGATGCTGCTGCGCGGAAAGCGGTTCAGGGCTTTGCCGGAGCGATCTAACACCGCACGCACGGTTACTAACGGCAGTACTCGGCCGCCGCTGGCGAGCGCTTGATACAGTTGCGTAAGCTGCATCGGGGAAAGATCAACTGCGCCTAAAATCATTGCGGGCGGGGCAGGGCGGGGCACTTCAACGCCCAGCGTCATAATCAGCTCAGCCAAACGTTCGACGCCGATGTCTAGCCCGACGCGCGCGGCGGCTAGGTTGTAGGATTTTGCCAGCGCATCGATCAGCAGCACATCGCCGTGGCTAATGCGATCGTAGTTTTGTGGCCGCCAACGCTGATTACCGCTGAGCTTCACGTCAATGGGCGCATCGGAAATCGTGCTGCCTAGCGCGTAATGCGCTGGATCCGACAGCGCCAACAGATAGAGAAATGGTTTGAGCATCGAGCCGACTGGGCGTTTCGCATCAATGGCGTGATTAAAATTACTCGAGCGCGGATCGCGCCCGCCCACCATCGCAACAATTTCACCGGTGTTGTTTTCGGTCAGGATCAGCGCGCCCTGCAATGCGCCGGTTTTGTCGATTGCGCTCAAGCTACTGACCAACGCCGCTTCCGCGCGCTCTTGCGCTTGCGCGTCCAGCGTGGTCAGCACGGTTAAACCTTGACTGGTGAGTGCTTGGGCGTCATAACTGCGGGCAATTTGTGCGCGCACGAGTGCAACAAACGCCGGGTAGCGCTCGCGCGCGGCAACCGCTTTGGCAATCACATTTAAGGGGGCTGTTTTTGCGGCATCGAAAATCTCCTGGTCGATCAAGCCCGTTTCTAAAAATTGCGCCAGCACAACGGTGCGCCGTCGGGTTGCGTTTTCCGGATTGCGACGTGGGTCATAGGAGCTTGTGGCTTTCAGCAATCCAACCAGCAGCGCGATGTCCTGCGCTTTTAAGTCCTCCAAATTGCGGCCAAAATAAAATTCTGACGCGGCGGGAAAACCCTGAATGGCTTGATCGCCGGATTGCCCCAGCACCACGCGATTGAGATAGGCCTCAAGAATGGTCTTTTTGTCAAAGCGGCGCTCCAGCAACAGCGCCAAACCCATTTCTTTGAGCTTGCGCTCAATCGTTTGCGCCGGTGTTAGCAGCGTATTTTTCACCAGCTGCTGGGTCAGGGTGGAGCCACCTTGCCGCAGCGCACCGCCACGGATATTGGCCCAAACCGCGCGCAGTAGGCCGAGCGGGTCCACACCGTGATGCGTTTTGAAGTTGCGGTCTTCTACCGCTTGCAGGCCAGCTACTAAAAGTTGCGGCATTTGCTCAATCGCCATCGGCAGGCGCTCGGCGGCGTTTTTATCGGCACCAAATAAGGTCGCGATTTTCACCGGGTCAAGCCGCCAACTGGCTAAATCGGCGCTACTGTCAGCATCTTTTAACGCAGCCAAACGTGCGCCATTGAAGCGCAGTAGAACTCGTCGCGCCGGCTGCGGCCCGTTTTCGAACGCAAACGATCGGACGTTGATGACATAACTGCTGTTGCTGGTGCTAAAAGTGCCCGGCACGCCCGCGCGCGGGTCGCTGATATAGCGCAGCAGCAGCAGTTCGGCTTTTAGCGCATCAAGGTTTAACTCACCCGCAAGCAACAACAGCGGGCGCGCATAAATGCGGCTGGGCACCGATGGCGCGGATAAATCAAAGCGGGACTGGATAACTTGATCCAAATACACCAGCCAGGGAAGTACAAAACCTAGGCCAAAGCCAAAGCCAAAGCCGCTAATTCGTCGTAGCCAAAACCACATTTTGAGGGCGCGCCTGAATGCATCGAATCGCATTATGCGCATTCATGCCGGCCAAAACGACCAGCGAGTGCGGGCTTTTTGGTGACTATTGCTGGCGAGAGCGTTTCCAAGCACCACGATCACGCGGGCGTGTTCAGTTTCACAGCGTCGGTGCATTACACTTTGCGGCCCTTTTAGCGGCCAAACAAACGCCGCATTCGCTGGGGGATTTGCACCCCCCAATTCCCTTGATTGAGCACAGCCATTTTGACACCGAACGTTCGATCTGCCCTAACTCCGCTTGATGTTTGCGTCGTCGTCACTGGCGGCAGCGAGGAATTAGTCCGCGCGCAGCTAAGTGCGGGCAAGGTTGATGCGCGTGTGCGATGGCTGCAATCTGAGCAGGATTGCCCGCTTAATCTGGCGCTAATCCATGTGGCTGCGGGCATTTTTTTACCCGAGCGCTGGTTGGAGCGCTTGCTGAGTGTGTGCAGCGCTGGTTCTGAGCAAGTGGTGGCGGTGTTTTGTGAGCGCACCGAGCTTGAGCCCGTGCGCGCTGGCGATTCACTGCACGCACGATCAAGCGACATCGATGCGCTGTGTTTTGCGCTCGCGCCGCAGACTCTGTACGCCGCACGTTTTGTCCAAGCACCGCTGATGTTTGTGCCCAGTGCCTTGCGTGCGCGATTTTCTGACGCGGCCTTGGATCAGATGCTGTTGTATTGCGGCATGTTTATTGCAAAAGCGGCAATATTTGATTGCAAATCAACGCCAACAAATGCGCACACGACTTGTTTGGAGCAACCGTGGTTCGCGCTGTGTGATCAAGTAAAGCGCACCTTGGAAAGCGGCAAGCGCAGCACCTTGTTGAGCGATCCCCGGCCGCGCTTATTGCATGCGATGCACAGCTGGGGCGGCGGTGTCGAGCGGTTTGCGCGGGATTATGCCGCGAGCGATACACACTTTCGCCACCTCTGGCTGCTGCCGACGGGCAAGCACGCGTTGGCGCTATTTGGCACGAAATTGGCCTTGTTTGATCCATTGGATAATGTGCAGCTAGCAAGCGCCCACATTTGTCCTGCGATTGCGACGCTGGATCTGCAGCACGCGGGCTATGCCGCCGAGTTGACGCGAATTATTCATGACTATCAAATTGACAAACTATTAGTTTCCTCATTCATTGGACACAGCCTGGATCTATTGCAGTCCGCGGTGCCGACGGCGCTGGTTTTGCACGACTATTTCCCGCTTTGGCCGAAATTGCACTGTGATTTTGGTGATTTAACTCGACGCTTTGACGCTGCCGAATTGGCGCGCGATTCCGCTAATGCCGCGCCGTTTGCAAAGCAAGGCCCGGCTTATTGGACGCGCTTGCGAGCGCAGTACGAAGCGCTTTTGTTAGCTGCCAAGGTGACGCTGATTGCACCGAGCCGGAGTGTTTTGGACAACGTGCGCCGCATCGCACCTAGTCTGGCGGCGCTACCAGCGCACGTTATTGCACACGGTCTTGCGCCTTGGCCCGAGCCTATGGGTTTGCGGCAAAGCAATCGCGTACAGCCACCCCGAAAACTCAAAGTGCTGGTTCCCGGGCGCATTGCGGGCGGTAAAGGTGCCGACTTGCTGGCGCGCTGCGTGCCCGAATTGCTAGAGGTTTGCGATCTGATTTTGCTTGGCCCGAATGCGGCGGCCACGCCGTTTTTTGCGCGCTCTGGCATTGATGTCATTCCAGACTATCAGCTAGAAGATTTGCCGAGGCTAGTACAACAGTTAGCGCCTGATCTGGCTTTGCTGCCACGCACTGTCGCGGAGACGTTTAGCTATAGCTTGAGCGAAATGCGCAGCTTAGGCTTGCCGGTGTTGGCGACGAATATTGGCGCACTTGCTGAGCGCATTGTCGATGGCGTGGATGGGTTTTTGTGTGCTCCAGATGCGCAAAGTCTGCTGGCCACGATGCGCGCGCTTAGCGTCAACCCGGAACGCCTTGCGAGCGTGCGCAAGCGCTTGGCAGCGCATATCGAGCCCACACCTGCGCTGCAGGCCGAACGCTATGCGCAGGTGTTGACCGCGCTTCAAATTCGCGAGCCGGACGTAATCGCGCAGGCCCACGCTAGCCTGCCAGTGCATCACATGAACACTTTGGCGCTGATTCAATCGGTGGCTTCGCGCCTGCAAATGGAGCTTGCGCATAGTCAAAAAAACATTGCAGCACTTCAGGAAGAATCTATAAAGCGCGGTGAATGGGGCCGGAAAACCAGCGATTTATTGCACGAGCGCAGCCAGTGGGCACAATCGTTAGTCGCCGAGCTAGAAGTTCTGACTGCGCAGTCGCACGCGATGATTGCTGCGCAAACGATTGAAACAGATCACCTGAAAACTTTAATCACAGGGCTACAAGCGCACCTTGTTGAAACTGAAACGCAAGTGCTTGATGCACAAAATGCCACTTTACAGGTCATCGCGGAACTTGGACAAAGCACCCGCCAACTCCAGAATGCCAATCTGGACTATCAAGCCATTTTGCAAAGCACCAGCTGGAAGCTGACACGGCCATTGCGGGTCGCGATGCGCGCCAAACAGCAACTCGCAAGTCGCCTAGTGTTTCAACTGCGGCGCGCCAAAACGCTCATCGTGCGCGGCGTCAGCAGCCTGCGCACACGTGGAATAGCGGCGACATTCAGACGCATTGGGCGCAAAGATGCGCCCTTGCTGCACCCGGTGACCTTGGTGCTGCCGGTATTGCCCGATATTTTTGCCGCATATCACGTTTCCGGAACGGTTGCATCGGACGCTGCAACGATTGACGTATCCATCGTGATTCCGGTCTACAACAAATTTAGCTACACTGACACCTGCCTGCGCAGTTTGAGCGCCGATATTAGCGCGTTGCGGGTCGAGATTATTGTTGTGGACGATTGTTCCACGGATGAAACCTGGCAAAATTTGAGCGAAATTAGCGGCATACGCGCGCTTAAAAACCCACAAAATTTGGGCTTTATCGGTGCCTGTAATGCCGGTGCGGCGGCGGCGAATGGCGAATTTGTCGTTTTCTTGAATAACGACACTGCCGTGCAGGCCGGTTGGTTGGATGCTTTGATTGCCACTTTTGCCACGCGCCCGGATGCCGGGCTGGTGGGCGCAAAATTGGTGTATCCGGATGGCCGTTTGCAGGAATCCGGTGGCATTATTTTCAGCGATGGCTCGGGTTGGAACTATGGCCGCTTCGCCGATCCGAACGATCCGCAATATGGTTTTGTGCGCGAGGTCGACTATTGCTCGGGTGCCGCGATTGCACTGCGCAAATCGCTTTTCGAGCAATTTGGCGGCTTCGATACGCTTTATGCGCCGGCCTATTATGAAGATACGGATCTGGCCTTTAAGGTTCGACAAGCTGGACTGAAGTGCTATGTGCAGCCCGCCAGCGTCGTGGTGCATTTTGAAGGGATTAGCAGCGGCACGGATTTGAGCAGTGGCATCAAGCGTTATCAGGTAATTAATCAAGAAAAATTCCTGGCACGCTGGGATGCGGTATTGAAAACCCATCCAGCACCGCCACCGAAAACTGCGATTGCCGTTGCCAGTCAGCACCGCGCGAAAAAATTCATTTTGGTGGTGGACGCGGTTACGCCGATGCCGGATCAAGATTCTGGCTCCTTGCGCATGGTGAATTTACTAACGATCTTGGTGAATTCGGGCTGCGCCGTGACATTCTTTTGCGAAGGGCGCCACTACCACAGCGGCTATGCGGAAAAGCTGCAAGCGCTGGGCGTCCAAGTTTTATATCACCCGTATTTGCACAGTGAACCGACCTGGCTAGCGGAAAATGGCGCGCGTTTTGATGCGGTAATGCTGTCGCGCCACTATATCGCGGCGCCGCTGCTGGCCTTGGTGCGCGAACACTGTCGGCGTGCGCGGGTGATTTTCGACACGGTCGATCTACATTTTCTGCGCGAAGAACGGCAAGCCGAATTAGCCAGTGATGCCGCCCTGGCCCGTGCCGCGCTGAAAACCCGCGCACAAGAATTGGCGGTGATTACCGCATCAGATTTGACGCTGGTGGTTTCGCCGATTGAGCAAATGTTGCTGAAGGAACTGGTGCCTTTGGCGCGCGTCGAAATTCTATCGAATATCCATGATGTACCAGGTTGTGCGCGTGGTTTTGCCGAGCGCGCTGGCCTGTTATTTGTCGGTGGCTTTCAGCACCCACCGAATGTGGATGCGGCGCTTTGGTTTGTGCGTGAGGTGTTACCGCTGGCGCGCGCGAAGCTGCCTGAAGCATTGCTGCCTGAGTTCGTGCTGCATTTGGTAGGCAGCAACACGCCACCTGAAATTGCCGCATTAGCCTGTGATCATGTTGTGGTACATGGCTTTGTGCCCGATATTGACCCGCTATTAGCCGCCGCACGCTTGAGCGTTGCGCCACTGCGTTACGGTGCTGGCGTAAAAGGCAAGGTCAATATGGCGATGGCGCATGGCCTGCCGGTAATCGCCACGGGTGCTGCGGTGGAAGGCATGTATTGCGGCGATGGTGTCGATGTAATGATCGGCGACACCGCGCAAACATTTGCCGATGCGTTAGTGCACGCCTATCAAGATGCCGAGCTGTGGCAGCGCTTGAGCGCAGGTGGCTTGAGCAACGTCAGCACGCACTTCTCCTTTGCTGCGGCGAAGGCAGTGATTGAGCGGGTGTTTTTGTTGGGCTGAGGCTATTTTTGCCGCTATTTTGCTTGGGAATGCAGGTAATCTCGCTAGGATTTGCATAAGCCCTAGGCCCCAATGTTCGAACAAACCTTCAAAAATATCGACGACGTCTTGTGGAAAGACGCCGGTTGTACCAGCGAGTTGGACTACACCGAGCAAAGCTCGTGGCTGTTGTTCCTGAAATACCTGGATGCCCTGGAGCAAGACAAAGCCACCGAAGCCGCGCTTGAAGGCAAAAGCTATCATGCCATTCTGGATTTGCCGTATCGCTGGGAAACTTGGGCAGCACCCAAAGATGCGGCTGGCAAAATTGATCACAACGCCGCACTCTCCGGCGATGACTTGATTGTATTCGTCAACTTTCGACTTTTCCCGTATTTGCACGGCTTTAAGCAAAAGGCGAGCGGGCCGAACACGATTGAATACAAGATCGGCGAAATTTTCGGGGAGATCAAAAACCGCATCCAAAGCGGCTACAACCTGCGCGAAGTCATTGATCACATTGACGAATTGCGCTTTCAGTCGCAGTCCGAGAAGCACGAGCTTTCACACCTGTACGAAGCCAAGATCAAGAACATGGGCAACGCCGGGCGCAACGGCGGCGAGTACTACACCCCACGCCCGCTGATTCGCGCCATTGTCGCGGTAACTGCACCGCAGCTTGGCGAAACCATTTGCGACCCAGCGGTGGGTTCGGCCGGGTTTCTGTGCGAATCGTTTGACTATTTGCGCGCGCAAAACCCGAATCGCAGCACCGCGCAAGATCGCAACCTGCAAGAGCGCACTTTTTATGGCAAGGAAAAGAAATCCTTGGCCTATGTGATTGCGATCATGAACATGATTCTGCACGGCATCGAAGCGCCCAACATTATTCACACCAACACGCTCGCGGAAAACTTAAGCGATGTGCAGGAAAAAGACCGCTTCAATATCATTCTGGCGAACCCGCCTTTTGGCGGTAAAGAACGCAAAGAAGTGCAGCAAAACTTCCCAATACGCACCGGCGAAACCGCGTTTTTGTTCCTGCAGCACTTCATCAAAATCCTAAAAGCCGGTGGCCGCGCCGGTATCGTGATCAAAAATACGTTTTTGTCCAACACCGACAACGCCTCGGTCAGCCTGCGGCAAAAGCTGCTGGAAGAATGCAATCTACACACGGTGCTGGACTGCCCCGGCGGCACCTTCATCGGTGCGGGCGTAAAAACCGTGGTGCTGTTTTTTGAAAAAGGCCGCCAAACCCGCAAAGTCTGGTTCTATCAGTTAGAACCCGGCCGCAATATGGGCAAAACCAATCCGCTCAATGATGCGGATTTATCCGAGTTCCTTGAGCTACAGAAAACCCAGGCCGATTCGCCGAAAAGCTGGAGCGTGGATGTAGCCAGCATTGACGCTAAGAGCTTTGATTTATCTGTGAAAAATCCGAATGGCGGGGAAGTAGTTGCGCACCGCAGCCCGGAGGTAATCATGGATGAAATTGCGGCGCTGGATGCCGAGAGTGCGGAGGTTTTGGCGGTGATTCGGGGGTTGTTGTGAGGCTCAAGATCATGTCAAGAACCACAAACCCGCCGCAACCAGCTCCCTCTCCCCGCCGAAACCTTATGGCCAAAGCGATAGCCGAACTACGGGGAGAGGGTTGGGGTGAGGGGCGGGCGCGTTTTATCTTTATCGCAATTGCTAAGAACCTTACTATCCAGCCACTCACCCGCGCTCTCTCGCCGCTCGCAGTATTTGGCCCGAATGTAGCGTGTCGGCGGGGCGAGGGAGCCGGTTGTGGTTTGGCGGAACTCTGGGCTTCGGCATGAACAATTTATGGGTTGCGACAAAGCTCGAGCATGTTTGCGGATTTCAAAATGGATTCGCATTCAAAAGCAGCACATTTAAACCAACTGGCATCCCAATAATACGAATCTCAAACATTCAGGACGACACTATCGATGTAGACAACCGTCTCGTTTTCTTCGATCCGAAGGACTATGACGAAAACCTTGACAGATATCGTGTCGTCGAAGGCGATCTTGTCATTGCGATGTCAGGAGCGACGACTGGAAAAATTGGATTCAATACTGAAAATATTGTTTTCTATCTGAATCAGCGCGTTGGTAAGTTTGAACCGGGTAAAAACCTCGTTAAGCGCTTTCTTTATTACTATCTTTCTATGAATGTTGAGGAAAACCTCCGAATTTCGGCTGGTGCAGCTCAACCAAACTTAAGCACGGAGCAAATCAAAAGCTTTGTTATCCCGCTGCCCCCACTCCCCGAACAATACCGAATAGTCGCCATCCTCGACGAAGCCTTCGAGGCCATCGCCACCGCCAAAGCCAACGCCGAAAAGAACCTGCAAAACGCGCGGGCAGTGTTTGAGAGTTATTTGGAATCGGTGTTTACGGAACGTGGGACGGGGTGGGTGGAGACACGGCTTGCTGATATTTGCGAACGAGTGTCGGTTGGTCACGTTGGCCCGACCTCGGAGTTCTACTGCGAACCGTCCGAAGGCATTCCATTTCTTAGATCGCAAAACGTTCGACCAGGTAAGCTCGATTGGGATGGCATTCAATACGTCACAAAGGAATTTCACAGCCGTCTTCGAAAATCCCAAATTCGTTTTGGAGATTTACTTTTCGTGCGTGTTGGAGCGAATCGCGGTGATTGTTGTGCGGTTTTAGAAGACGTCGCCGAACTGAACTGCGCAAACATTGTTTTCGCGAGGCCGACTCGTGGGAATGCCGCCTATCTTGAACGGTATTGTCAATCGCCGTCTGGACGGGGGCAGTTATTGGGTATGACTACAGGTTCCGCGCAAGGTGTTATCAATACATCGTCCGTTGCGGCGCTCATAGTTCCACTGCCCAAAGCATCGGAACAAGAAAAAATAGTCAATAAATTGGACGAGTTTTACCACCAAACCCAAACCCTAACCCAAATCTACCAACGCAAACTAATCGCCCTAGACGAACTAAAAAAATCCCTGCTACATCAAGCCTTTAGCGGCGCGCTGTGAGATAAAATATGAAAATTCTGCCCGCTGAATTCGACGGCTTCGCGATCCGCCGCAGTTATGACGAGGCCACGGAAACCTGGTGGTTTTCGGTGGTGGATGTGGTGCAGGTGTTGACGGCTCAGGCCGACCACCAGACCGCACGTAAATATTGGAACAAACTCAAAGAGCGGCTGAGCAAGGAAGGCAGTCAGTCGGTGACAGATTGTCACCGACTGAAGTTGCCCGCTGCCGATGGCAAAAGCTACCTCACCGACGCCGCCACCGCTGAAACCTTATTGCGTTTAGTACAATCGGTGCCCAGCCCTAAAGCCGAGCCCATCAAGCTGTGGCTGGCAAAAGTAGGCTACGAGCGCATGCAGGAAATGGCGGACCCAAGCTTGTCGCTAAATCGCGCGCGGCAAACCTGGGCGCAGCACGGACGTAGCGAAAAGTGGATCCAAAGCCGTATGACCGGCCAGGAAACGCGCAATAAGCTCACCGACTATTGGGCCGAGCACGGTGTGCAAAAAGGCGAAGAATTCGCGATCTTGACCAATATCATCCATCAAGAATGGACCGGCGTCAGCGTCAAAGCGCACAAGCAGCTGAAGAA
>JANNYA010000216.1:0-11740 GCA_031409855.1 Rhodanobacteraceae bacterium | reverse complement strand
CAGCAGCCGCAGTCAAAGAACTGCGCGAGCGCTCGGGCGCTGGCATGATGGAGTGCAAAAAAGCGCTGGTGCAGAACAACGGCGACATGGAAGCCGCGATTGACTGGCTGCGTACCCAAGGCTTAGCAAAAGCCGACAAGAAGTCCTCACGCGTGACCGCAGAAGGCCGCTTAGCGATGGCGGTTTCGGGTGGCGAAGCGATTGTTGTTGAGCTCAACTGCGAAACAGACTTCGTTGCTAAAGACGAAAGCTTTGTTGTCTTCGCCGATGCGGTTGCAAAAGCAGCGCTTGCGGGCAAGACCGCTGACATTGAAGCGATTAAAGCGCTGGCAACCGATGCTGGCACGGTGGAAGAGCGTCGCTTGGCATTGGTTGCCAAAATCGGCGAAAACATCCAAATCCGTCGCACCGCACACGTTAGTGCACCAACTTTGGGCGCTTACCTGCACGGCACGCGCATTGCAGTTTTGGTCAGCATGACCGGCGGTAGCGAAGAATTGGCGCGCGGTATTGCGATGCACATTGCGGCGATTAACCCGAGCTATTTGAATATGGATCAGGTGCCTGCGGAAGCGTTTGAGCGCGAAAAGCAAATCGCGCTTGAGCAGTCTAAAGATTCTGGCAAGCCTGCCGAGATCGTTGAAAAAATGATCGTTGGCAAGATTCGCAAGACGCTTGGCGACCAAACTTTGCTCGGCCAGCCTTACAGCGGCCCGAATTCGGATGGCAAACAAACTGTTGAAGACTTGCTCAAGGCCGCCAAAGCCACCGTGACCGCATTTACGCGCATGGCGGTTGGCGAAGGCATTGAGAAAAAACAAGAAGACTTTGCCGCCGAAGTGATGGCGCAAGTTGAAGCCAGCAAAAAGCAGTAGTCGCTTCTGTAGGTAAAACTTGCAATGAAAAGCCCGGGCGATCCCGGGTTTTTTTTGGACAATGTAGCAACACCGGAACAGAACGAATTAAATTAAGGATTCACCATGTCAGAAGTCAAATTCAAACGCATTTTGCTCAAACTCAGCGGCGAGGCATTGCTCGGGCGTGAAGATTACGGCATCGATCCCAATGTCGTCAGCGCACTCGCTGCGGAGATTATCGAGATTGCTAAGTTGGGCATCCAGATTGGTGTGGTGATTGGTGGAGGCAATATTTTTCGTGGCGCTGGGCTGGCTAAAAGCGGCATAGATCGCGCAACCGCCGATCACATGGGCATGTTGGCGACGGTGATGAATGCCCTGGCGATTCAGGATTCGCTAGAAAAATCCGGCGGCAATGCGCGCGTAATGAGTGCGATTAAGATCAACGAAGTCTGCGAAGACTACATTCGCCGCCGCGCGATCCGCCATTTGGAAAAAAACCGCATCGTTATTTTTGCGGCGGGCACCGGCAATCCATTTTTCACCACCGATTCTGCCGCTGCCCTGCGCGCGATTGAAATGGGCGCTGAGCTGTTGCTGAAAGCCACCAAAGTCGATGGCCTTTACACGAGTGATCCGAAAAAAGACCCGACCGCTACTAAGTACGATCACGTCAGCTTCGACGAAGTGCTCAATAAAAAGCTAGAAGTAATGGACGCCACCGCAATTGCCTTGTGCCGCGACTATAAAATGCCTATCCGCATCTACAATATGCTGGCACCGGGCGAACTAAAGCGCCTGATGTTTGGTGAGCAATTGGGGACTTTGGTGAGTTAATTGTCCCTTGGGCCTGCGGGAATTTATTCTTTTGATGCGATGACATTAGCGGTTAGAGGAATGCTGCATTCGTACAATTTCCCATGGAACGGCAATCATGCGTTGGGTGAGGGGCGAATGACTATCTCGGATGATGGCAATGTAGTTTAGTAAACATCGCTGGGGCCGTTCGCGTCATTCAAATTGGCAATGATTTGTCACCTGCAACACCGGGCGCTTGCACTCGCACACCGGGTTAACAAACGCTACAGCGCTGCACGCGCATTTGTGTTGCATTGAGCGCGGTGCCGAGCGCGACAGCGGCAAATTTCATGTTGCGAAGCGCCGAAACGAAGCGCCGCCGCGAAGCGCCCTCGCGACGAAGTTTAGGGATTGAGCTTGGCCGAGCTAACTGATTCAATCTTGCATCTCGCTCGGCTGGGAACGCTGACATGAATTTTTTTCGCCTTCTGCTCACGCTGGCTGCTTTTCCGCTGCTCAGCCAGGCGCAAACGATCGGGCTTAATCAGGTCGTTGCCGCCGAGTTTAATAGCGTTGCAGAATTCCAAAGTTTAAGTTCGCAAGGCTGGATTTTTCGGCCTGGTTCCGGCACTGGCACTGCAACGTGTGCGACGCCTGGCGATATGTTGGCGTGCGGTTTTGGCTTTACCAATGACGGCGCTTTTGGCGTGGCGCGCGGTAAAGCGCAAAGCAATCCCGAAGGGCGTTGGATTGTGACGCCGCCGATTATTTTTGGGAGTTCTGGCACGGTTACGTTTGTATTACGCAAGGCCGCATCGGGCCAGGGCGGGCTGGATGTTCGGGAAAGTGGCGGCGGCTCGGACACGCAAGATATGGCGAAGCCGGGGATTGATGGCGTCGTCGATCCCAATCGCGGCAGTACGCCGTGCGCGCCAGGTAGTGGTTCGTTTTGCCCTGAGCGCACGATTCGCAGCTCAGGCCCGGCAACTTCAGGCGATCAACCCAGCTGCGAGAATTTGTTTGGTGCCGGCAGCGCTGGCGTGGGCTTGAGCTTTTGTACCGTGGTGATTCGCGCCACCGAATTACAAAATTTTGGCACTGGCCTGCATCGCTTGGCCTTCAAGTTGCGCTCAACCACGGCAGCGAACCCAAACTATCAAGATATGCTGTTGGACCGTATTGTGATTAGTAGCGGTAACAACGATGTGCTGCCGGCGCAAGCATTCGTGATCAATACCAGCAATGCCTCCACGCTGCAGCGCGGCCTCAGCCGACACCCGATCCTCAGTTGGAATGCGGCGACGATTTTGCCGGTGGGGGCTACCGCTGATGTTGCGAACCGAATGGATTTTGCACCCGACAACACGCTTTATGGCATTGCCACGGTAGGCGGGCCAGCGCGTTTGGTGCGCATCAATCCTTTGGACGCAAGCGTTACGCCCATCGCCGATCTCAGCGGTTTCCTGGTTGCCGGTGAGTTTGCCCAGAGTTTCTCAATTGACCCGTTAAGCGGCCAAGCGATTGTCATTGGGCGCAATTTTACTGATCTGCAGTCGCGCCTGTATTACTTGGATTTAGCGACCGCTGAGCTAACGCTGCAGGCGGGTATCAATAACGGCAATGACTTTAAAGCCTCTGCCATTTCGATTGATTGCCAGGGGCGATTGTTTGCAGTGGAAACCACTAACCCCAGCGGTAGCGGGCGTTTGTATCGCATGGATCGGGTGACTGGCAACGTCACTTTGGTTGGTAACACCAGCTATCTATCGACGATTTCGCACGGGCCGATTGATTTTGACAATGCCAGCGGCAGGCTTTATGGCTGGGTTACGGCGCAAACCGGTGCCTACAATGGCTATGGTAGTTACGCCTTGAATACCGGCACTTTTAGTGTGCTCGCAAATACGCCCAGCGCTTTGATTAGTGGTGGCGCGTTTAGTTCGCAGTGCTGGGCCACATTTCGCTCAGGGTTTGAAAATTAGCGCTGGCAGCGCAAGCACGATACGCCAGGGCAATTCCAGTTAAATGCCCCTGGCAATCTGTCGGGATTCTAGTTTAGATTACTTGCTTGCCATTCAAATAGAGCGCAGGAGCGTTGATGCACAAAGTTGCCAGCCACGCTTACTATTTTGGTCACTATTGCCTAGAACCTGCGCAGCGATTGCTGACCTGCGATACGCAAGTGCTATCGGTTGCGCCAAAGGCACTGGATGTTTTGATCGCCCTAGTGGAGCGCAGCCGCTCGATCGTTAGTAAAGAAGAGCTGATCAGCCTAATTTGGCCGGACATGCGCGTGGATGAGGCGAGTTTGTCGCACCACATTTCCGCGTTGCGTAAACTTTTAGGCGAGCATGAAGCGCAAGCGGGTGGGCGCTATATTGAGACTGTGCCTAAGCATGGTTATCGCTTTGTCGCACCGGTCAAAAAGCGCAAGGCCACAAGCCGGGATGCGCGCGTTTCGGTGCGATCTAGTTTGGCGGTGCAGTCTGATGGTGCTATTTTAAAAAATAGCGCCACAGCACTCGATACCCTGGCGCTTTCGAGTTCGCGTGGCAATATTTTCTTACCCGGTATACGCCCAGACCGCTATCAGTTCCTATCGGTTTTAGGTGCGGGCGGCATGGGCGAAGTTTATCTAGCGCGCGATATGCGTCTGGATCGCAAGGTTGCACTCAAGGTGCTATCGGAAAAATATACCGATAATTCCGAGTGGTTGCGCCGCTTTGTGCGCGAAGCAAAAGCCGCGAGTGCGCTGAATCATCCGAATATCCTAACCATTCACGAAGTCGGCGAAGTGGATGGCATTCACTACATTGCCACCGAGCACATTGAAGGAAAAACATTGCGGGCGCAGATGTTGGGGCGCCAACTCGAACTTAGTGCGGCTTTGGAGATTATCTTGCAAGTGGCATGCGCGCTGAGTGCTGCGCACGCGGCGGGGATCGTGCACCGCGACATCAAGCCGGAGAACATCATGGTGCGCCCAGATGGCTACGTAAAATTGCTTGATTTTGGCCTTGCCAAACCGATGGCAACGGAGCTAAGCAGCCCGTTAAGTTTGGCACTGGGCGCGATTACCAGCCCTGGAATAGTGATGGGCACCTTGGTTTATATGTCACCCGAACAGACACGTGGCGCAAAGTTGGATGCGCGCAGTGATATTTTTAGTCTGGGCGTGGTGCTTTATGAGCTGCTGACCGGAAAAGCGCCGTTTGCGGCAAAGACCACCAGCGATTTAATTGTGGCGATCTTGACCTGCGCGCCCGCACCGCTGTCTAGCTTAGTAAGCACGACACCGCCCGAGCTTGAGCGCATCATTGATCGCGCCCTGGATAAGGAGGTGTCACAGCGCTATCAGACGATGTTGGATTTCCAGCAAGATTTGAAGGCACTGCAAAAGGATTTGCTGTTGCGTCAGCATCTTGGTGCGGGGTGGAACGCCAAGCTTCCTGCGGCGTTGCGCACGGACGACACGCTGGTGCTTGCGTCCGCGCCAGTGGCCCAAGTTTCGCTTTCGGAAATGCTGTTTTCCACCAGCGCGGGATATTTGCCGTCTTCGGCACCACCGGTGCCACTGGCACCATTACTCGTGCCTGCTGCAGTTTCGTCTGCCCACGTTTACGAACGTTCAGAAGCGCAGTTTGAAATTCCGCAAACGCATTACGCGCGCAGCGGTGAAATCAATATCGCCTATCAAGTGATCGGTGCTGCGCCGCTGGATTTAGTGTTCGTGATGGGCTGGATTTCGCACCTAGAATATTTCTGGACAGAACCTACTTTCGCGCGTTTTTTGCGTCGGTTGGCGAGCTTTTGCCGCGTGATTTTGTTTGATAAGCGCGGCACTGGGCTATCGGATCGGGTGCCAGTGGACCAATTGCCGACCTTGGAGCAGCGCATGGACGACGTGCGCGCGGTAATGGCGGCGGCAGGCAGCGAACGCGCAGTGCTGTGTGGCGTTTCAGAAGGCGGCCCGATGTGCGCGCTATTTGCCGCGACCTATCCTGAGCGCACCATCGCGCTGGTGATGATGGGCAGCTATGCCCGGCGTTTGCGCGGCGAGGGTTACCCGTGGGGCCCAACGGAAGCGCAGCGTGATCTATTTTTGGAGGAAATTCGCAACCATTGGGGCGGCCCCGTGGGCTTGGAAGACCGCGCCCCGAGCGTCGCGGCGGACCCGGCTTTTAGAGCGTGGTGGGCGAGCTATTTGCGCCGTGGTGCCAGTCCGGGTGCAGCTGTCGCGTTGACCCGGATGAATACCGAAATTGATATTCGCCAAGTGTTGCCCACGGTGCGCGTGCCAACCTTAGTCGTGCACCGCACCGGTGATTTATGCCTAAAAATCGAGGAAGGTCGCTATCTGGCCGAAAATATCCCAGGTGCGAAGTTCGTTGAGCTTGCTGGCATCGATCACTTGCCATTCGTCGGTGCGCAGGACGAAATTTTGGATGAAATTGAAGAATTTCTAACCGGCGTGCGTCATGCCTCAGACTTTGATCGCGTATTAGCGACCGTGCTGCATGTGCGCGTCGACGCAGTATTGGCCCTGAGTGCGGAATTTGACGATCTGCGCGCTCGTCTCCATTCGTTTTTTCAGAAAGAAGTCCAGTTATTTAAAGGCCGCGTAGTCGAAACCAGCGACTCAGAAATGCTCGCAACTTTTGATGGCCCCGCCCGAGCGATTCGCGCCGCCTGCGCCATTCGCGCCGCCGCGCAACGCCTGAATATCCACGTCAGTAGCGGCTTGCACACCGGCGAGTGCGACGTTATCGGCGAGGGTTTAGGCGGCGCGGCAGTAGAAATCGCAAAACAGGTCGCGGCAAAATCAAACACCGACGAAGTGTTGGTGTCCAGCACGGTAAAGGATTTGGTCGCAGGCTCCGGCATTCAATTTAGCGAGCGCGATTCCCATACTTTATCTGGCAGCCTAGGCGATTGGCGTTTGTTTGCGGTGCTGCGCAGTGGTTAATCCGACACTCGCCCCATGAAAAACCTCTCCATCGCCATTGCAGGCTGCGGCACCGCTGGCCTTGCTGCTGCCATTTATCTAGCACGCGCTGGCCATCAGGTGCAGCTTTTTGAGCGCTCGGCTGAGTTAAAACCCCTCGGTGCGGGTTTATTGCTGCAACCGACTGGGCTTGCAGTCTTGCGCGAGCTTGGATTGTTCGATCTGGCGGATTCCTGTGGCCAACGTGTGGAGCGGCTTTATGGGCAAACGCCAGCGGGGCGGCGGGTCATGGATATGCGTTATCGCGATCTGGACAGTGCGTGTTTTGGTTTAGGGATTCAGCGCGGCGCGCTGTTTCAAACCTTGTTGGGGGCATTGCCGGACTCGGTTGTGGTGCGGCTTTCCGCGACCTTGGTCAGTGTTGATAACGCCGCTGGCACCTTGACTGAAGCCTCGGGCGAGAAATTTGGGCCCTATGATTTGGTTGTTATCGCCGATGGCGCACATTCCGCGCTGCGCAGCAGTTTTGCGCACGTATGCAGCCGGGATCGCGCGTACCCGTGGGGCGCGGTGTGGTGCTTGGTGAAAGACAAAGACGGGCGCTTTGCTAAAGTTTTGACGCAGCGCTATCGCAGTGCGCGTGCCATGTGTGGGCTGTTGCCGGTCGGGCATTTGCCCGAGGAAAGCCGCAGCGCCGATAAACTCTGTGTTTACTGGAGCCTGCCCACCCACAAATTCCCCGATTGGGAGTTTCACGGCCTGGGTAATTGGCGCTCGCACGTGCATGAACTTTGGCCCGATGCGGCGGATTTACTGACGCAAATTCAGCATCCAGAACAAACGGCGAAAGCCACCTATCGGGACGTCGTGCACAAGCGCTGGTTTGACGGCCGCGCGGTGCTGCTGGGTGATTCCGCGCATGCGATGAGCCCGCAACTGGGGCAGGGCGCGAATATGGCGCTACTTGATGCACGCGCTTTGTGCCAAGCGCTAGCGGCGCACAATGATCTGGCGGGTGCGCTTGGCGCGTACGATCAAGTCCGGCGCGAACATGTGGGCATCTATCAGTTTATTAGCCGCTGGTTGACGCCATTATTTCAGTCTGACAGCGCGACCGCGGGCTTGATTCGCGATTGGTGCATGTATCCGGCGGGGCGGGTTCCCGGCATTAAAGGGCAAACGCTCAAGGTGTTGGCGGGCGTGCAAAAGGGCTTGTTTGGGCGATTGGGTTTGTAACTTACCGCGACAACGGATTTGGCAATAATTTAGGGAGAATTTCAGCATGAAAGCGATCATTTGCGCCGAATGGGGCGGGCCAGAAACCCTGCAACTGCTTGATGTTGCCCTGCCCGAGCCGGGGCCGAAGCAGGTGCGCGTGCGGGTGGCGGCAGCCGGGGTAAATTTTCCGGATGTGTTGATTATCCAGAAGAAATATCAGGTGCAGCCCGCGCTACCATTTTCGCCCGGCGCGGAAATCGCGGGCACCATTAGCGCAGTCGGCAGCGAAGTCAACGGTCTGAGTATCGGTATGTCGGTCGCCGCGCTGTGTGGCACGGGCGGTTTCGCTGAAGAATGCGTCGTCGATGCGGCCTTGTGCATGCCGCTTCCGCCAAAACTATCGATGCCGCTGGCCGCTAGCCTCGTGTTGGCGTATGGCACCAGTTGGCATGCCTTGCGTGACCGTGGCGCGTTGCAGGCGGGCGAAACCTTGCTGGTTCTTGGTGCGGCAGGTGGGGTCGGCTTGGCGGCTGTGGAAATTGGCAAAGCCATCGGCGCGCGCGTAATCGCGGCTGCGAGCAGCGCCGAAAAGCTGAGTGTGTGCCGTGAACATGGCGCGGACGAATGCATTGATTATAGTAAGGAGGATTTACGCGAGGCCTTAAAACGCAGCACCGGTGGCAAAGGCGTCGATGTGGTGTTTGATCCGGTCGGCGGCAGCTTCAGCGAAGCCGCATTTCGCTCGATTGCCTGGCGCGGGCGGCACTTGGTGATTGGTTTTGCTGACGGCACGGTGCCGACATTACCGCTCAATTTGGCCCTGCTCAAAGGCGCGTCGTTAGTGGGCGTGTTTTGGGGCGAGTTCGCCAAACGCGAACCGCAAAACAATGCCGCTGGTATGAAAGAAATTTTAGGCTGGATCGAAAAAGGCGTGCTGAAGCCGCGCATATCGCGTCAATACCGTTTGGCTGAAGCGCCGCAAGCGCTGACGGATATGGCTGCGCGTAAAGTTATTGGCAAAGTGGTGGTTGTGCCTTAGGCGCTTTCAATCACTACTGCGCCTGACCCACGACGCTATTTGCCAGCCGAAAACGCCGCACGAATACGTTCCATACGTTTTCTGTTGACGCCTAAATCGGAATAACCCACGCGCGAAGCCGAGCTAAATTCAATGTGATTGGTGGCTGGATTTATCGCAAAGCGGGCGTCATCGCGAAAACCAAACAGCGCTGTTTTGAAAGTTACTTCAATTTGCTGCGCATTTTCGAACACCACCTCAACATTCGGTTCGGTTTGAATTGCCGCTTTGAGTTTCGCAACCGCGCTTGCCGCATCGCCGGAAAATGCGATGGGATACGCTTTAAAGCCTTCTTCGGTATTGAGGGTGCTTACGCAGTTTGGTTTAGAAGTAGGGCAGGCGGTAATCGCAGTGCCGGTGCCAAAGCCAGCGGCGGCGGGCGTGTTTTGCACCAAATAAATCAGGCGCAACACATAGGCCAGAATTAAAACCAGCAGCACAATACCGACGCGGATGAGGATTTTGCTAAGCATTGGCCTCAAGCCGCCTTTGCCAAGGTGCCCAACGCGGCACGCGCTTTCGCCAATTCAAGCTGCAAGGCGTACGGTGTGCGGGTGCCATATTCCGCCAAGAATACGCCAATTTCTTCCACTTCAGTCTGCCAAGCGCTTTGCTCGACATGCAATAGTGTGTTCAGCGCCTCTGTCGACAGGTTGAGCCCACTAAGTTCTAAATCCTGCGCGTGCGGCACATTGCCAATCGTACTGGCTTGCGCGCCGACGGTGCCGTTACAGCGTTTCAAAGCCCAAGCCAGAACGCGCAAGTTATCGCTAAAGCCCGGCCAGAGGAATTTGCCATCACTGCCTTTGCGAAACCAATTGACATTGAAAATCTTCGGCGCGTGCGTCAATTGACTGCCCACTTTCAGCCAGTGCGCCCAGTAGTCACCAAAATTGAGGCCGCAAAACGGCTTCATCGCCATCGGATCACGCCGCACCACGCCGACCGCACCGGTGGCGGCTGCCGTGGTTTCAGACGCCATCGCGGCACCCAAAAGTACGCCGTGTGCCCAATCACGCGCTTCAAACACCAGCGGCACGAGTGATTCACGTCGGCCACCAAAAACAATCGCCGAGATCGGCACGCCCGCTGGGTTTTGCGCTTGCTCGGAATAACTAGGGCAGGCGGTCATATTGACGGTGAAGCGTGAATTCGGATGCGCGGCGGGGCCGTTGGCGGCATTAAACGTATTACCTTTCCAATCGAGCGCGGGCACGCGTTGATCTAAACCTTCCCACCACGGTTGATTGTCCGCCGTTAGGGCGACATTGGTAAAGATCGCATCGCGGTTGAGCATGGCCAGCGCATTCGCGTTGGTCTTCGCGCCGGTGCCGGGGGCGACGCCGAAAAAGCCCGCTTCCGGGTTGATCGCGTAGAGCCTGCCATCGGCACCCGGCTGCATCCAGCAGATATCGTCGCCGATCGTCCACACTTTCCAGCCGGGCATCGACGCCGGTGGAATCAACATTGCGAGATTGGTTTTGCCGCAGGCTGAAGGAAATGCGGCAGCAACATAATGGGTCTCACCGGCCGGGTTTTCGATGCCCACGATCAACATATGCTCGGCCAGCCAGCCTTCTTTACTGGCTTGGACGCTGGCAATGCGCAGGCTGTGGCATTTTTTGCCCAGCAATGCGTTGCCGCCGTAGCCCGAGCCAATCGATTTGATCGCCAATTCTTCCGGGAAGTGCATGATGAAGCGACGATCTGGACTTAAATCGCCAGTCGAATGCAGGCCGCGGACAAAACTACCTTCACGCTCGATACGCGCGTTTGCCGCTGCACCCATCCGCGTCATCATGCGCATATTAATCACCACATACGGGCTGTCGGTAATTTCAACGCCTAAGCGCGAGTACGGCGAATCAATTGGGCCCATGCAGTAGGGGATCACATACATCGTGCGCCCGGCCATGCAACCTGCAAACAACGCATCAATCTTGGCGTGCGCCGCTGCGGGTTCCATCCAATGGTTGTTTGGCCCCGCGTCTTCACGTTCCGGCGTACACACAAAAGTTAGATGCTCGACGCGTGCGACATCGCTTGGGTCGGAGCGATGTAAATAGCAATTTGGATGCGTTTGCGGGTTCAGCGCGATTAGATCACCAGTACCCAGCATGAGCGCTTTGAGCGCTTGATCTTCAGCTTCCGAGCCATCACACCAGTGAATTTTTGCCGGAAGCGTTAGTTTGGCCGTTTCTTCAACCCACAACTGCAACTGGTTCAGCGTGCTCGCCATGATGAAATCCCTTTAAAATCAACGAACTATCGCGCGGACGCCGCGCTTGTTGGGGAAGAAGGTACGCGCAAACATTATTGCTTGGCAAGCCAGCAAAATAGTGGCGTTCAGGGCTCTGCGGCGTAGCCCTGCAGACTCATAACGGTATGGGGTGCTTTAGTAAGGTGCTTCGGTGTCAACGCCGATAGGTAGCGAGTGCATAATGTTTGACTGCCACCCCCAACCTGAACAAACTCAAATTCCAAGGCCAAGATTTTCTTGACGGGTAGAAAAACTGATGTAGAGTAGCTGGCTCACCTGACGAGAAATACTCTCCGCGAGATGCGGAAAGTTAGTCAGGGGATCGGGTTCAAGGCGGTGGTCTTGCAGGATTGGGGCGCTGGGTTTGGAATCGATCTGAGGTTGACGGATTGAGCTTACAAGAATGTTTGATGGTTATGACAGCGTTGTGACAGATTCTTCAATTTTTGAATTGATCTTTAACAGTATTGAGAAGTGTCTTGTGTGGTCGTTCGTGCGGAAGTAGTTCGCATGGAAGCGGCTACACAAATGATGATTTAATGGAAGGATTGCCTTTGGGTGATCTGGAAAATGGAAGTAAATGT
>JANNYA010000215.1:0-79263 GCA_031409855.1 Rhodanobacteraceae bacterium | reverse complement strand
CGAGTCGCTTACAACCGGCCAGCGTTGCTCTGGTTTTAGTGTGGATGCCGCCTCAGATGCCGAGTCTGCACTGCCGTTTTTGCGCACCGCTAATTATCCGCTTGTGGTGTTAGATCTAAGTTTGCCCGGTATGGACGGGGTTGCCCTGCTCAAGTTAATGCGCAGCGAAAAGACGTGTGAATCAGTACTCGTGCTCTCTGCACGCGACCACGTTCAGGATCGCATTGAGGCACTCAATTGCGGTGCCGATGACTACTTGGTAAAGCCATTCGATTTTGACGAATTGTTAGCGCGTATCAACGCTTTGGTACGGCGGGTTCACAATCAGCGTGATCCACTGATTAACCTCGGCAATGTTCAGCTTGACACCGCGCGCAAGAGAGTAAGTGTCAATGGCGAGGCGGTGTCACTCATTGGACGTGAATATAAGACCTTGGAATTTCTGGCTCGGCACCGTGGCGTGGTTCTGAGTCGAGGTCAAATATTTGAAGCTCTTTCTAGCGCAGATCGGAACGCGTCGGATCGGGTGGTTGAAGTTGTGGTTTCGCTGGTACGTCGCAAGCTTGCCGCCGCTGGCGTGACCGAGTTGATTCGTTTTGAACGCGGCTTGGGGTACGTCATTGACTAAAATTATCTCGATTCGTCGAAATCTGCTGATTGTCGTTACCTCCGCGTTGGCAGTGCTTTTGATTGCGGTGGCATTTTTGCTGAACAATGTAGTCGATCGTGAGCTGCAAGCTCGGTTCGACGGTGAGCTATTGGCAGTCGCACACAGCCTTCAAACACTAACGCTGCAGGAGGCGGGGGGCGTTGAACTGCACCGTTCCGAGGAAGTAATGCGCGCCTTTAGTGCCACGGAACGGCCAGATTATTTCGAACTTCTGGATGCAAATGGCAGGCTCATTGCACGCTCACATAGCCTGAGCAGGGTCGATGCGCGATTGCACGTCGCCGATTCGCGCCTGCCCATTCAATGGGTGAAGCTTGCAGATGGCACCATGGGGCGTTTGGTTAGCTTGCATTTTCTTCCCGGGCAAGGGAACACACTGAAATCAAGTCACGACGTTAAACCCGCTAACGTAACGCTGCACGTGGCACGCGCCCAGCCACCGCTGGATCGCAACGAGATCAACTTTGACGTCGCGTTGGTGGTTGCGGTGATGGTTGTTTTATTTAGTACCGCAGCATTAGTGTGGTGGCGCGTTGGACGAGAACTCGATGTTATTGATCAGATTGCCGCGCGGACGAGTAGAAGCCCAAATTTTCAAGGTGATGCTTCAATTTCACTTGATAACGTGCCGAAAGAGCTTGTGTGCTTTGTTGAAAGCGTCAACCGTTCCACGCGCGCATTGGCTCAGGCGCTTGAACGCGAACGAAGGTGGTCGCGTGATCTTGCGCATGAATTGCGCACACCGATCGCTGAGCTTAGAACTCTATTGGACGTCGCGAGCTCATTTCCAGAAGCGCATCACGCGCACACTGTCCAGCGTGAAGCGCGTGCCATTGCTATTGATATGGATTCGCTGGTCTCATCGCTTTTGTTGATGTCACGGGTTGAGGCCGGGTTGGAGAAGATTTGCCTACAAGCCAGTGAGCTAAACAGCATGCTGAACCAGATCATTAGTAAGCATTGGGATTGGCGGCTAGACGTGAGTACCCCGTTCTGGATTCAGACTGATCCGCACTTACTCAAAATCGTGTTGAGCAATTTGATTATCAACGCGGCTGCCTATGCGGATCCCACTAACTCGGTGCGGATCGTTGTCATCGGCAATGCCACTACCGGGCTCGCATCTTTGGAAATAAGCAACGACGCGCCGACATTAACACCTGAAGATCTTAGTCAGATGCCAATGCGGTTTTGGCGAAAGTCAGAAAAAGCAGACGTTGGCGGTCGCTCTGGCCTCGGATTATCGATCGCCTACGCGTTGTGTGAAATGCTCAAACTACACATTTCGCTGCATTTGAACGCGCAACAGGTGCTGACAGTTCGAGTGGATGGCCTGCAATTGTTGGCAGAAATCGCAGCAGTTGAACGATGAATAATTATGTGCCGCATCTGCCATACACAGTTAAAAACTACCTACCTTCACAAAGGGTTTAACCATGACTTTTCGTAAATTTCACCGATGGGTTGGTGTCATCGCACTGGTGTTCTTCTTACTAGTTTCTATTACGGGTGTTTTCCTACAATTTGAACAAATATTTGGCGAAGAGGAGTCCACCAAAGAAGCTCAAGTCGGGCTCGACTCGCCCTATCAATTGAACAAATCCATTGCTTTTAATGTTCAAACCCTCGACACATCGCGAAAAGCATTGCTAAATAAATACGGCAATCGAGGTATCGCCAGCATTGATTGGCATTTGAAAAATTCAACACCTTCGTTTGTTTTTCATTTGGAGGGGGCTTCCCCTTTGCGCGTGCAGGTCAATGCCGTCACTGGCGAAATCATGCAAGCCACACCTGAAGGCGAAGGTTGGCTAATCAAACTTCACACCGGTGAAATTATTGGTGATAGCGGCAAATTCCTCGGGCTACTCTGGGGCTTAGCACTCGTCGCCATGTCCGTTACTGGCATCGTCGTGTATCTAGAACTACTCAAATCACGCAAAAAAAATGCTGCGCTAGCTGGAAGTGGATGGCGTCGTTATTTCTGGGTAGTTTCGTTCTTTCTGCTAACGATTGGCGGCGTGCCGCGTGTTGATGCAGGCTCGCCCTTCCTGACCGATGATCCAGGCTTCATAGCCAGCGGCTGGGAGTATAAATTAGCCGCCGTATCGGACCGCAATCAGTCAGGCAACACCGTAACTACGCCCATTGTGGACATCAACTACACCGTCGATGAACACTTCAAATGGAACCTGACAGTGGCGGGTAAACAATTTAATCCGGCATCGGGTTCTGCTGTTTACGGCGCAGCCGACACTGACTTTAAATTCAAGTGGCGATTTCAAGACGAAGACCTTAATGGCAACCGGCCTGCCATTTCTATTGCACCCAACATCACCCTTCCTACCGCCAGCAAGAATAAAGGGTTGGGCGACGAGGTTTGGCGTTTGCGCATTCCGGTTCAATTCGGGAAAACGTGGGGCAAATGGTATGGCTTTGCCGAAACTGGCTACCAATTTGCACTTGGCGGCAACGCTAGTGATTCCGCTATTTATGGTGCGGGTGCGCAATATGCTGTCAC
The DNA here is from genome assembly GCA_031409855.1 of Rhodanobacteraceae bacterium. GTDB lineage: Bacteria > Pseudomonadota > Gammaproteobacteria > Xanthomonadales > SZUA-5 > JANNYA01. Next base: position 76,072 of record JANNYA010000215.1, on the reverse strand, counting down.
GCCCCAATGGACAATCGGGGGTGAATTCAACGGCAGCTTGCTTACTGAGGACTCAGGCAATTGGGGTTTGTTGGCAAACGTCGGAACGAGCTACGCCATTAATAATACATTGCAGGTTCAAGGCTCGGTCGGACGTAGCGTCCGCGACCCTGATCGAGGCGGCTCAGAATTATTGCTACAAGGGTTTTTACAATGGCAATTCCCTTAACTGCGAGTCTGTCTTTCACGCAATCAAGGTCGCAGCCGTGAAAATACTGCATTCAAGTTTTACATCCGGTGCGACAGCACCTTATTTTGGCTGCTATGTCCTATGAAAACTACCCGCACGCAAGGTGCTATGAAGCAAGCAATTCCCAGAACCGTTTTCGTGCTCGGGCTGGTCAGTTTTCTCAACGAGCTATCGTCGCAGATCGTAGCACCCCTGATCCCGCTGCTGCTGGCGACGACACTGGCCGCAGGTCCAATCGCCATGGGTTTGATTGATGGCGTCGCCGATGCCGCAGCAAGCATGTTCCGTCTGTGGTCGGGCCGACGTTCCGATATGTTGGGGCAAAAGCGCAAAGTATTCGTCGTCGTCGGTTACGCGCTGTCAAGCGTTGCGCGGCCGCTGGTGGGGCTGGCACTTGGCTGGCCGATGGTGCTGGTTCTGCGCAGCTTAGATCGCATCGGCAAGGGCGTACGCGGCGCGCCTAGAGATGCGTTGGTGGCCGATGCTACGCCCGAAGCACTGCGCGGTCGTGCTTATGGCATCAACCGTGCTTTCGACTACGCGGGCGCTGTCGGCGGCAGCCTGTTGGCAGCCGCCGCACTCTTGTGGATCAGCGACAAGATCAGCGTGGTGATCATGCTCTCGGCGATTCCAGCCGCCATCGCCTTAAGCTTGCTGGTGTTAATGGTCAAGGACGTGCCGCAAGCAGAATCAAGCGCGGCTCCTAAAAAGCCACCGCCGCTGCGCTGGGGTGCGCTATCCGCGCCGTCGCGGCGTTTTCTTTTGGTTCTTATGCTGTTTGCATTTGCCAGGGCATCGGAAAGCTTCATCTTGCTGCGCGCCCATGAGTTGGGCATGAGTAATATCCAAGTGCTGCTGCTTTGGGCTGCACTTTGTGCGGTACAAGCTAGCGTGGCTTGGCTTGCCGGCGGTCTGTCAGATCGCTTCAGTAAGGTCAACGTCGTGACGTTCGCTTGGTTGGCCTATGGCCTGGGTCTGTTAGGGCTGGCTGCGGTCGGAAGTGTGGCGGGCATTTTGATTGCGGTTGTCGTGTACGCCTTGCTCAGCGGCATGGGCGAAGGCGCTGAGAAATCCCTGGTGAGTGCGCTGGCGACGGACGCTGATCGCGGCACGGTATTTGGTTGGTCTACTATGATCAGTGGGCTTGGCGCGATACCCGCAGGCATCCTGTTCGGATTCATCTGGCAACAAGTCAACGCGGGCATCGCGTTCGCGGTTTTCGGGGGTGTGGCGATTTTGAGCGCTGCGATATTGCAACGGGTGATGCCGACACCTGCGCGTCATCAACTAGATCGCTGAGCGGATAGAATTTGCCGGCTTGAAAGTTTAAATTTTGTCTACCTTGGCGAAGGAATACTTAAAGAAACTTCTTTGCATCATAAATTGCGGTAGGCGTGCGGCGGCTGGACATGGAGCGAATCCCAGATTGGCAGGATCAACGCAGCTGATGTGTGGTGACTGTGACGAAGCGTTTGTATGCCAAGCCTAAGGCCGCAGAGTTTGCGAGTCGTTCGTGCAACAACAGTTGTATTCGCGCCGGAGAACAGTGCGCGGGTGACGAAACTAAAATGTAATTTGCGGCACTGGCATGGGGTGTCAGGCGATTACTCAGTACATAACTAATTTTATGGATTGATAACCTAAGCCGAACTGGTACGCTCTGGTGACGTACCAAAAAAATGTCAGCCATGACCGCACTATCAATTCTGCCTCTGCCAAATGCACCCACGCTGCCGACCGTCATCGCCCAAGCGGGTGAAAAAACAGGCCGGCGCTTTTTAGAGTTCTTCGCGGCCAACATTCGCAACGTCAACACCCGGCAAGCCTATGCCCAAGCCTGCGGTAGTTTTCTCGAAGCCATGGATTCGTTCGGTTTAACACTGCAAGACATTGAACCATTGCACGTCGCCGCTTATGTTGAAAGGTTGACGCAGCAGCGTGCGCCGTCGACCGTCAAACAACACGTTGCCGCAATTCGGCAAATGTTTGACTATCTGGTCACCGGCCAAAGCCTGCCGTTCAACCCGGCGGCCTCGGTCAAGCCACCCAAGCACATATCAGAAGGCGGCAAAACACCGATTCTGCAGGCGGAAGAATTACGCACGCTGTTTGCGAGCTTCGATGCAGAGGCATTGATCGACGCGCGCGACCGTGCGATTTTGTCGGTAATGGCGTATTCCTTTGCGCGTGTCAGTGCTACCGCCAAACTACGGGTGCGAGATTATTACCGCCAGGGCGCGCAAGCCTGGTTCCTACTGCGCGAGAAAGGCGGGCGCGAAAACAAAGTGCCTGTGCACCATCAAGCCGCCAGTTACGTTGAGGATTATCTAAAATTGGCAGGCATTGCCGAGCAGCGCGAAACCCCACTATTTCGGAGTGTCAAAGGCCGCACGGGCGCCTTGACGGAGAAACCGATGCTGCGCGGCAATATTTTCGTGATGATTCGCCGGCGCGCGAAGGCCGTCGGGTTGCCGGTAGAGATTGGTTGCCACAGTTTTCGCGGCAGTGGCATCACGAATTACCTGACCAACGGCGGCACTCTGGAAACAGCGGCCAAAATTGCCGGTCATCGCTCCACGACAACCACACAACTGTATGACCGTAGACGTGAGCAGGTGAATCAGGCAGAGATTGAGCGGATAAGGTTTTAGGCACATGTCGTCGTTGCCAGTTGAATTGACAGATGCCAAGATCACAATCCGAAAGTCTTTCAGAGTAATCGTTGAAAACATTTAAGCTAGTTATTCCGCTATTTGCGGTGGTTGTATCAGCCTGCAGCGTGGATCAAAAAGCGCCTAGCAAAGCAAACTTTGCGAAAGCTGCGCAAGCGTTTTTGGACACAAATGGGTTGTGCACTGATTTGTCATGGAGACTAAAAAGTATTCCGGGTGACGTAGAAATTCAAACGGATCCGTTCGCGCCAACGCCACCGCCATTGACTTTAGACTTGGCGTTTCATCAAGAACGTACCATAAAGGCATTTCACGACCTCGGATTCGTAAGCGTAGCGATTGAACCTCGCTCTGAGCCTTACCCAGATAATTCAGATCCACCGCAAATTAGGAAATTTGAGGTACTAAAAGTAGATGTGACTGATAAAGGAAAACCGTTTTTGGTTGGCGACCGGTTTTGCTATGCAACGAAGCAGCTTGTTGACATTGGTCAATATACGGAACCCAGTGACGTAAATGGTGTGAAGTCGTCACGCGTTAACTTCACCTATAAGGTCACGGATTTTCAGTCTTGGGCGAAATCACCTACGCTCCATCTGGATAGAGACGTAAAGCAAGCTGAAGCCACTCAAACAATTACCGCCACCTTTGTTTTGACAAATGAGGGCTGGGTGCATGAGCGCATGTTTGGTCGGTAACGCCGCTCTGGGTGGGGAATAGCGACAGAAGTTGAGTTTCCACAAAAAACCGCTTCAATTATTTGGATAACTATGGAAAACCACTATTTTCACAGCACGTGCCCTTGGAGTGTTCTTGAGATTTTGCGAACCGGTATCTTTACGCCGTTTTCTACTGCGAAATTCAACGGCGATAACGGTATAAATTTATTTCGAAAAGGCGAAAAATATTGGGCGGGACAGCCGGCGCGCGTCGGCGCGCGATTACACGTCGCTTGGGGCGGTGAAACTGAGGACGTAGCGCATGATGCGAAGTTACTTTACCGGCCGAATGTCTTGCGTCACGCAGCGCCATGGAGGTGCTTTTTGCCGCCCGGCAGTACGTTTGGACTGCGTGTCACTCGGGTCGAGTTTTTTGAAGGGGCGCTGGACGCGCTGGTCGGAAAACCGCCCTATTGGCACTACGCTTTGCCACCAAGCCTGCGCCGGAACTTACTGCGGGGCGCGAAGTTGCGCTTATTGCGGTCAATGCGCGCCACGTTCCGAAGCGAGCCACTGAGGATTAAAATCGCATCCCATGGCCTAACCGATTAATTCCGTTTTATCGTCAACTGGGTCATTGTCGCGTCGTTACTGTACACGTACATTTTAAAAAGAGGGTTGTCATGGATCAGCTCAATCGCATCACCCAAAATGCCGATGTCATGGGCGGCAAGGCGTGTATTCGGGGTTTGCGCGTCACGGTAGGCATGGTAGTTGGCCAAGTGGGTGCTGGCCATAGCATCGACGATATTCTTGTGGACTATCCCTACCTAGAGCGCGATGACGTGCTGCAAGCGCTGCGCTATGCCGCCTGGCGCAGCGACGAGCGTGAGGTCGTTTTGCTCAGCGCATGAAATTGTTGATCGATATGAATCTGTCGCCACGCTGGATAGCGGTATTGGCATCGTCGGGAATTGATTCTGTGCACTGGTCGACCCTTGGCAAGCGCGACGCGCGCGACACAGAGATCATGTCTTACGCCGCTGCCAACGACTATGTGGTGTTTACTCATGACCTCGATTTCGGGGCGATTCTAGCGGCGAACCAAGGTGAGAAGCCAAGCGTCGTGCAGATTCGCGCGGACGATGTCAGCCCGGACGTTATCGGTGCCAAAGTGATTCAAGCGCTTTGGCAAATGGCAGACGAGTTGCGCGCCGGCGCGCTGCTGACCATAGATACCGACCGAACGCGCCTGCGGCTATTGCCAATGTTGCGCCGTACTTAGTTACTCCACTGACAATGTGTCTGTTTTTTAGACTCATTGGCGCTGGCATTGCCAATCGTCTTCATTGCACCGCAAAATCAAACGCAACCGCCGTTCCCGCCTGTTGCCCAAACCCGGCCCAGAATCCACCGGTGGTGTTTGAAGGGTTATAAAGAAAGGCGTATTCACCGCTTTGCAAAGCGTTTGGAATGGTCAGCACGTACATGCCGCCCGCATCTTGATTGCTTTCCAGTTCAATCTCACGCTCAGAATTCGAGCCTTGAAAGACGATGTAACGATCACCGCGTTTGTGCAGTCCTAATTTGACCAAGCGGATATTGAGCGGGTCGAGCGATGTGCGAAACGCTGGATTGCTCTCGGATGGCAATTCGTTGCTGGAATTCGAGCCTTTGATAAACAAAAACACTTCGGGTTCGGCAAAGGCACCGTAGATCGGGATCCAGGACTTACGGTTCGAGAATTGGCTCGCCACGCGAATCGGCTTGATGCGAACCAGGTCATCCTCTGGCCCGTAATAAAACTGACTCTCGGAGCCGACGGTTTCGATGCCATATGCATTTAATGCAGTGTTTTGCGGCTTGCCGGTCGCGCCGGCACCAATCATGGCGGCGATGATTTTTGCGGAAACCTTGCTGGTTTGCAGCGCCGCCAAGGCGGGTGTGCTGGTATCGAATCGGTTCGGGCCGGCGCTAATTTTGGCTTGAATAATTTCTTCACCCAACCCCATTTTCACCATTTCGACGACGGATTCGTTAGTCAAAACCTCGGCGTGCAGCTGCACGGTGAGCAAAAGCCCAATGAAAATCAGCGATAGTGTTTTAAGCATGGTGGTAGTCCCCTTAAATAAAGCGTTAAGAAAGTCTAATCATGCACTAAAATTTCACATTGCGGTTTTATGAAAAATAAAAACAACGTCTACCGTTTGAGAGCGGTGACGGCCACAGAGCGAATTCAGGCCGCGTCGGCCCGCGTAACGTGGTTTATTTTCCGCGTTCTAAGACCGACCTAGTGCGTTACCGACCGACCGTCGCACGCGTTTAATCGCGCGGTGGCGAGCGCTGCCATTTCGCTCATCGCCAAACCGGCATTGGCACAATTGGCAATCGAGTCCAGCATGAGTTGCATGGATTCAACGTCGCGAACTCGTACAATCGCGTCGACCTCGCCTGAAGATTTTCCGAGCAGCACAAGCATGACTCGCATACTCACTGCGCACCCGTCGTATCGTTTTTGCAGCTCGACAATCTCCGCGTTCGACAAAAACGCGTCGAAGGGCCGCTGAATAATTTTCAGTTGGTCAGGCATTCGTTAGTTTCCTCTTGTGTGTGAAGTAGGCATATCAATTCGCGGTACCTGTCTTACCAAGTGCCGCAATTTGAATCGTTACGCTGTAGCTCCTGTCGTCATCCAACACGATTTTGCTGAATGTCTCAATCATCGTGTGCAGCATGGTTTTGCAGTCGGACGTCATTAGTTTCATATCGAGCAATACATTTTTGTCGGTGCGACACGCGTTCTGTCGGGCAGCCCATTCGCGGATGGCTAATCGACATTCTGCCTCGAGCGAGCGCTCGTTTTGCTCTGCCAGCGCTTTCAGCTTGATCAGAACCGCCTGGTCAATATTGCGAACCAGAATTCTGCCAGTGGAGTCTTCGGTAAGTACATCCGGGCTGTCGGATAGGAGAGCGTCCATTCGCGCGTGTCTGGCCATTATCAATAAACCCCCGGCAAAACCCGCCAGCGCACGTTGGCGCGGTAGGTCAAATAAGCCGGCGACTGGGCCAGCAATTGCTCTTCTTTGCGAATGCGAACCGACTGCAGCAGATATAAGCCGATTAGCAAACACGCGTTCTTGAGCGAAAATGCGCCCAGTAAAAAGCCGATGTGCGCGACAAAATAACCCAAATAGATCGGATGGCGCACGAAGCGGTACGGCCCGCCGGTGACCAGTCCGCGCGCAGCCGGCAGCATGCCGAAGGAGCGGCCGAGCGTGAGTTTTGCGGCAATTTGCCACGCTAGTCCAACAATCTGAAGCGCGACGCCCAGAATAGGCAGGACTGGGATTCCTGATTCCAAATCAAAGGCCATAAAATAGAAGGTGGCTAGCGTGGTCGCGACGCTGGCGCTCAGACTGGTGTCCACCTGTGTTGGCCGCCTGGCCGCCAAATAGATCACCACCGTGAGGGTTTCGCCGATCAGCACGGCTAGAAATACCCAGCGGCCCGTGTGTGCGTATGCGCTCAGCGCATTGAGCACAAACAGCAATAACAACAAGCTGGCCAGGAGTTTTACGAAGCCATCGAAACCTGGCAGCGTGCGAAAGTTGGACAAGGTGCGGGTGATATCATTGGTGATCGTGTTCATGCAATCCCCATTTCTCGATCTTGCTCAGACTGCCATTCCTGACTGGCTTCGCGCCATGCGGATTCGTCCTGGGCAAAGTCTTCCAGAAAGCTGCAAAGCGCTTGGGCTGCCTCGGCAAGGGATCTGTATTCGCCTCGGGCAGTGTAATCCTCGCGCATAGGCGCGCTGCGGTTAAAATAAAAGCCAAGCTGCGCGCGTACTTCGTACAGGCGATATTCCAAGCCGACGCGGAGCACCTCTAAACGGTCGTCGCTGGCGCTGGCATGATCGCGACGTGTTGTATAAACATACGATGTCAGCAACACCGTGCTGCCATCTGGCTTGGGTAGTGCGTGTGCGTCACCGCGCGCGTGTGCGCACGCTAGGTTATAGGCAGTTGGAAAACAGCCAGCAGCACGGTCGGCCGACGCATTGAAATCTTTGTTTGAAAAGGTCCAGCGCTCGTATTCGTGTTCACTGCCGTCGTCACGAAGAAACATCAGGGTACAGCCGGACTCGGTTTTGATTAGTTTGTAGGTATTCACCACGACACACGCTCGACAATGATGGGGTTTGGCGCAGGCAATTCGCCGAATAGATCCTTACAGGCCTCGGGCCACACCACGACGCAGTTAAGGTAGGGCATGCGGTTTTTTGCTCTTACTGCCAAGCGGTAGCGCTTTATAGTGCGACGGTCTGAGGTTTCGATGCAGTCCGATTTGAATACAGTCTTTTGGCAGTCGCGCCAGCTGCAGTTCGTTGCTTCGGCAAAATCTTGGAAAATGCGAGGGCTTGCGAGGAGCAAGCCATCCTGATGCGTGTGGATGGAACTGGCAGGGTGGTTAATTGCAGTCGTCTTCACTTGTTCTTGAATCCAGCCGAAGAACTGAATTTGTAGTGGATCCGGCGCGATTGGACGTGCGAGCGTGTCGATAGGCGTTTTGCGGCGCTTACAAAGGCCGCGTTCAACACCGTCTGCGTGCCGACGAAGTGCTTCGGCCAGCAAAAGCCGCGCTCGGTCAATGATTTCAGGCGCGCGAAGCGCTTCTTCCAGCAGGGCGTTTATTAAAAAGCCTGGGCCAAGGGGTGATGGCCCCGACAATTGCTGCACGACGCGATAGAGTTCCGCGCTTATCTGCATCTTTGGGCTAAGTTCCTGAGCGCTCCTCACGGCGGCGGATTCTCAAAGCCACTCTTAAACATCGGATCAGGCAATGGAATCGGCGACGGTACTTCACCATCGCACACGATATTGCCGGTGCGCGATTTCATGCGAATGGTATCGGCGTTTTCCAGGTGTTCGATCAGAATCGGTTCGGGTGAAGCGGCCAGACTGATTGCCACGCCATTGAGGTTCAACTTAGGCACCACTGCTGCGGGTAACGGCGCGCCACCGGTGAGCCTACAGTTGCTTACCGATGCACTCACCGAATGATCGCTGGGCGCGAAGAACGCTTGCACGAAGCCGCCGGCCAAGTCATACCATTTGCCATCGAGCTCAAGATAGCCCGGTAGCGTTGACGTGGCCGGGCTGTTGGTGCTGAGCTGCCAGCGCAGTGAGCCAGGCACGCGCGATGCGTGCAGGTTGGAATTGTCAGGCTGCTGGAAGATGATATTGCCCATGCTCTGCAAGTACGGCGGCACCACTGGATGGGTTTGAACGAGGTTGCCATCCGGGCCAAAGACCTGAATAACGGTGCCGGTGCCATCGATGACACGAACGGTGCCATCGGCTGCGGTGGTGCGCCAATTTTGCGCGCTGGCAAAAGGGGTTTGAAATAAGCCGGCGATCAGTGCCGCTGCCATGAAGGAGTGGGTACGCATTGCGTTCGCCATGACTATTGCCCCTTCGCCAATGCCGCTGAACTGGCCAAGTCCAGCTGGCCGGTGACGCGCAAGCCTTTAGCGCGCTGAAAGGCACTGAGCGCTTTTGCCATGCCAACGCCAGCCACGCCATCAATCGCGCCCGCATAAAACTTCAGTTCGGCGAGGCGCATTTGCGCCTGGCGGATCGGCATGAGGACGGCATGCACTTCATCATCGCGCACAAAACCAGTGCGGCGGCCCATCTCCTGTGCGCGCTCATAGTCATGCTTGCTGGCGACGATGAGCATCTGATTGAATGCGTCGATAAATGCGCCGGAAATTGCCGCGCCTTCCGGCGTGCTTTGCCATGCGTCCATATCAACGATGCCGCGCTCTCGTGCCAGCGCGCCGAATGAAAAGTCATTGCCTGCAGCCACGCCTAGGTTGATCGCGACTTGGGCGCCGCTGCGCGCATCGGTCAGCGTCAACGCAGCGGTTTCGAGCTTGCGCATGCCATTGCCATCGGTGCCGGCAGCGAAATTGATCGACGGCGTGAGGGTGTAGTCGATATCCCAGTCAGAACCTAGGTCGCCATAGAGGGCGCGATCACTTTCGCTTTGCATCGCGCCATACACCGAGCGTTTGTAAGAGCGGTCCGGGTCAGGGTGATTGAAGCAGCCGGATTGTTCGATCAGCATACGCAATAGCGGCGTGGTGGCCGGCAATTGGTATTGCAGGGTGAGTGTTTGATACCAGTTTTGCGAAGTGTCTTCGACGACGTCCATGATCCCGTGCGTTGTACATAACGCGAACTCGAACGAGCGAGAGTCGGCGACGACGGTCTGGTGTTGAGCCACAACGGGCGCGTCCGGGGCGCTTGGCACGACTTCGGAATTCGGGCCGTGCGTGCTGTATTTTCGCACGACAACGCCTTCGCAACCGCCCAAAAACAGGGTAAAAATGGACAGCCAAAGCAGTGAGCGAGTAGTTTTCATGCGATTTTCCATGGTTTAAATCAAAGATTTGGCGAGTCCGGGCGCGCGTCCCTGCGCGTCTCCGGGCGAAAGAAAAAGCGAGCGTTATTAAAGACTTACGTCAAAATGGGATTTCGGTTCGACTAGTCATTTTTGTGCCAGCGCAATCGCCGTGGCTGCGTTGACTAATCCGGTTTGGCGCAAGCCGGCTTGGCGCTGAAATACCCGTACCGCTGCTTTCAAGGGCTCGCTTTGCTTGCCGTTAATTTCGCCGCTGAAAAGTTTGAGCGCATCCAATTGGGTCTGGACTGCCTTCAGGACAAGCGCACCGTTCGGATCTAAATTCATAGCAATGGCGCAATCAATCAACCAGGGTTCCGCGTACGCGGCTGGCGGCACCCAGCCATCGATCATCGCTTGATACAGTCTCGGATTCGCGGCCACCACGGTCATCGGGTTGCAGCCTTCACTCGATACGGCTGGCGAACTTGGCGCAACGTTTATGGCTTCAGATTTGGCGACCGATGCGGTGCGCCCGGCACAACCGCTAAGCGCTAGCGCCAGCAGAGACAGTTTCAGCAAGGTATGGATGGTGTTCATGGATTTCCTTTTGATTGGGCTAGGCCCGGCGCGTCTCCGGGCGAAAAAAAGCGTGTAGATTTAGCGTGTTATATCGCTAGAACGGAATTTCATCATCGAAATCTTGCGACGGGGGTTCTGCACCGCGCGTCGGCTGCGCACGTGCTGCAGGCCGCGCAGCCTGTGCGGGCCGTGGCGGTCCAGCAGGTAGGCGCGCACTGGCCGCATCGTCGCTTTGCCCTGAATCGGCACCGCCTAAGAACTGTAACTCATCGCCAATAATGTCGGTGCTGTAACGCTCGATGCCGTCTTTATCGGTGTATTTATCGGTGCGTAGCTTGCCTTCGATGTAGACCGATTTGCCTTTGCGCAGGTATTCACTGGCGATTTCGGCGGTGCGTCCGAACAGCTTCACGCGATGCCATTCGGTGCGTTCTTGTTTTTCGCCGGTGGCTTTATCGGTCCAGGATTCATTGGTGGCTAAGCGCAAGGTCGTAATTGCGTTGCCATTTGCGCCGTAGCGCGTTTCTGGATCCGCACCGCAGGTGCCGATGAGAATGACTTTGTTTATGCCGCGTGCCATGAGGGGTTCCTGGTTTTCGGTGGGTGAAGGAAAGTGATGCCGTGAGCAATTTGCTCGATGTATTTGTGGCTGGCATTTGGTATAGTCGTTAGGACTATAAAAGCGGGAGGCACGGTTTGGAAAAGCGAACACCGCACTACTCGCTTACGCCTGTGTTTGCTGTTTTGGCTGACCCAAAATCGACGCCATTCACTGGTTCGGCGCTGGTTGGTGGACTTGAGTTGCAGTTGAGCCCGACGCAAATGCGTAAGGTCGTCGGCGCGTTGACGCGTAAATGCTTTTACAAAAGCATGACGACTTACGCCGACCATCGGGTTTGGCAGGACGTCTACATTGGCCTGACGCCCGACGGCATTGAGGTTTACATCAAAATTACTGTTTACACCGACGAGCGTCCACCGGTCATTCAATTCAAGAGGAAGTAAGGAAAAATCATGCAATGCCCTAGCTGCGGTACGCTCGGAATGACGTTTAAAAAGTTCGATAAGACTCTCGGACAGGGTGAGTTCGCCATATCGATCAGCGGTTTGAAAGCGCATGTGTGCGCGGTCTGCGAAGAGTTCGTATTGGATGCGCGGAGTTATCGGCGCTGGGTAGAAGTTCACGAACGCTATGTTGAAGCCGCACGTGCGAGCGAAACGCACCGCGTGCGCATCAAGCTCAACGTCAGCCAACGCGAATTGGCGCAAGCAATGGGGGTTGGCACTTTGGCTGTCTCGCGCTATGAGCGCGGAGCGACTACGCCTAGCGGTCCATTTTTGCGGCTGTTGCGGATGTTGGACAAGCGCCCGGAGCTGTTCCAAGAATTGCGTGCGGTTGACGCTTAGCTCTAACGCAAAATCATGAAAAATTTGCCCGAGGGATTTGCGCCCTATGACACCGCTGATTATTTGACCACCGAAGCCGAAATTGCGGAGTATTTGAAAGCGTGCGCAGAATATGACGACCCAAAACTGATGTTGAATGCGCTGAACGTGATTGCACGCGTGCGCAACAAAGCTGAGTTGGCACGTGAGGTCGGCATGAGTCGACCTGGGCTTTATCGCACCTTGGCACCTGGCGCGAATCCAAGCTTTTCCACGGTGCAGTCCATTGCCAAGGGGCTGGGTTTGAAGATTACGTTTTCGGTTGCCGATGCTGCTGGGCAGGCGGCCTAACACGTGAGCGTACCGGAGGCTTAGCAGCACGGGAAGGACGTGAAACACGCGATTTGGCAAGGAATGCTCAAGCGCCATAAGAATCTGCCTCGCCGCGAACAGCGCGGAACGAAAACGCCAGCCAAGGCCCAGCTCGGCGCGAGCGCTTAACCAGCGATTGGGCGTAAGACAGCACGCGCTCGGCATCGATGGCTTCAACGACCCCGCTGACGACAGTAAGCCTCGGTGCCAGCGCGCTGCATAGCGTTTGCCTGCGGACTAGCAAACGTGTCGCCGTGCCCAGCTTGGCGTCAAACTCAAATTTGATAAGGGGTGAATGCAGCGACGCACGCACGCGCGTGGGCGTTTGAGCGACCTGCACGGAACCAACCGGCAACCAGGTGCGCAGGGCGCGTCGCATGCACGCGAACGCGCAGACGGCATAGGAGCGCGTGCCGGCATCTGCGGCAATGGCGTAAGGCACCGACACCGCACCCGCATTGAGCTCGCGGCGAATGCCCGGCGTCAACTGCACCGCATCGAGCAATTGCAGCAGGTAAGCCAAGTCAATAAAACTTTCTGTGGGCTGCGCAAATCGGCCCATAAACATGCGCATGTGGCGCTTTTCGTGGCGCGCGTCGAAACAATGGGGGCGCAGTTTGAACCTGCGTTTTGAAGTGCGAAAGTCAAGTTCAATGGCAACCCGCGTCGCCGGCTCAAGCAAGTCCTCTGCGGAATTGTCCATAAAAGCGAGGGGTGCATCAGCATGAAAACGCACCGCGTGCAGGGGTTCGTTGTTCAGTGCTAGACGGAGTTCAGCGAGTTGCATCGCAATATCAAAGCTACATACCGGGAACGGCGAATTCACCTGGCCAGAAAATGCGCCCGGCAAAAGATTCATCAAGGGGCCCAGCGGGTTTGCCACGCTGTCGCACACGGGAACCCGTTCTGGCGTCACGCGCCCGTATCGCTTTCGGCGTTTAAGTGGCAGAAGCGCATTCATGGGGCTGTGATCTCCAACACCACAACATCCGTCGGCTTCTCAATCTCAGCGCGCAAACGCGCCAGCTCGGTGTTGGCGTTCAAGGCTTCCACTGCAAACGCATCGCATTTCGCCTGTAGCGCTTGGAAGTCTGAAATCACCAGCACGTCCTTGGCGACTTTGCTGAAGCGCCAAACAATCAGCGCACACGCCAAAAAGCCGAGCACGGTGCCGATCAGCAACACGAACGGCCACATAATCGGGCTCATGGTGCACCGCCAAATGCCGGTGAGGTATGCACCCCAACGCGCCTTGAAAATATGCAAAAAACCGCATATATTGCGCTATGAAAAAGATTACGTGGCTTGGCACCAGCCGGAAAGACTTGGCTGATTTCCCCAGCGACGCTCGACGTAACGCGGGCCACCAGTTGGCGCAAATTCAAGTCGGACGGCCTGCGGCGGATTGGAAGCCGATGAATACGATTGGGCGCGGTGTCGAGGAAATTCGCATTCGCCAAGCCGACGGTGCATTCCGCGTTATCTATTTGGCGAAGCGCGCTGAAGCGGTTTATGTGCTGCATGCGTTTCAGAAGAAGACTCAACAAACGTCGCTCAGTGACGTGCGTTTGGCGCAAAGCCGTTTGCTTGAAATAAAGGACTAGTTCATGACGATTGAAAAGCACGCTGTAGGCACGCCGGGCGACCCGCGCGGTGTTTTCTATGATTTGTTTGACGCGGATGAAGCGGCCGAGCTGACGGTTCGCTCGGACGCCCTTATGAACATGCAGCAATGGCTTGCTGGCAGTGGCCTGACGCAAGTCGCTGCCGCGAAATTGCTGGGTGTGACGCAAGCCCGTGTGTCGGATCTGAAGCGCGGCAAGATCGATACGTTTAGTTTGGATCTGTTGGTGCGCCTGGCGGCGCGTGCAGGCTTGCAGCCTAGGTTGAAGTTCACGACGAAACTTAAGCGCGCCGCATAAGGGGCGAGCGGAATGAACTATTTTCGATCTAGCGCCGCTCATAACGCACCGCCCAGGCACTTGCGCACGCCGCTGTGCACAGGCGTACACTGCCACCCATGATTAACACTCTCAAATCGATGGGCCAAAGCGTGCAATCGCTCGGCAACAAAGCGCTGGCCCACCCACATTGGGCGGGCAAGACTGGCTTTGCGGCTTTGACCGTGACGCTGGTGGTCTTGTGTGGAATTGCCGCCGTTATTGGTGCTGTTCTGTATTTGATGGCTGCGATTTTTAGACGCACCAATAAACTCGGCTACGACGACGATACCGATGATCGAACCGCTGGATATCATGGCGGATCTGACGATCGCCCGTATTTCATGTACGACGTTGAGGACGCGCGCTCCGTCCCCGATATTGACGACTGAAAAGCTCATCGTTTGCTTTTCCCTGAGGAACCGGTGAAGGCAGAAGAAATGTGTGATGCAGCACCGGGGGCCACCGCGTTCACCGCCATTTGAACTGCTTGCAAGCCCTTTTGAGCGGCCTGTTTGGCTACCTGTTGTGCATTCTGTTGCATCTGCTTAGTCAAACCATCCAGCGCACCAATGCCCTGATAGCCTGCAAACGTCAAAATAAACGACCACACCGCAGGCCCATATTGCGCCGCACCATTGATGACGCGGTCAATCAGGATGCGCTTTGAGCCTAAGTCTTCACCAAACGTCGACAGCATTTGCCCTTCGGGGTACATTGAAATCAGCAAATTCGCGTCAGCCCACATGACGATCGTCCACCACATTTGCCAGCCGATGACACTCAAGATCAGGATGCAATAGGTCGCCATCACGCGAATATTGAGGCCAGAAAACAGCGCCACAAACGGCAGCAAAAGATAGAGCAACAGCAAAACAAACGACTGGATAATCTGCGCCATGTTATTGAGCACCAGGGTTTCCGCACTGGCGAACGGTTGCGAAGCGATTTCGCCGGTCCAGGCAATCGCTTCGGTGGCTGCATTGGCAATCGCTTTGACGACGCCGTCATGTTTCACCTTGCCCGTGGTGTAGGCCAAGTCATCGCTATAGGCCTCGACGTTGTTTTTGGCTAAGGCCCAGCGCACCAGCTGCTCATCGGCCTCGTAGGGGCTAAAGGCGGTGACGCCGTACCACGCCGCTACGCCTGCATTCCCCATGATTTTAGTGATCGAGCGCGACAAGTCAGCACCTTCGATATGGCTATAAATCTTTGTTTTGATGTCGTTCCACCATTGATCGCAGTACGGTCGGCCATACTGGTTTGTGGTGCTGGAACTGGTATAGCTCGGCCGCACACCATCGCGCGAGGCCAGGTAAGGAAAACCAGTGATGGGCGTGCTGGCCTGCAGGGAACTACCGCAGGTTTTTGGATCGCCACACGGGCGATACAGCCCTTCGGTTTCCAGCAAAATGCGCGAGCCGAGCCAGCCCACGTCGATCAGCTTCCACTTGTCTTCGCGCGTGGTCAAGGTACCCGGCTTGCCGGTTTCCGACCAAAACGTTTGCCACTTATTGACCGCCGGGATATAGCACTGCTGATTAAACTGGATGATGTTGTTTTTCAGCGTCGGGTCGCCAATATTCAGGTGCGCCATGCCTTGATCGAGCAAGCGCATGCTCAGTTGATCCGGCAAGACTTTGGTGGTGGCGCGGCTCAAGCCATGCCCCAACATCATCGCCAAGCGCGGCACGATCGGCACTCGGATATCCATGTGCGCGCTGTCCAGCTTAAAGCCGCGACTGCCGTGGCTTTGCGCGGCGGCGGCTTCGAGGATGCCAATGTCGACGCGCGGCTCGGTGGCGGTATCAAACTGCGCAGGGATGGCATATTTGAGTTCGCCCAGACTGAGCTTCCCCGCTGGCCAAGCAAACAGCAGCAGCGCAAAATACATCACGGCAAAGCGATAGCCGAGCGTTTTGACCGCATGCCAAGCGCCGTCATGGCCGCCGCGCATCGCGCCTTCCCAAAAACATACAATCGCGATCACCGCGAACGGCAGTTTGTACAGCCCGAGATTCCAAAACAGGCCAAAGAACTGCTCGCCCGCCTTCAGCCCATAGAGCGTGGAATAGAACTCTAAATAAGATCCGACGTATTCCGTCGGTGCCTGCAAATGCAGGTACGCCTCGATCAGGTTCATCGTTCGACCGTGCCCAGTGCGGGCTCTTTGTCATCGGTGGCGTTTGGCAAAATCACCGGCGCGCTGCGTTGTGCGGCGGCTCGGTCTAAAATCGCAATCGCGGTTTCGCCGACCAGTTCTTTTTTGATGCGCGCCTCATACATTAAATCGTCGATATAGGCTTTGACGCTGGCAATCGCTTCGTCTGAATGTTCGGCGGCGACCGCGTTACTCGCGACATTCGGCGTCGAGGCGCCCATCTGGAGCACCGTCACCGCGGCCAAGGCTTTACGAATGGCGTTTTGCAGCGCGACTTCATTGGCGAGGCGCACTTTGATTAAGTCCCGCTCCTCGATCGGCAAGTCGCGGATCGCACGCAGCAGCTGTTCGGTAACTAAGGCTTCGACGCTGATGTTTTCGCGCTGTGCGAGGGTGAGCGTGGCGCTGCCGCGCACCGCCGCGTCGATCAGGTCATAGACGCGCTTGGATTCGCGCGCCACGTCGGGGCGCAAACCGTGACCGGGGGTGGTGGTTTTCGCCCCAGTATCGGTGGTGGTGGCGACGGTTTCGCCAACCACCTCAGTGATGTAATCCTGTGCCGATTTCTTGTCCGGGAACAAATTAAACAGATTGAACAGACCAAAGGCTTTCGAGCCCGCTTTGACGGTCGTGCCATTGGTGGTGGGGTTGCCGGCACTGACCGCCATGGTGTAACCCGCCCCCATGACATCGGCAGTGAGCTTGATTACCGGCTGGCCGGTGCCACCGGCCCGGATGGTCGTGCCATTGTTGCCAATCCAAGCAATGCCGTTTTTACCGGCATTCGAGTCCACGGTTTTTTGCGCCGACACCACGTCATTACGGGAATAGCTGGCTTGCGCGGACCAATCCGATACTTTTGCGGCTTGTTTTAAGTTGTCCCACACGCCGGCAGCGCCGGTGCCGTTGGCAATCACGGTGTCTTCTAAGGCTTTGCAATCCAAGCGCGCTGCGTTCGCGGAGGCTTGCGCCCGCAAAAGCCCGTTTTGCATGATGTCGTACAGCGTCGGATTGGCGCGCTGTAAGATGATGGCGGGCAAGGAAGCAACGGCGGCCTGGGCATTCGCGATCATCGCGTTCATGTATTCGTCGGCGGCGGTGCGCACGTCCGCCAGCAGCTTATTGACGCTGCCCGAAATCGAGAACTTGCCGCAGCTGTAGTTCCAACTGATGTCGGCGCTAACCTGCAGCGGCACCGCGTTGTAGCTCGACCACATGGGCTTATCAATGGGCTGTGCGCCACCCATTTCGTAATACCACGCGGTTTGCGCGTGCGCGCCGCTGGCGTAGAACGCGACGAGGGCAACGGTGGCGAGGCGGGCGAGAGTGCAATTGGTCATGGCAGGGCCTTGGCTGTGGTGTGGGCTGTGGTGTGGGCTGGGTTGCAGTTAGAAAACATCAAATGAGCGCTATTCGTCATTAATGCAGATGGCGGCGGCATCAACTTCGGCGATCAAGATCGCGCCGTCGTTTGGCAGGCAGCATTGATACGGTCGCCACAGTTGCCAGACCTGGTCGTCATCCTTCGCCACCGCACCGGCGGCGATCACCGGGCCGGTGCCGCCGAACGGGCCGCAGGACGTTTCCACTTTCGGGGCTAGGCGTTGCCATTGATCGGTACGCTCATTCGCGGCAGAGCCTGGGGCGCGGATATAAACGTGCGGCTGATAGCTGTTAGTGGCAATGTCGGCGGCGCGCTGCGCAAACACGGCGGCGGCTTTGTAGGGATCGGCCTGCCCGGATAAAATGCCATGGCGCGGGAACACCGAGCCCCAAATACTGGTGAAGCTGGAATTACGCACTTCGCGGTAATAGGGAATCCACGTGCCCGGATAGAGCAATTCGACCTCCGGGTTGCGCCAGCTCAGCGCATCAACACCGGATTGGTAATACGGAAAGAAGCTGCGGGTTTTAATCGGGCACAGCTTTATGCTCCGCCCGAAGCCGGTGGAGTTTTGTCCAATGACGCTGGCGAGCGGATGCCCGTAGATTTCGGCCTCGCCAAAGCGCAGTTGTTCGCGCCGCACGTCATGCGCCGGTTCGTGTTGGTCTTGCACTTGATTTGCCGCTGGCGTGTGGCGACCGCCGCCGACTTTCGTGGTTGAGGAACCATAGAGGGCTTGGGCGGCTTGACCCGCCAGTGCGCTCAAGGGTTGCACCTCAGTCCAAGGGTTCTCGCCGGGGTGCTCAAACACGCTGACCACGACATCCGGGAATTTGTGCCGAATTTTGAGCGTGGTTTCGACCTTATAAAACGGGGGTACCAAAATCGGCCTAAGCCAGATACAGACGCCAATCACGCAATAATCCAAACATTCCAACATGTCCGGGTTGACGGTCGCGGCGGTGATCGCGGCACTAGAAATGGTGGTGGCCGACGCCACTGGGGCGAAACACAGACTAACGGCAGCGCTCAGCGCCAGAGCGCGCAGGCGGAGTTTTACTTTCATCGCCCACTCCGATACGCACCGAGCGCTTCTTCAATGGTGCGGGCACCGTAATACACGTGCTTTTCATTGACCACGACGGCGGGCACGCGCTCAATACTGAGCGCATCCGCACGCGATTGCCCGTTTGCGGCTTTGCTGAGCAACGCTTGTTCGTCGACAGTAAGGTTCGCCGTACGGGCGGCGAGTTGTTTGGCGGCCATCGCCATATCACGCGGCAAGCCCAGCGCCAGGCGCGCATTGAAGCGCTCCATGTCGTCGAGATTCCAAAGGTTGAGGGTGCCGCCGGCCGCCAAGCTTTGCGATTCATCGCCGGCTGCGATCGGCGTTTTGTCGGACACGAACACGTCAACGCGCGTGATTGCTGCGACGGCGGTAGCGGTGTTAGGCGCTGGCACGGCACGCGTTTGCGCGCTGGCCAAGCCAAGCGTGCCTAAAATTACGGTGGCTAGCAAAAGTCGACTCATTTGCGGTCACTCCAAGGTTGTACGGTGCGTTTGGTGGCATGGCTGGCGCGCGCTTGATAGATCGTGCGGGCGATGTGATAGGTCGCTTCGATCTCGGTGCATTTGTTGGCCACCATGTAATCGCGCCGCTTTGCGCGTTCGTGTTGCTCGGTTTGCGCCAGTGCCAGGGACAACGAAGGCAAGACGGCCCGAAACAATGCGGTGCATTTTTCATGCAGCACCACGCCTTCCGAGTATTCGCCAGACGACTTGCGCGCCGATTCGACCATCGTGGCCTGTTCGGCGGTGAGCGACTTCAGCTCTTTCAGCTTGGTGACTTCATCTTTTGGCATCGCCAGACAAATCATCCATTCCAGCTGGGTCAGCAAGGGCTTCATCGGCCCGGCAAAGTCGTCGATGCTTTGTGTGGCTTGCCAGTACCACGCTCCGGAGGAACGCCAGGTCTTAATCGATTTCGCGATATAGGCACCCATGAGCGGCATTTTGGCCAGGTAGTGCGATTCGTCGACGCACACAATCGTGTTGCGCGCGATTTCGCGCGTGCCATCGCCGTATTGGTGTTTGGTGATGTGCAGCTGGATCGCTTGAATCAGCGACATAAAGCCGACATTGAGCAAGTCTTCATTGCCGGGCGTGCCGAGCTGAGCAAACTCAATCAGGGTGACGTCGCAAGTGGGCCAAGGCGTGCCCGGCCGATTGAAGATGCGTCCAGCAAAACCATCACAAAACACGCTCATGGCCGCGCCGTGCTCGTGGTATTTCATCGCGGTCTTTTCGCCGAGCTTGGTTTCGTCCGCCAACTGATGCAGGGCGGCGACCACGTCCTCAGTAATCACCACCGTGCCGCCGGCTTCTTTGACCGTTTTAGCCGCGAGGCGAATCGCTTGCGAAAACACCGGGCGATCCGCGCGGCGAATATTGTCGAGTTCCTTTTGTTCGCCGCCGGTCGCCATCGCCAGCGCGAGATAGACCATTTCGCCCATGAGGTCGCGACCGCCTTCAATGTCCTCATCGTCGAGCTTCTTGTCGTCGTAGTCTTCGTCGAGCAACTGCATCGCACAGTGAAACGGATTGATCGCCACGTCGCAATCCGGCGTCAATGTCACCTTATTGGTGCTTAAACCTTGCGCCTTAAAGTAATCCATCAGCAGCGCGAACGAGGGTGCGGGCCATTTTGGATCGATAATCCAGAGATAAGGCCGATGCACCGCCATCGTTTGCACGAGCGCATTGGTTAAAAATGCGGACTTACCGGAGCCGGTGGGGCCGAATACGGTCAAGTGCGCGTTTTTATCGCGGTCTTTGATCGGATCGAAAGAGAGCGGTGCAGCACCACGATTAAAGAAGTTAAGGCACGGGCTGCCGGTCCCGGTGGATCGCCCAGCAATCGGGATCAGTTTGCTAATTTCACTGGTAAATTGCAGCGTCGCGCGCTTGGGGCCAGCGCGATCGCGCGCATGGTCATAGCCAAACGGCAGGCCGGCAATGAACGCACCGCTGCGAAAGAGATCGTATTTGCGCGCATACGGCGGCAAGGCACTCTGATTCAAAATCGCGGTGCAGGCATCGGCGCGGTTATTGAGTTCGTCCAAGGATTTGCCAGTGACATAAATCACCACCGACGTGCGGTAGAGTTTTTCGCCTTTCACCAGGGCGCGGCGCGCTTCACTGGTTTCTTCCAAGGTTTCGACCGCATGCGCACCATCGCCAACGGCGCTCGACTCCAACGCGGTCATGTGGCGCTCGATCAAATATTGCGGTTCGGCAATGACCGTGGTGCTGATGCGTGTGCCGGGCGGCATTTGATCCATCAGTGTCGTGGCGGAGCGGTTTTCGCCGGTCAGATGGCCAAAGTTAAGCGCTTTAGAAAACAGTTGCACCGTCAAGGCGGTGTAGAGCGTGCCTTGAAACGACCACACGCCATCTTCGATTTGTTCCGGTGCTGAGCGCACCGTGGCTTCGCCTAAATCCCATGCCGGCGGTGTCTGGCCGTTCACTTCATCGGGATAGTGGTTTTGGCGCATGTACGCATACGGATCGCCGCCGGTGAGATCCGGCGAGGGGTTGAGCATCGGCGTCATCCACTCGTACAAGTCGCGACCGCGACAGCCGCGCAACGACACACCGTTTTTGCCAAACACGGCCGTGAACTGGCTGGCCGCGGCTTTGGTGCGTTTGATTGAATCCTTCAAGGTGCCTTTTTTGGGCGCGATGCGGTACAGGGTCACAAACACGCGCCGTTCTTTGCCGCGCCAGGCATTGCCGCCCGCCGCCTGGGCAAAAATACCGCCCGGCTGCGCGACTTGCTGTAAGTGCAAGTCCACCTCGTTGAGCCAGTGCTTGGTCAGCTGCGTGTTACGAATTGACTCGGGGATGTAGTCGTTAATCTGGCGCCAGTGCGGGAACAGCGTTTCTTCATCTTGAACGAAAAATTGCGCGATCCAGGGGCTATCGACGTCTTCAGTTAAGCCGCTGCGTATCGCTTCGGTAAAGGCTTCATGCATTTCTGCCAGCGTTTGCTCATCGCGGCCTTCCGTTGGGGCCGGCGACAATTCCCAGAGCATGCCGGCGCTTTTGCCGTCGTTCATGACAAAACAGCCGCTGATGCGGTCCCAGTCGCGATAGCGCAAAAAATCCACAAACGAGGGTGGCGTCGCATTGATCGCGTTGCGCTCCCACGTACTCATACGCCGCCCGGTCATCCATGAGCGCGGCAACAGTTCGCGATCAGGATCGTGCGGCGCGCGCAGTACGCCTGCCCTCTCCGCCCCACTCGCACTCAACCCAATCAGCAGGCCCTTAAAGCTCGAAAAAAAGCTCACGGCGCGATCGTCTCGCTGGCTTCCGGGGTTTCGCCGGGCAACGCATACGGCGCGTTGTCCCACAGCGGGAAGGTCGTGACATAGCCCGGTACTGGCATATCGCCACCGACGATGTGCGGAAACACAAACATCACCAGCGTCGGATTGGGCACGCGCGGAAAGCGGGTGGTCAGCTCGGTCGCGGCGCTGCGGGTGTAGTTCGACAGATCAGCACCACCGCCGAAAAGCGGGCGATCAGTACTGAGCGCCAGCGGTCGAGCTGCGCTGCGATCCACGCCGTCATAAATCTCGGCCATGCTGCTGGTGGACTCGGGCAGCTTGGTGGTGGCACACGCAGCCAAGGTGGCAAAAGCGGCGCACGCGAGCAATCGTGTAGGTCGGCGAGCTTTAAGCAAAAGTGTCATCTGAGTTAATCCAAAGTGCGCGCTTGCGCGTCGTTCGTGCGGTAGGCCAATTTGCGAGCGTCGCTGCGTTGGTCGAGATTGATTTGCGCCTCAATGTGGATCGCCACTTTTTGGCCAGGCGCGGTGTAGATCGCATCGAAGATCTGGCCAAGACGTGATTCCAGCCAGGCACGCGATTCCGAGGCACCGCCGGCTAAGCCATTCGCCACGCCAAACTGGGCAGCATCGTCAATCGTGCGCACCACGCCGCCGGATACCGTGGCTTGCGAAGTCGTGGCCGCTTCAGCAAAGCCGCGCGCGGTGGCTTCAAAGGCAGACGCGGCAAAGCGCGCGGCCAGCACTTTCGGGGCATTGGTGACGCGCTCGCCTTTGATGCAGGGCACGCCAGCGGCGTCCGAGAGATAGCCTAGGCTGCGCCGTTGCGTCGTGGTCTGACCGGTGCCGTCCGCAACGGCGACTTCACCGCCGTAGGTTTGCACGCTGCCGTCTTCGTAAGTGAACGTCACCGAGTCAATCGCGCCGCGCACGCAGGACAAATTCCAATCGCCCTGCGAGGTGCCCGAAAACACCATGCCCTTCACGTCCGGCGGCAAACGAAAGCCATTGGTGGCCAAGCCTTCGCTGCTGGCCAAAATCTTGAAGCGATACGGGTCTTGCACCGTGCCATTGACCGGCACGCGGCCAATAAACGCGGTCATCGCGATGTTATTTAACAACGTCGCATTCACCGGCAAAGTAAAGCGCGGTTTGATCGTCGGTACCAACACCTCGGCAATCGCGGTGGGTGCGACTGGCGTGATTTCACCGGTGCTGTACTGCGCCGCGTCGGGTAAGGGCACGCCATTGGCATCCACCGCCAGCGGGCGATCCAGCGGGCGCACCCACTGATAGCCGCCATTCGTGGCGATCGCCGCCGTGCCGGTGCTGCCCAAGGCTGAGCCGAGCACCGCACCATTGAGATCCACGCCGTTTAAACCGCCCGGCAAGGCACCGGCAGGTAAGCCAAAATCGCCACCGGCGTCGCTCGGAATCGCGGCTTTAGACTCAAGCGCCAGCATGCGCTCCATTAAGGCCGAATTTTGTGCCTGCAGCTGCTGCAGCGTCGCAATCAGTTCGCTGGTGGGGTTCGCGGCTTTGTCGGCGGCGATGCTGTCGGTGAGGGCGTCCAGCTTGGCTTCTTGATCCTTCTGCGCCGCCTCCACTTCAACCACGGTGCCTAGTTTTGCCGAGAGCGTGCGCAAGGTGGCTTCGGTGCCGTCGGCATCCGACGGTCGGGCCGGCACCGCAGGCGTGGCGACGGGCGATGCCGGTGCGTCCGTGGTCGTCACCATACTGGGTTTGGAACACTGGGTAATGCCGACGCCGAGCAATAAGGTCACGGCGAGTACCGCAACCACGATCGGCAAACGATTAACGCGATTCGCAGAAACGCTCATAACACCGCCTCAAACGGCGCGGTGGACACCAAATACACCATCGTGGTCGCCCCCTGCGTCCCTGCAGGCGCTAACACGCCGTGCTGAAAGGTCGCGGTTAGCCAAGATCCGCGCAATAAACGTGGATCCAGTTCGCGTGTGTCCGGCGTGAGATTGACCAGCTCGACGGCGGTCACGTAATGCTGGTGATACGCCCAACCGGCGCGTGGAATCGCGCGCACCGAGCCGCCGCGATACAGCTCCACCGGCGTCTCTAAAACCCCTGTGCGCACTGCCGAGAGGCCGCCGCGCAAGCGATCAGGCGCATAAAACTCGCGTGCGGCAAAGCGCGTCAAGGCAATCCGCACGTCGCCAGCGTCTTCCTCAGAATCTGGCAATGCCGCCTCACTGACCGCGACGTCTGGTGCGGGCGGAGTCAAGGCCGGATCAATTAACTCAAAGCTCTCGCGCGCTGCCGTTTTCGTCGCGGTGATGTCGATCAAATACACCTGGTTGCCGCTCAATGCGCGTAAGGCTATGCGCTTCTTGCTAAAGGCCGCGCTCGGCGTCAACAGCACGACATTATTGACGCTCTCGACGCTGAGTTCACCGGCGAGGCCAGAGGAAACACCGACTTCACACGCCGTGGGCAAACGCAACACGGTTTCGCTTTCAATCGGCACGGTAATGGCCAACGGCACCGAATTCCAAAGCAGCTTTTCGGTGCGTGGCTTTACGTCTGCGAGGACTGTCGTGGTCATAAAAGCGAACGCAATGGCGGCAAGCGTGCGGGTGGGGTTAAAAAAACTCATGGGGTGGACACCTCAGGTTCGGGTTCAAGTTTGGTGGGCGAGCCCGGCGCAAAGCAGTTCAACAACAATCCGTAGGGATTGAGATCGCTGTCGGAGCCGGTGGCTTGCACAAAGATTTGATAGCGGTAGTTGCCTTCTTTGACGACTTCCGTGCGCACCGCTTCGCGCAGCTCCACGTCAATCGTGACGAGCCACGTGCGCGGATCCAGCACTTGCACGCGTTCGGCGGAAAAATAGCTTTCGGCCATCGGCTCCCACGTGCGGGTGCGTTCGCCCAATTCGCCGGTGTTGCCGCGTTGCTCAGCATCGGCGAGTAAATAGCTGCGGCACTTTTCCGTCATATACGGAAACAAGCCATTGATATTGGCGGCGTATTCTTCCTTGCCATCGGTGCGCCAGCGATTGATTTGCATCATCAAAGTCAGGGCAAAATTAAAGACATTTTCCGCCGGCATTTCTTTCGGCTTGACCGACATTGCCGTGACAATGCCAGGTTTGACGTGCACAGTGATGTCGTTTTGCGTGGACTTCCACGCGAACATCGCACCGCACAACATGACTAATAAGATGCCAATCAGCCCGTTGCGCAGGCTGTTTTGGCGTCGTGATTCTTCGAGGGCATCAACATACGCCATCATTTTTCTCCGGATCGACGGTAGTGGTAAATCCCGACCGGCGGAATCCATTTTTTGCGCTGAAAGCGCACCTGTAGTTGCTGCATTAAAAAACCGCTGGGGGTGTCCGCCTTGGTCATTTGCACCCAGCGGGACAGCGCCCAGCCGGTGCCAAGGCCAAGCAAACCGGTCACGGCCAGCAGCGCCAGCATGCCCCACATAAAGCCAAACTTGACCGTGATCAACGTCGCCATCAGGACACCGGTGGGCACGGCAACGCCCAAACTCACCAGGGTAACAACGGTGAGTTCGGATTGCGTCAGCCCAATCATGGCAATGGGTTCATGATTCAGCGAGCGGGTACGCATACTCATGGCCCGCTCCCGATCAGTGCGCCGCCACCGGTTTGACCATAGACGTAAGCGCATAAAATCACGACCACTACTGCACCCAAAATCAGCATGAACAAATTAAAGCTGGCATCGCCGTAAGTGACTTTGCCGCGCGAGGCTTCAGCAAATTTTGGCATGCCCAGTGCAGCGGCGGTGCCTAAGGCGGCTACCGCAATCAATGCACAGAGGACTTTGACGCCCCACTGAAACATGGTGACGCCATCGTCGAGCGGATTGCTCGACAAAGTGACGCCGGAGGGCGTGGGCACCGACGGAATCGCCGGTACCGCATAGGCAAATTCTGTGCAGCCCAGCGCCAAGAGCGCCAAGCCACCCAAGAGTAGGCAATGTGTGCGTGTCATCAGCGTTCTCAGCGTCAACGAAACGACTACGGCGTGACCTGGCCATACACGTACGCGCACAAAATCACGACGACAACGGCACCCAAAATCAGCATGAACAAGTTAAAGCTGGCATCGCCATAGGTCACTTTGCCGCGTGAGGCTTCAGCGAACTTCGGCATGCCGAGTGCAGCGGCGGTGCCCAGCGCGGCGACCGCGACCAGGGCGCACATGACCTTGATGCCCCACTGAAACATGGTCACCCCGTCATCAAGCGGATTGCTCGACAGCGTGACGCCGGACGGCGTCGGAATCGAAGGAATCGCCGGTACTGCGTAAGCAAGATCGGTGAGGCCGAGGGCAACGAGGGCGAGGCAGAGATAGGGGAAATAATTGGCTAGCTTCATAAAAGACTCTTTATTTTTGGGGTGGAAAACGAGGGCAAAACGGCGATAAATCCGGTGCGGTGGATCGGGTTAGGCTTGGGGTGTTCAGGGTGAAACAGGACTACTCACGGCAAAAATGCTGCCGCACACGACCAAAATGATCGTGCTGACCAAGGCGCGGAGCCAAAACACGCCCGGCGTTATTTTTCCGGTGCCAAAGGCCGGCAGTTGCTGGCCAATCGCCCACGCGCAAAGCGCCATGACGGTGAGCCCGCCAATCGCCGACATGGCGATGCCGATGGCGCTCACCGAGAGGCCGGAACCTTGCTCAAAGGCAGCCACGACTTCCGTCAGGCCAGCGGCAATGATTGGCGCGCTCATCGGTAGTCGCCGCTCAGCGCTTCAATCGCGCGTGGCTCGGTCAGCTCACCGATGCGGTGGCTGCGAATACCAAGGCGAATGCGGTCAATGTCCAAACGCAGCTGCTCATAGTCAAATTGCAATTTTCCGGGGCGCGCGGAGGCTTGAGCTTCGCGCACGGTTGCTTTCAGCAACTCCATTTCATGCTCAAGACGCGCCAAGATCGCCAGTTCGGATTCGCTCATACGTACCGGCGTGGGTGCGGCAACGCTCGGCTCCATGCCTTGCGTGATGATGTCCATGCGCTTCGTAGCGCACGCGGTGAAACAAAAACCAAGCAAACACACGCCAACAAGTAGTTTCATTTTTTGATTCCTCAGAGATATTTCTTAAAGCGAGTGACGGCGAGCGCGACCGAAAAGCCGGTAATCGGTGCAATCACCGACAACACCAGGTGCGGATGAATCGCGGTCGGGATCAGCAAATACACCAGCACGCACAAGCCCACCGTGGTGCTGACAGCACCTTTAGCCTGGTGAAACAAAAAGGCGCTCTCGGGATCGGCGCCGTATTTGCGTAGCTCGCGTTGCGCTAATCCGTCTTGGGCGGCGGCCATCAACACCACAAGCAGCGGGGCCAGCAGGCCAAGCGAGGCCATCGTGCGGCGCGCCACAATCGCGGTCATCACTACACCATCGCCAACATACGGCTGCACCATCGCTGGCAAGGCTAAATTAGGGAAGTAAGGTGCCACCCATGCAGCCGCTTGCGCGGGCAATGCCGCCAAGAACCGCACCGGATGGGCGGGCTGCAAGGTCGCCATAAACGCCGCTTCGTGTACATTGACCTCGATCAGTGCGGCTTGCCAAGGATGGCCGCTGCCGCGTGCGAGCACCACGGCAATGACGCCTACGGCGAAGGCAAAGATCGCCATCAGGCCAAAGATCGCCGGCACGCCGATCAGCGCGTGCAGCCAACCTGCAGGCGGCGCACTCGCCGGGCGGGCGTTTTGCGCGGATTGACTCACGGCGTCACGTCCTTCGCCTGCAGCGCCAGGGCGTCGCACTCGGCATCAAGCATAAACTGCATATCCGCCAGCACCAGCGCCTGCCAGTCGGGGCCAAACACGCTGTAGACCTCATCCATCAAGCACGCGTCGTTGTTCGCCGCAAAGCCAAGGCTGCGCAGACGGTCGGCATGCAGGAACACAATTTCAAGCTCAAGGGCGGTGAGTAAGCGACCGATCATGCAGCTTCCTTCAATAGAGGTACTTCATTGGTGTCATGCGCCGGCGCATCGCGCCACGGCGCGAGTTCGTCTTGCCAGGGCGCTTGCGGTGCGGCGTAGCGCGACAGCAGGGCTTTGCCTAGCTCTTGCACGGTGCGCGGGATGCCGCTTTGCCGGGATTCCAAGGGCATGGGGAATGCCGCTTTGTAAAGCCGCCCGCCCTGGGTCGAGATAAAGGCTTGACCGCGCGGTAGCGAAATAATTTGCGCTGGGGTGACCAGCTTGACGCGGGTTTCGGTGATTTTTTGCGTTTGATTGCTGGTGAAGTCCAGGCTGCCGGTACCGCTATCGGTGGAACCGGAACCCCAAGTAATCGTCGGCACCACAACCTCAGAGAGGCCGTCGGTCAGTAGCTTGCAGGTGGCTTCGGATTTCACCCGCATCATAATTAGCGTGTTGAAGTTATCAATCAGCTGCTGGCCTTTCGCCTCGCTGCCCATGCCCACCACTAAATCGGCGGCACTTTGCGTGTAGCCGGTAAAATCAAAACCGGCACCGCGTGACTTGTTCGCGAGCGGTACCAGTGCATCGGTGGCCATTTCACCCAATTCGTCGACGTGCAGCTTGACGCGTTTGTGGTTGCGCGCGATGCCATCTGACAACCCTTGCGCACGGGTGTAGTTATAGATCCGCCCGGCCAAGCTGGTTAAATCCGACAGCATCGAGCCAGCAACGGCTTTGGCCACGGTGCCATCGGTCAGCGCATCTAAGCCAATGTAGATAATTTTGTTGGCGCGTAAGGCTTGCTCGAAATCCAGAATCGGGCGCGTGTCGTTCACGTCGTCGTAGTTCGGCGACAGAATCTCCGCCACCGCGCCGGTATTCATTTTTTGCAACAAGGGATACAGGCTCGACACCAGCTTGTCGTGATAGCTGCGGTCATAACTAAACGTCTTGAGTAGGCGCTCGGCTATGCTGTCGACGATTTTGTATTTTTGTACCAGGCGCACCATGGCCAAAGCACGGGGTGCCTTGTCCAACTCGCTGCGTGGCAGGGAACCCTTGCTTTGTTGTTTGGCAATCTCCGCGCACAGTTCATCAAAGCCCAGCTTCCAACCCTCGGCCTTTTTGTCCAGCAGCTGTTCAATGTAATCGGCGACCAATCCTTCCAGATTATTCGCGTTCGATAACAAACTATCGACGGTCGTGCGTCGGCCCAGCGCGTGCAGGCCAACCGCAATGGTGTTGACGTAACTCCAAGCAAACTCAGCGAACGCGGCCGAGTTGCCCGTGTCCGGCAAGGCCGAACGCACGCGGTTCGCAATTTCGGTGATGCGGGCAAAGCTGCCAAACAGGTTGTAGCGCGCCGACATTTCCGGAAACGCCAGGTGAAAGCAAATAAAATCATCCTTGCGCTTAGCCGCACACGCGGCGGCATAGGCCTGCAGCAACACCGCAAGATCGCCTTTGGGATCAAACACGATGACTGGGCCGCCACTTTTGATGTCTTGCACCATCAGCAGTTCGAGCAAACGTGATTTACCGACGCCGGTGGTGCCTTCGACCAAGATATGGCCCATGCGATCCGCTTCCGAGATCCACAGCTCTTGTTCGGCGTCTTTTTCCCATAGTCCCACGCCGTGCAAATAGGATTTACCGCCTTCATCGCCCGAACTGGCGACTTGGCCACGGGCAAAGAAGCGATCGCTCCAATGCGGTGCTAGAAAGTCTTTCGCGGCGTCTCGGCTCGCTTCGACGACGCGGCGCGTGTGGCGCTCGTCCCACGCAAAGGCGCGTCCCAAAAATAACGCGTTATCGCGTGCCGGGATGTCATCGCCAACGACTTCATAGCGCGGCAGGCGACGCAAGCGCGACTGATATTGCGCGACGCGATAACCTTGATGTAATCGCTTGATGCCGTTCGCAAACAGCGCGCCGGTGATCAGCCAATGGCCAGGCGGGAACACGCGCCAGTAATCATTCGCTTGCGTCAAACTGGTGGGCAGCCAAAATACTTCGGGCATCAGGCCAATTGCGATGCTGGCCGCCAGGGATACCAACGCCGTCGGCATCTCGACCAGGGGCCGGATCAAGCACTCCACCGGATAGCGCGAGACGCTCACTTGACGGCACCAGATTGCGTGATGATGGCGGGATAGCCCTTCAGCCCGGCTTGCACAAACACGTCGCCAAAAATCGGCGCTAGCAACACGCCCGGCGCCATCGCGCGTAATCGTGCCAACGTCGCGGCGCTATCCACGTTCACGACATAGCAAAGCGCGCCACCCGCAGCCAAGATCGCTGCATTGGTGCGCAACCAGGCGAAAGAATAGGCGTCACTGCCGAGCAAACACACCGGGCGGCCAATGGGCATTTGCAGGTCGAGTTGCGGCGGGTTTTTGGCACCCGGCGTCAAACCCACCGTGCGAATCGGATACATCGACGGTACGGGCACCGGTACTGTGCGTTGGAGCGCGCGGCCTACACGCGCTTGGCTAGGGCCTAGATGCACGGGTGCGCTGGTTGCACTGGCCAACAGCGCCAGCATCGAGAGCAGCACAGCACTCATAGCGCCACGCCGGTCAGTAGTTGCGACACGCTGGCGGCGTAGTTCGCCGAACGCGTCGGTGTCATCGAGTGATAACAGCCCGAGGCAGTGGTCCAATTGCCGGTACGTCGAAAACAGTCTTTCAAAATTGAAGCACCGACTCGCAGATTGTGCCAAGGCTGCAAACCCGACCAGGTTGAACCCAGCGCGGCACTGTGAAAGCGCCAATGCACCTGCATCAAACCCACGTCGATACGGTGTTCGCCACTTTTGACCAGGGTATTCAAGGCCAAATACGCGGCTTTGCGCGAACCATAGCGATAGCCAACGCCCGCAACATTCAACGTCCACGGCCACGGCTGACGGACATTTTTGCCGAGCGCCGCACGCGATTCTTGTAGCGCGATGGCGTACAGCAGGTTGGCGGGTACCGCGTATTCGGTTGCGACCACGCGGTATGCACGCGGTACCGGTGTGGCTGCGGCAAACGTGGTCACCAGCGCGGTCGCCAGCAAAAAACTCATAGCCCGACCTGCATCGCCGCCAAGTCCGCCAAACTCATCTGGCTAATGCCCGAAGCGGTGCGCTTAAACACCGCCGGCACTTGACCAGGCTTGAGGCCCAGCTGTTGTAGAAGCTCTGCTGAGGCTTTGTTGAGGGTGACGCGCTTGGAACTCACGTCATCTTGCAAAATGAAGCGCTCACTCGCAAAGCGGCTGATTTCTGGATACTCAGCGCCGACAAAATACAGGTCGAGGCCGGTGGTGCGGTTGCGCCGGCTGAGTTGCAATAGTTTGCCAATGGCCTGCGCACACGCCACGCACGTCACTTTTGGATCGACGATCATCATCACGCGATCGTTCGGGCCAACCAAGGTGGCACCGGCGGCGACTTGCACTTGACTGGTCGGGGTATTGCTCGCAAACAGCGCTTCGTGCGGGTATTTGGTGAGCCACACTTTTTGGACGGCACGGCCAAAGTTCATGATCGCGGCATTGCGCTTGCGATCGGCTTCGACATACAGCTCGGCGAAGTGCGCTTGCTCTTGTGCAGTTTGGGCGGTGATGCCGAGCACTAAGAGCGGATCGTTATCGACACTCCATTTTGCACGTGGCCCCTGCATTTCAGTTTTGTAGCGTTGCCATTCGACTTCGCTCAATCCCAATTCGGTAATCGTACTGCGTTCGCTGCTAGTGATTTGGGTAGTCGCCGTTTGCACCGTTTGTACCGGCGCTTGTGCGAGCAAGGCGGAAAACACCAGTGTCGCGATCATGGCGCACCGCCGTCACGGGTGATTTCAACGGGTTCTGGCACATACGGCTTGGAAAGATCCCGTTCGACCACGGAAGGATCGGGCGCCGGGATAGGCGCGGGTTTTGGGTTGGCGCGTCCTTGCATCCAGGCGCAGCCAGAGAATGCGCTCAACAGCACCATCAGCAAAAGAAAGCGCTTCATGACGCCGCCACGCATTGAAATTTGCCCGCTAAGGTGCGGCAATTCCAGACATTTGCTTTCGCGGTGTGCTGAGGTTTACTAGGCACGGTCTGCGTGTGCACATAGTTGGCAAAGCGCGGACGCACCTCAAAACCGACTTGGCGATGCACGTGATCGACCATGAGCCGATAGCCAGGGCCAGCCAAGCGCACCAAAGCCTCAATCGCGGTGGCGGCGCGTAGGTCGCGTTGCACATAGGGCAGTTGCAAAGCCAACAGCGTGGGCTGCGTGGGGTCAGTGTAGCGGCCATTGGCAAGCGCATAACCGGTTGGGCTCAACACGATCCGAACCGCATCACCGACCGTGCGCGCCGAAACAAAGGCATTCAACACCGGCGCGCTTAACGGCGCTTCGGGCGCGTCGCTGACGATGCGGCTGTAGCGCCCCACCACTAATTCACCCGCTTGCGCGGACAAAGTCGCGAAGACTAGCGGTATTACAATCCAGGTACGGCGCATAGCACTCCAATTCGATTCCGGGAACCCGGTCGCAAATTAAGATAGCCGAACCAATTGTAATAAACCTGCACACGCCTGTGCTGGTTGATTTTTTGAAAGTGTGTCACGCGTGCAGGCGCGCACGGCCACGCTCGGGCGCACGCTCACTCGCATAGCCCAGCTAAATCAAAACAACCAGCACATGGCTGTCGAGGTTATTTTCGCCGGGGCATGGTACGCACGCGCTATAGCTTTAGGTAGCACGCAAAAATGGCGACGACGACAACACTAAAAAAACGGTTCTTTGGCTTGGGCTTACCTGAAAGGGCCGCCTCCTGCCCTGACAAATTGTCAGGAGGCGAAGGGAAAAGGCTTAGGGTTAAATCTTTTAACCCAATGGTTAAAACGGCAAGGTCAACGGCAAAAGGCGCTTCGCCCCACGCCCGGAGCCGGTCATGTTGAAGCGCCTGGTTGGCCTGTTCAAAGGGCAAACCCCTGTTCCAGCCGTAAGCCCGCCGGTTGTGCCCCCTCTGGCTCAGGTGTACGCGTATCGTGATCTGGCTCAGCGGCAAACCAAACCTGTGCTCTCTGGCGATGAATTGCTTGCGCTGCTGCAGTTGGACTCTCGAATCGCAGAACTGCGCGAGTTGATGGGTTTGCCGGAGGGTGACTGGCAAGTCTGCTGCCTTGATGCGATCCGCCATTTTGCCGAAGCGGTGCAATTAGCGCCGGCTTCGGAAGTGCATCATCACGCCTTTTGCGGCGGCCTGCTGGTGCATACGCTCGATGCGGCGGTGATTGCGCTGAAAATTCGGCGCAAGTTCTCGCTGCCCGCCGGTGCCGGTGCCGAGCGCGTCAACGAAGCCGCGACGCGCTGGACGTATGGTGTGTTTTGCTCGATCTTGCTGCACGATCCCGGCAAAGTCGGCGCGGGTGTCAGTTTGCTGGCGAAAACACCCGATGCCGTGGTGCGGTGGAGCCCGTTGAACGGCTCGATGCGTCGGCATGGCATTCGCGAATATCAGTTGTCATTCGAGAAAGCGCCGTACAAGCTGCACACGCAGGTTGGCCAAGCGTTGTTTACTGAAATTATTCCCGAGCCGGGCCGGCGCTGGATCTCCGCCGATCAAGAACTGCTCCAGCAATTGCTCTGTGCTGTCGGTGACGTGCATGGCCCTGGCTCAGGCGTACTCGGTGAAATCCTGGTGCAGGGGGTTGGTAAATCGGTCGCGAAATTTCTGGGTCAGCCTAAATCGACGGTAAAACAAACCACCGGTGCCGCCAGTATTGCGCTGGTCGACAAGTACATGCGCAGCCTGCGTGGCTTGGTGTCCAGTGGCAAACTCACGCTCAACAAGCCCGGCGCACAGGTGTTCGTGACCCGCAAAAAGCACGCTCCGGACGCGGCGAGCGATGTCTGGGTGCTGTGCCGCGCGGCAGCCGAGGCGATCGTGAAAGACCTACGCGCCGGTGACGCCACTGTGCCCAGCGAGCCGGCGCGCGTGTATGACGTGCTGCAGGAACACGGCATGTGCGTGACTACGCCCTCCGGCAAAGCCATCTGGAACACGATGGTGCATGCGGGCAGCTGGTCGAGTGAGTTCAGCGTGCTGCGTTTTGAGGCATTTCGGATCTGGGGGCCGGGCAAGGTGCCACCGGCATTTGCTGGCTCAGTCAAAGTGATTAAAGCTGGGGCAGCGGTAAAACAGAAGCCTAGTTCTGGTGCAGGCGTAAATTCTGGTGCAGGCGTAAGCCAGCGCGCCGCTGGGCCAGCTGCTAACTTTGCGGGCACCACTGGGCCAGAAGAATTCAGCACGTTTGATGCTGATCCAGGGGATTACCAGGACGAAGCTGGGCGCTGGCATGGCACTGCACCAGAAGGAATGGAGGAATCGGCTGGGCCAGAAGAAAACTCAACGTTTACCGCTGCACCAGAATTGAGCGCGCAAGCCGCTGCGCAGGAAGCGTTACTGATGCAACAGCTGTGTGGGCCGATGAAAAAGCCTAAAGCTGGCTCAGCCAAAGTGAGTGCAACTGCACCCGCAGCAAAGGTTAAGTCTGCACCAGCAGTAAAAACCAGTTCGCTTAACGCTGCACCAGAGGCAAAGCCGGAAACACCCGAACGCCCGAAAAGCAAGCCAGCAGCTGCATCAGCGGTGATGACCGCACCCACCGGTGCCAGCGGTATCGCGCTTTCAGAAGCTTTTTTTGCGTATGTGAAATCACTGCTTGACCAAGATGGCAGCGAATTGAACTGCCCAACGGCGATGCTGCACGTTCACGAGGATGGCCTATTGCTGGTCACGCCAAAGATTTTTAAGGCGTTTGCGGGCGACGACTGGATTGCCTTACAAACCGCTGTTACCGCCTCCGGGTACATGCTTTGCGTACAACGCCGGCACGTCTTGGAATACATGATTCGTGATCCGCAGGGCAAGGTCAGTAAGTCCACATTACGCTGCGCCGTAGTCGTTCCAAGCGCCTGCAAAGTGCTGTTTAACGCGCTGCCTGAGCAGAACAAGGCGATTCTTGGGCGTAAGTAGGCTATTTTGCCAACGCGTTTACTGGTCTATAGCACCCGACGTCAAGCCATGCGCGACGTGCATACGTTGTTTAAACACTGCGAGATCGAAACTCCTTGGGTCACCACTATGTTCACCCTCAACTAGTGCGTCCCTGATCGTGTCAATTTTGTCGGGCTCCCGATCGATAGCCATGCATCACCCAGAAATTACGACCATTGGCGCAATATAGCGCGCAATTACTGTTCTGCAGAGCATTTTTCGCGTTAAAAATTGCGGCTATGGCGCGTAAATAACATTCCTCTCCGTCGCACAGTGGCACACTGAACGTCCAATCGTTTTCTGGGAGCCGCTTTTGAACGTGCTTGACCTCGCCGAAGAGTATCTACGTCCGCGCTCGCTGCGACCGGATACACAAAAAGCCTATCGACAACGCGCTCGAAGCTTTACCACACGCATTGGGTCGCTCGAAATCAGTGAGGTGACCGTTGAACACGTCATCCGATACCGTGATAGCTCATTGAAGGACGGCTGCTCGATCGTGACCTGGAATACCAACCGTCGACATCTACGCGCCATGTTTGGTGACGCGGTAAAGCGCGGTTGGATCAAGGCGTGCCCGTTCAAAGCGGTGGCCGCCGGGCGCGAAAACGTCCGGCCAAAGTTAGTCAGTTCCTACGACATGAAACTTGCCCTGCAAACCATCGGTATGCGCGACGGACGTTTCGAGCCGCATGGCTTTTGGCGACTCTTGCTGGTGACCCTGGCACTCACCGCGATGCGCCGCTCACAGCTGGTCGGACTCAACTGGGCCGACGTCAATCTCTCTGAGGTACCGGTAATACTCTTGCGCGGTGAAACCAGTAAGTCAGCGCGCGAATACGAGGCCCCTGTTTGCAGCCTCCTTTGTCCAATGCTTATTGAGTTCCGCCGAGTATCGCGCGGCGCTTGGGCCGGCACAGATATTGAGTTTGAGAAATCGCAAGTATTCAATCTGCACCTGCACCTTTCCGGCGTTCAGCAGCCGCGTTCGCTGACGCACGACTGCGTAACGGACTTTTTCACTCGACTCGCACGCGACAGCGGCACGCGGATCTCAGCGCACCGATTACGCCATCGCGCGGCCACCATGCTACTGCGTAACGGTTTAGACCTGCGCCACGTGCAAGAACTCCTTGGTCATACCTCGATCCTCACGACCATGCGCTACGTTTGGCCGGATTTGGGCGTGACAACTGCCGCATTGAACAAACAAGTGGAACGGGACGGCGACATTTTTCGGCACGCGCGGCTTTAGCTACTTCTGCTCAATTCATTGGCGAGCAGCTATTTCATCCACCCAATACGCCAGATGCCGTGACCGCCTCGTCGCAGTGAATTGCGTGTGTGACCACTAATTGCGCATCAAAAGCGCAGTTGTTACGCCTAATTAAACGTTTTTGAGCTTCGTGATACGAAATTCCAACAGATGACGTTTACCAAATG
The DNA here is from genome assembly GCA_031409855.1 of Rhodanobacteraceae bacterium. GTDB lineage: Bacteria > Pseudomonadota > Gammaproteobacteria > Xanthomonadales > SZUA-5 > JANNYA01. The sequence continues at coordinate 39,490 of JANNYA010000215.1, read as the reverse complement.
GGCCGAACTATCGTTACAAATTAATTTTGAAATAAAACTTGACAATGTGCACGGCCTTGCACAGCCTACGGGAGTCAGGGAAACTTTTGCAGTAAAAATGGTGGGCCCACTCGGACTTGAACCGAGAACCGACGGATTATGAGTCCGGCGCTCTAACCAATTGAGCTATAGGCCCTGCATAAGAAGCGGGGTGATTGTGGCACAGCTTAGCGCTGCGATTAAATGTTCAAACTTCAACCGTCGGGGTGAAGTTTATCCCCGGTATCGCTTTGAGTGGATCGGCGCCGAATAATTCGCCACAGGTTACAAAGCCGCCCCTGTATTTGCCTTTTAAAACTTGCTCGACCGCATAAAGTGCGCACTGCGCCGTGATTTCATAGGCGTCTGGGCCGGTGATGACGCCACCGGCTTTGCGGCCATCTTCATCAATACCTTCTGCCCAAATGTAGCTTTTGCTTTTCGCGCGCTTTGCTGGGCTGGGGCCCTCGGCCATTTTGCTTAAGGCAAAGGTGGCCAATTTGCCCAGCAGGCCTTTGCCTTGCGCAATTTCTGGCTTACGGAATAGATCGCCAACATACCAAGGAAAGTGCGTGTAGGTTTCCAAATGCGCAATGCCTAAGCCGTGCCCAGCGGTCAATAGGTCGCCGCGCCATGGGTTGGTGACGCAGGTGCGCTTGCCGCCGGGGCCAAAATCGACACTAAGTTTAGTTTCACCGGGCTTGGCTGCGACTAATTGGCCGCGGTCGCGCGTGTAGCCGGGCATGTGTACGCATTCGAACATCGCTTGAATGGTGCCTTTTGAGACAGCGCCATCGACAGCGAACGCGACTTGGGCACGCACCAAACCTGGACGTTGCGTCTTGATGAAAGCTAGCAAGGCTTCGCTTGGCATGCAGCCGAAAGCCACGCCTGGAAGCAGCATCACGTCATCTTCTTTGGCGCGTTCGTCGAGCCGCTGTAGCGCGCGAATTGGGTGAACTTCGCCAGCGATGTCCAAATATTGCACGCCGTTTCTGATCGCGGCTTGCGCGAGTGGTACTGCGGTTTGCGTGAACGGCCCGGCGCAGTTCAGCATTAACTTGATGCCCTGCATGCCCTTATCTAGTGCATTGCGGTCTTCGATATTGAAAGCGCGGAATTTTAAGCCCAACTTTTCAGCCAATGTTTTTAGCTTATCCGCGTTGCGGCCTGCCAAAATGGGTTCTGCACCGCGCGCCTTAGCCATTTCTGCAATCAGTGCGCCGGTATAGCCTGTTGCCCCATAAAGTAACCAAGAAGGTTTAAATTGCGCCATAAATGTCAGTTTTTGCAAAAACGCGTCAGTTCATTAAGCCGGTGATTATGGCATGGAAAATCATGGAGAGTCTTACCGTGGCAAGACGATTCAGCTTAGTGTTTCTAACGGCGGCGGTTTGGCTTGCGATCGTTGGTTCGGTATTGGCCTTTGGTTTCGGTCGTGATTTTGAGCGGCCTAAGGTGCTTTGTTTGAGCCTTGCTGCCGCAATGTTGCTGCCGCGCGCGCTGTCGATTTGGCCCACGCTACCCAGAAAACTACGGATAGCGACGCTGATTTGGCTGCTTACACTCGCGGCAAGCGTGTTTTTTGCGCTTGACCCGACGCGCGCCTTGATCGGTAGTTTCGAGCGCTCGCAGGGGGCGTTTGTACTGTTGTGCTGCACAATTTTTGCTTTGGCGCGGGTGCCGGCCGCGCTACTTGTTACACCCGTCAGTGTCGCGACTATCGTCAGTGGTGTTTGGGCGCTTGCGCAATTTTTCAGCTTTGAGGCACAGCTCTTTGCCCTGCTGGGCATGACCGATTCGGGTTGGCAGGACGCATTTGGCTGGCGCGCGTTTGCGAGTTTTGGCAACCCAATGGCGCTGGGCGGGTGGTTGGCGATTGCACTCGTTTTCCTATTTTTTTCGCGCTTTCAATCGGTGCAAGCCGGGCGCAGCGCACGATCTTTGCGCCTAATCGAATGCGCCTTATTTTTCGGTGCGTGTGGCGTGCTGGCCTCGGGCACGCGAGCGGCTTGGATGGCGCTGGTAATCGTGGCCTTGTTGCAGCTGCGGCTAAAAAAACGAGTTCTATTCATTGGATTGACCGCGTTTGTGCCCGTTGCACTGGCGCTTTTGAGCGTGCGCGCTGAATCCGTGCAGGCGCGCATTGAACTTGCTGGCGCGGCATTGCGCTCCGCAAAAATCACGCACGTGGATGGTTTGGGGCGCGCTGATCCTTATCCTGCTGCGCGCTTTTGGTTCGGCACCGGGCCGGATTTGCAAGTTGTGATACTTGAGCAAAATCTTGCACACAGAGTTCCAGGTGAAATGCCAGATCGCGTGCATCAAATGTTGTTGGATGGTTATTTAAGTATTGGTTTGGTGGGTGTGATGAGTTGGCTTTGGCTGATCACGGCGGTTTGGCTTGACCGCGACCCGGCTGGCAAAGGCATCGTTTATGCCTTGATTGCGGCGCTGATTACATGGCAGTTTGGTTTTGCGCTGAGTGCAGAAAAGGCGCTTTGCGCGCTGTTATTGGGCGCAATGGTTGTGCCAGAAATTCCGTTATTAGCTGCGCCAGCGCGAAAAAATGGTGCTTGGGTCTGGATTGTCGCCGGGCTACTTGCGGCTTTTACAATACTTAGCTATGCGCCAAAAGAGTTTGTTGTGCTTGATGACTTTGCGCCCTGGCGCCGGCCAGAGCGTGCAATTGAGTATTTTGAGCGTGCGCGCGCTGCCATTGTGGGCAATGCAGGCGAACTTGCCCGCGTAGAACTTCAGCAAGCGGTGGCATTGGATCCGTGGCGCAGTGATTTGTCACGCGCGAATGCGAATTTGACGCGGGAACTTGGGCACAATCGCCCATGAGCATTCCCGAGCCGTTTTTTGCAATGTCAAAGCCACTATTCCTGTTGGCGCGAACTGCACCACCCAGCGTGGCGTTGCAAACCGCCGCAACACTGCAAGGAATGCAATTGGTGCATTGCGCCCTTGTGCAAAGCCAGCCAGAACCGATTAATGTGGCACTTTTGGCGCTGCTTGATGGCGCACGCTCGGCGGATTGGCACGTATTTGTTAGTCCTCAAGCGGCCCGGGCGGCATGGTTGCTGGTGCCGGATATCGGCAAGTGGAGCGGACGTTTTGCGGCGGTTGGCATGGCCACCGCAGAGGCTTTGAACTTAGGCAGCTCGGATGTACTGATTTGCCAAGGCAAAAAAACGGTGTTGATGCCAGCGCACGGCGAAGGCGCGCAGGCACTGCTGGACACGCCAGATTTACAGCAATTAGCCGGTTGCCGCATCGCGATCTATGCCGCGCCCGATGGCTTGCCGCTGCTTGCCACGACATTTGCCGCGCGCGGTGCCCAAGTTGTGCGCATTCCAATTTATCGCCGCGTCGCCAGTAAGCTCAACGCCGAACAAATAGCGCAATGCTGTGCGGCCCAGCACGCCTACGTGGGCAGCGTGGCATTTTTAGAAGCCTTGCTGGCAGCACGTGGCCATCAAATAGTGCAGGTACTGACCCCAAGTGAGCGCGTTGCAGCGGCCGCGCGTGCGCTGGGCTGCACGGCACAGGTGTGTGAGAGCACCAGTGACCAAGCGATTGCCGCGCAAATTTTGGCTTAGCAATTTTTGCGGTGTTGATTTTTTAAGCAAGTTTTTCATCAGTCCGGTGTTAGCCTTATGCAAATGAGCGATAAAAATCCTGAGCTGGACGCGCGCGCAATCACGAACGCGCCAAAAACAAGCCGAGTTAAAACCGTACTGTACGCATTTGGTGCATTGTTCCTGCTGGGCATAACTTTGGCGTGGCTATTCACGCGTCAAGAAGGGCTAGCGAACCCTGAAACCGACGCGCGCGCAAGCTCGCCTCTGCCTGGGGCCAGCACGTCGGCCTTTGATGCTTCAGCCTTGGAGGCACGCTTGGACGATGCACAGCAGATTAACCGGGTGCTGCGCGAGCAGGCCTTGGCGCTCAGTCAACGCATGGATTTGCTTGAAGACACCGTTGCCGGTTTGCGGCGCGACGCGACCCCGAACGCAGAAAGTTTTAAGTTAGACGAGGCACAATATTTGCTGAGCCTAGCCGAAACGCGGTTGGATTTGTTTAGCGACCCGGTGAGTGCGATTAGGGCGCTGGAACTGACCGACAATTTATTGGCCGGCATTAGCGACCCCGCACTGGCTAACGTGCGTCAAACACTTTCCATTGAACTCGACGTCGTGCGTGCAGCGCCAATGAATGACGTACCCGCGTTGAGTGGCCGACTGCGTGCACTCATCCAAGAGCTGCCGAGCCTGGCAATTTTGACCGAGGCGCCCAACGCCACGCGCAGCCGGCTTTGGCTGGCATTGGATCGATATTTAGTGGTGCGGCGTGAAGGTGAAGCCATGCCGGTGCTTGGACGCTCGCCTTGGGCGGTACGTGAGGGTTTAAGTCTCGAATTTGAGCGCGCGCAATTGGCGTTGGAACGTCAGCAAGCGCAATCGTGGCAAAACGCCCTGGAAACAGCCGTTGCCATGGCGGAGCGCGGTTTGAAGTCTGACGAACCCTCAGTCGAGAGTTTTTTAAGCCGCTTGCGCGCGCTGGCAAAGACCGCACTGGCGCCTGAGCCACCAAAGCTAGGTGCAACTTTGCGGGCATTGCGCCGCTTGCGCGAGGGGGCAGTGCTTGCGCCAGAAACTGAAGCGAGTGCAGCATTCGATGCAACTGAAGTCCCCGGCGGGGATATTCCGAGTGCGCCGACTGCGTCAGCACCGGTCGAATCCGCGCCAGTCGAGCCCGCGCCAAGCGAATCTGCGATCCCACCGCAATGATGGTGTTGCTGAAATGGTTGTTGACGCTAGCGCTGACGGTGCCACTAGCGTTTGCCGGCTGGTTACTCGCGCGCGACCCCGGGCGCTTGAGCGTGCGTGCCTGGGGCTGGCAAATTGATACTACTTTGGTACTGGCTTTGGTACTGGCGGTACTCTTGGTTTTGCTTTCAGCGCTGAGCTATTGGTTACTTTGGCGCTTGCCGAAGCGGCTGCTTGGGCGACGGCGACAAAACTTGCGTTTACAGTTTCATCAAGGGCTTGAAGACTTGGCGGGTGGGCGGTATGCCAAGGCTAAGCGGCGGCTAGTAGCGGCAAGTGCGATTGCTGAAAATGCGCCGCTGGCATTGCTTAACGCGGCGAATGCGGCGGCGCAGTTGGGCGATCAAGTGGGTGCGCTGGCTTTGGCTGAACGTGCCCAGCGTTTTCCGGAAGTCAAAACAGCCGCTGAAGTATTGGCGATTCAGTTGCGGCTAGAGCAAGGTGATTTATCGCAGCTCGATATCCTTGCGCACATGAGCGAAAGCGCCGAACACCCGCTGCCAGCGGAGCTATTGGCGCGGCAATTAAGTGCGCGCGGTCGTGCGCGTGAAGCCTTAGATGTGTTGAGTAAATTAGGCAAACACGGGCGCGGCGCGAACCAAACCAATGCCAGCTTTGGCGTTAGCAATTCTGCGGCAATCGATTGGGCAGCGATGGTGCGCCTGGCATTGAAGCAGGCGTGTACTGCAACGGCACTTACTGAGGTTTGGGATTTACTCAGTGAGACCGAACGCGAACAACAAGATGTTTTAGCCACCTACGTCAGTAGCGCGGTGCGACTTGGGATGCTCGATGTTGCCGTGCTAAGTTTGCAGGCGGCACTGAAGCGCACGCCAAGCGAGGTACTCTGGCAAGAGTACGCTGAGTTGGCCGACAAGCTAAGTGAGAGCGACACCTTGGCGGCGCTAAAATTTGTCGAGAAGTCCCTAGAAAAAACCGCACCTTCGGAATCACCTGCGGCGCTGCTAGCCGCCGCAAAACTGAGTCGGAAACAGGCGTTGTCGGCCAAAGCCAGTCAGTACTTGACACGCAGTTTGGCGCTTGCGCCTTCCTCCCCAGGATTTCGTGAGCAAGGCGAATTACTGTTGGCGACGGGCGATCACCTTGGTGCTGCGCAGGCCTGGCGTCAGGCCTTGCTTTTGCGGGATTGATTGCCGACTCGAGGTCACCAAATTCATAGTAAATCGCGAATTCACATTGGTTTTGCGCGAATTCTGAAAGAGGTTTAGGACGACATTGGGATGTTTTTTTCACCTACCTCTTTCCGTGCCCTAGCGTCGATATGCCCTTCGAGTAGAGGTGCGACAGCTACGCTTGGCGCACTGGATGCCCGGTGCTCTGGGGGTGTGGTAATGCTGACCCAAAAACGCGCCCGGCCTGATTGAGGCAGCATGCGTGGTAAAGCGGTTTGGGGGCAGCGAGCCATGTGTTTGCGGATACGAATCATTCGTAATAAGATTACGATCTAGCTCCCTAAGGCTCTCTAAATGCCAAAAATTGAAGTTGCCGTCTTGACGCGATACAAAAATCCAATGGATCGCCTTGCAAGACTTCGCTTGCGCGCTGTGAGCGTCGCAGTCTTGTTTGCGCTTGCGTCCGTTGCACACAGCGCTGGGCCTGAAGCGGCAGACACATCCCGAGCGCAAGCTAAAAAATTGCCGGAAATTTTGGTCAAAGGCGAGCGCGAATCGGGGTACAAAGCGTCACGCGCATCCACGGCGACCAGAACCGATGCAGAGGTCATGGACATTCCGCAGGTGGTGCTCGTGGTGTTGCCACAGCTGTTGATCGACCAGCAGGCGCGATCATTGGATGATGCGGTGAAAAACGTTAGCGGTATTACTATGGGCAACAACTTCGGCCACACGGCCGACAGCCTTTTTATTCGCGGTTTTGGCGGTGGTTTTTTCGGCCAGAGCTCCGGGCTGCTCAGAGATGGCGCGCGATCGCAAACCTCACGTAACTTCAGCATCACAAGCGAACGTGTCGAAGTGATTAAGGGGCCTTCATCCCTGCTTTACGGCATTCAAAACCCAGGTGCCGTTGTAAACGTCATCAGCAAAAAACCCCTCCCGGAGCGCCGTGCGGAGGTCAATCTGATCGGCAACAGTTTTGGCGGTGGATCGGTCTGGTTCGATGTCTCGACACCGCTGAGTGACCAAGCGGGCTTTCGTTTTTTAGCGGAGCGGGAAGACTCAGATTACTGGCGTAATTTTGGCGAGTATCAGCGAACTCTTATTGCCCCATCCTTTGCCTGGACCGGCGAGCGCTTGCTGCTCAACGTCAATATGGAGTATTTGGATTTCGACGTGCCTTTTGATCGCGGCACTATTTTTCGAAACGGCGCGCCGGTCGACGTGCCCTACGAGCGGCGCTTTGGCGAGCCGTTTGAAAAAATGAACGGTATCTCCAAATACGCCAACGCGCAGGCGCAATATCAGCTCTCGGATCGTTGGAAGCTGCGCGGGATTCTCGGTTGGAGCAATGAGGTCAATTCGGATCGGCGCGCAATGGTTGGTATTCCGGGAATCAGCGCCACTGGTGATGTGCGACGCACAGTGCAGGGCGTTGATAACCGGGAGCGCGACAATCGTTACGCCACGCTGGATCTGCAAGGCGCATTTAAACTTGGTTCTATCGAGCACGATGTGTTGTTTGGTATCGACGCTGAACTGTTGGATTCTGTAGATCCTAGCTTTTTCAGGCAACCTCTGGTGGTGGGCTTCAATGTCTTTAACCCCATTTATAGAGTGCTACAGCCGCCCACCACGGTCACAGCTGCCAATACCTTTGCTTGGCAGCGCACGCAAAGCGAAATCGATAACGCCTCGCTATTTTTGCAAGATTCCATGCGCATCGGCGAGCGGTGGATTGTGCTGCTCGGGCTGCGCTATCAGGAAAGCGAGCAGTTTGCCACCTCGCGCAACCTTCGTCTGTCCGTTCCGGTGGACGTCGTAACCAATAACTCAAAGCACGATGTGGTGCTGCCGCGCGTGGGCGTGGTTTATCGACCGCGGAGCTGGCTCGCTTGGTATGCCAATTTCAGTGAGTCGTTTGTTCCCAATGTGTTCAATGCCGATATCGTCGGGCCGCTTGACCCTGAAGAGGGCGTCATTTATGAGATCGGCAGCAAGCTCGATTTAGATAACGGCATCGCCGCGACCATGGCGGTTTTTAATATCGATCGGGAAAACATCCTAGTCAATGTCGGCGGGGTGAGTCGAACCGCCGGGAAAGCGCGCTCACGAGGGTTTGAGATTGACTTAAGCGGTAAGCTGTCGCAGTCGCTTGATTTAAGCGCCACCTATGCCAATACCGATGCCAAAACGCTGCGTGATCAAATCACCACTGAGGGCAAGCGCCTGCAAAATTCCGCGCGAAATATTGGCAGTGTGTTTTTAACATATCGCGCTGGCAGCCCTGATGCTGGTGGGCAGTGGAGTTTTGGCGGCGGCGCGCGCTACGTGGGCGAGCGCCCGGTTGATAACGTCAATACCTTTTTGCTGGATGCTTACACCGTGGCGGATGTTTACGCGGCTTATCGCTGGCAAACCGGTGCAGGTTTGGCCACCGTACGCCTAAACGTCAAGAACGCTTTTGACAAAGAGCACTACACCGGTGCCATTGGTGGCGTGATCACCGATACCGGCGGCGGTAGCATTTACTTAGGCGCGCCCAGACAAATCCTGATGCAAATCGGCTTGGAATTCTAAGTTAGCCAGTCTTTGATTCCCAATAAAATTTCATCAGTACTTAGGAAGCAAACAATGAACACGAAATTCAAGTCAATACACCTACTTCAAGCCATTATTGCGGTAGCGCTGCTGCAACCAAATTTAGCGCAAGCGCATTTTTTATGGCTAGAGCGCGCAGGCGCGCAAACCAAGCTTTTTTTTGGAGAATACGAAGGTGGCCTAATCGAAAAAGCCGGGGGCCGACTGGACACAATTGCAGCGCCGGTGGCGCAAGTGCTGGGCAAACCTGGCGAAGTATTACCGCTCAAACGTGCCGATGATCACATCGTCATCAACGGCGCTGCTGGTCAACCTGTAATCGCAACGGAACTCAGCCTGCCAGTGCAGGACCTCAGCGCGAACTACTTTGGCATCGTTAAGCCCATGTATTACACCCGACTCGGCTCAGGTACACCCGAAGCGGGGTCAAATCTAGCGCTCGATATTCAGCCTATAGGCGCGACTAAAGTGCGCGTGCTGCTGAACGGCGCGCCATTGCCCAAAGGCAAAGTTTTTGTCATTGCGCCGAACCACTGGATGCAAGAACTTGATATCGGTGCGGGCGGCGAAGTCAGCTTTAAGATGCCTTGGCCAGGCGTTTATGTGCTCAAAGTCGTGCATTTGGAGGCTAAACCAGGCACTTTTCAAAATGTGACGTACCAAAATGTACGTCACGTCAGCACCTTGTCCCTGGTCAATAAGTAGTGTCGATTACGCAATCAGGCATGCTCCAGCGTGCCGCAGCGCGCACCGAGCGCGGGCGATTCCTGCGATGGTTGCGCAACGTACACGGTTGGCTTGGGCTGTGGGGCGCTGGATTAGGCTTGTTGTTTGGCGTTTCGGGAATTTTGCTTAACCATCGCCATGTGATGAAGTTGCCGCTCGCCCAACTGGAGGAGCGCGAGATGGTGCTTAGCGTGGCAGATCATGCACTCACCACGCCGCAAGCCCTGAGTACCTGGCTGCAGGCGCGGCTGGGTTTTCAAAGAACGCCATTTAAAATCGAAGTGCTTCCGGTCAAGGACGTACTTTGGAATGGTCTAACAGTGCAGCAGCCGAGTCTGTGGAAAATTGATTTCCACGGCCCGCAGTATTCAGTTACTACCGAATATTTTGTCGGAAATCAGTTCGTGTCAGTTAAACGCCAGGACGCTAACGCCTTTGCTTTTATAAATCGCCTGCACAAAGGTGTGGGCATGAGCGTGGCTTGGGTCTTACTTGTTGACACGCTCGGCGGGGCACTAATCATGCTGACGATTACTGGTGTTTTGCTCTGGACTGAAATGCGCCGATCCAGGCTCTTGCTGGCAGCATTGACCGGAGGTTCGGGTGTGTTGGCATTTGGATTTACGTTGATGTCACTTTAACTTTCAACAGTCTGTGCTTTTGAGGTCCTAGCGCTGCCGCCCAAACGCCAAACTACCAAAGCTCAGGTAAACCGCGTCATCGCCAGAACTCGCGCGGCCATAGCCTAAATACATCGGCCCAAAAAACGTATCGGCGCCAAAAAACACGCTGCCAGCGGTAAGCAAATCACAGGCACAGGCGTCTTTCGCGTCTAGCCACGCGTTGCCGCGCTCTAGGGTGGCACCGATATAGACGGGCGAATCAAACAATTTGTCGGCCCGAGCAAAGCGTCGGTAGTAAATAAGGCGGCCCAGCGCATTTGCTTGGCCGTAGCGAATGTCCTCACTAAAACCGGATAATTTCGCGAAGCCGCCGATGCTGTCGTAAATTTGCAATACGCCATTCGCCCTACCCAATGGGCGGCTCAAGCGTGCGCCGACCAACAGCGTATGGGCGCCGAAACTGTGCGCGTAGTCGACGCTGGTACGTATGCCCTGAGCGGAAGCCGTGCCACCAAAGGCATCAAAGTAGCGCCGATAGCCAACGTCTGCGCGCAAGCCGCCGCTTGGAAAAGCAACGTCGTCGAGCGAGTCATACAAATAGCCTAGGCCAAACCTCAAGCTTTCGCTCAATACCGGCAAATTTGACGCGGCAGTGCCAATTTGCAGCCGAAGGTCGTCGCGTTCGCGCGTTATGTCCGCACGTAAACGCTGTTTGACGGTAAAGTCAAAGCCTGTTTCTAGGCCAGCGGCGTAGCTACGCTGCCGAAATTCACCCAGCGTTGCATCCGATTCAGTGTCGCCCTGCTCGGCTTGCGTTAGCCCAATTCGCCGCAACGTGGTGCGTGCGTCAAGAGATGGGCGTACATAAAACTGGCTGCGCGAGCCGTAAGGCTGCCAAAATTCCGTGCGCAAGCCACTTTCTTTACCCAAATCAACGCGGTTTCGCCATTCGCCGCCATGGACGTTGCGCCCGGTTAGCCGTAACTCAGCACTTAAGCGATAGTTGTTATTACCCTGGAAATCATCGTCAAGCGCCAAACCAAAGCGCAGGAAATTTGGCCCCCAGCCCTTGTCCACAGGCAATATTGCAATGCCGAGACGGCCATTCGAGTCACGCTCGGTTTTGTAGCTAATGCGTTCGTAGCGGCCATCGCCATAAACCGATTGAATCGCACGCTCGATTTTTTTGGGATTTAACTTCCGGCCTAGTAAGGGGGAAAGTTGCGCTTCTACATTGCCCACCGTGCGGCTGCGTCCAGTCGTCACGCGCAAAAACGCAATGCGTTCGGCGGTGCTGGTGGGTAGCTTATGTGATGCGGTGAACTCTGCGTAAGTCGCGGTATCGCTTGAAAACAAACGAATTTTTGCCAGCGCGGCTTCTGCGGCACGTTCGCCCATGGCAATAATTTGTGGCGTTAACGGAAAGTCTGCTGCCGTGGTCGCGCCAAGCTCAGGGCGAATTAAAAGATCACGCTCGGACAGTGTTTTCAAATCCGCTTCAGTTTTACGGTTAAGCAAAATAGACAACACTTGATTGGTGACGCTGATCGGGGAGTTTATGTCCTTCGTTTCCAGCAAGGACTCACCCACATCGACGACAATTAGCCGCGTTGCACCCATCTCGCGCGCAATTTCAATCGGCACGTTCGCGGCGACCATGCCATCCACAAGCATACGCCCTTGATCGTCTTTGACTGGCTGAAACACCGCAGGTACGCTCATGCTGGCGCGAATGGCAAAGGGCAAATCACCTTTTCTAAACACTACCGCGCTGCCGTTGGCAAGATCACTAGCCACGCATCGAAACGGAATTGCCAGCTTATCGAAGTCATCAACGTCAGCCACCGGCATTAAATGACGGCGAAAAGTCATCAATAGCTTTTGCCCCTGAATCAAGCCGCGTGGCAATTTGAGGCCGTTTGCGTCAATGCCCAGCTGAATACCATCAAGCAGCCCAAAACTGTCGATTTTCCGCTCCATCGGCTGTATCGCACGGCTGGGCGAGTCATTGAGAATATCCTCCCAATTGGTAGTGCTCAAAATGCGCTCAACGTCTTTCGCTTTATAGCCCGCCGCGTAAAGGCCACCGACGATCGCACCCATGGAATTGCCAGCAATAAAGTCAATCTTGACGTTTTCGCGCTCAAGCACTTTCAGCACGCCGACATGCGCAGCACCGCGCGCGCCGCCGCCGCCGAGCACGAGCCCGATACGCTCGACTTTCGCCGGCGTTCTCGACGTTGGTGCAATCGCCGCCTGCGTTGCTAAAGAATCAGCGAGCGCCGAAACACTGAGCATCAAGAAGCACAGTGGTGTCCAAAACTTTATTCGCATGACCATAAATCCCTATAAATCATCAACTAAATCAACAGCGTGCAGACAAAAAAAACCCCACACAAGGCGGGGAATTTTTTGAAAGCTTAAACGATAACGCTTAGAGCGCAGCGCCCAAATCTTCCTTAATACGTGCAGCCTTGCCAGTCAATTCGCGCAAGTAGTACAGTTTCGCGGCACGAACCTTGCCACGGCGCTTAATTTGAACCGAATCAATCACTGGGCTAAAGCTTTGGAAAACTCGCTCCACTTTGACGCCGTGACTGTTTTTAAGGACGGTAAATGCGGAATTAAAGCCGCGGTCTTTACGACCGATAACGATGCCTTCAAAAGCCTGCACGCGTTCACGCGTACCTTCTTTAACCTTGACGTTGACAACGACCGTGTCACCTGGACGAAAATTCGGCAACTGCCGCGTCATCATTTCTTTTTCGAGTGTTTCAATAATGTTCATAGCTGCGTTGCCCTTTCCATGGACTAAAATCTTAGCCGCCGACTATAAACGGTGTTGCGACAAAGTGCCAGCATCCGATACTAGTCTGCATGCGCGCGTCAAGTTTCGTTTATGCTGCGCAGCGTCAAAACCCGTAGCACTTGATGTTTGGGGCCACCAAGCCTAAGTTTTTAAACAAACTCATAAGTTGTTAGACAAACTCATAGTTTTCCGTTTCACCCACAGATAAAAAAGGAGTTCCGCAATGAACGATGTCGTTGTACTTAGCGCGAAGCGTACCGCTATAGGCTCATTTAACGGCGTTTTCGCCGGTGTCGCGTCCCCAATGCTCGGTGCGAGCGCAATCCGCGCGGCGGTTGCTGCTGCCAATATAAAGCCGGAATCGATCTCAGAAGTGCTGATGGGCTGCGTTTTATCCGCAGCCCTCGGGCAAGCACCCGCGCGCCAAGCGTCTTTGGGCGGCGGCGTGCCAGAGTCAGTTGGCTGTAGCACTATTAGTAAGGTGTGTGGCTCAGGCATGAAAGCGGTGATGCAGGGCTTTGATGCGATCCGCGCAGGCAGCGCGTCAGTGGTGGTTGCAGGCGGCATGGAATCGATGACGAATGCACCTTATATGTTGACCAAAGCCCGCAGCGGTTATCGTTTTGGCCACGGCGAAATCCTGGACCATATGGCGTTAGATGGCCTACAAAATGCGGCTGACCGTAAAGCCATGGGCGAATTTGGCGAAGTTTGCGCGGATAAGTACAGCTTTAGCCGCGCCGATCAGGATGCGTTTTCTAAAACCAGCGTCGAGCGCGCACTTGCGGCCATTGCGGCAGGCGCGTTCGTCGGCGAAATCACGCCGGTCACGGTTTCTGGGCGTAAAGGCGATGTCATCGTCAACGTCGATGAGGAACCAGGCAACTGCGACACCTCGAAAATTTCATCGCTTAAGCCTGCATTTAAGAAAGACGGCACACTAACAGCGGCCAGTTCCAGCAAAATATCCGATGGTGCGGCGGCCTTGGTGCTTGCAAATGCGGCCGATGCACAAGCAATGGGCGCCACTCCAATCGCAAAAATAGTGGCACACGCCACCCACGGCCAAGCACCAGAGTGGTTTACCACAGCCCCCGTCTTAGCAATTTCCAAGCTCATGGAGAAGTGCGGTTGGTCAGTACAAGACGTTGATTTATTTGAAGTTAACGAGGCTTTTGCGGTGGTTGCGATGGCCGCAATGCAGGATCTAAAAATCCCGCATGAAAAATTAAACGTCAACGGCGGCGCCTGCGCACTGGGGCACCCAATCGGCGCCAGCGGTGCACGCGTGATCGTGACCTTGATTCACGCGCTCAAGGCCCGTGGACTTAAACGCGGGATAGCTAGCCTTTGCATCGGCGGCGGTGAAGCTACCGCAATTGCGCTAGAAATCGTTTAGACTTCGTCGCCCCTTAAATGCGCCAAGCTTCGTTTGGTGTGTCTTTTTTTTAAACTGGAGAATCCCAATGAACTTTTCTAAAATTGCTCTCGCTGCCGCTATGGCCGCTGCTCTCGCCGCTTGTGGTGATGCTGCTGAAACTCCAGCTGCGCCTGCTGCAACAGAAATCACTGCACCCGCAGTTGACGCTGCCGCTGCTGTAGCGACCGATGCTGCTGCCGTTGCAACCGACGCCGCTGCAATGGCAACTGACGCTGCGGCAACCGCAACTGATGCTGCTGCCGATGCAGGCGCAATGGCCGCTGACGCTGGCGCAATGGCGACCGACGCTGCTGCTGCTGCAACCGACGCTGGCGCAATGGCGACTGACGCTGCTGCTGCCGCAACCGACGCTGCCGCTGCTGCAACCGACGCAGCCGCTGCTGCACCGGCTACAACTGAGCCACCAAAGCAATAAGCTTTGTTGATCAAATAGAAAAGGTCCGGTAACGGGCCTTTTTTTTGCCCAAAAATTCATTAACACGAACCCGTACTTGCATCATGGACGTGCGGATTCTGCGATTTTTCGCTGAAATTAGTTTGTCGAAGTCATATGATGCGGCTCCTTTTTTGTAACTTCATAAAGCAAACCCTATGAGCCTTATCGCCAACATCTTAACCGCCCGTGGCAACATTAAAATCCGACTTTTTGACGAGCAAGCGCCGATCACGGTCGCCAACTTTGTCAACCTAGCGCAAAAAGGCTACTACGACGGCTTAAATTTTCATCGCGTGATCGCCGACTTTATGGTTCAGGCTGGCTGCCCACAGGGCTCGGGCACGGGTGGCCCAGGCTACAAATTTGACGATGAAATCGTCGCAACGCTCAAACATAACAAGCCTGGCATCCTCTCAATGGCCAATGCTGGCAAGAGTTTTGATGGCTCAGGCACCAACGGCAGCCAATTTTTTATCACGCATGTGCCAACCCCGCATTTGGATGGCAAACATTCGGTTTTCGGTGAAGTCATCGAAGGTCAATCGGTTGTTGATGCGGTGCGCCAAGGCGATAAAATGGGCAAAGTCAGTATTGAAGGCGACAGCACCGCATTATTCGCAAATGCAAAAGTTCAAGCGCGCTTGACCGCCTGGAATGCGGCATTAACCAAACGCTAAACTAGAGATCACACGACGGCGTGCCGCTAGATCGGGTACGCCACATCTAGTTTTGCCATAGTAAAACAATTAAATCCAAACCTGTTTTGCCCTGGCAAAACTTTGAAACCAAGTCTGTTTTGCCTCAGCAAAACATTCCAAACTTACTAAATTGAGCGGAATCCGAATGCCCAAGCTTGCCGAACGTACCAAGCGCGCGGTGCCGAGCGCGATTATGGCGGTGGCTGAAAAAGCCAAAGCCTTGAAAGCACAAGGCCGCGACATCATCAGTTTTTCTATCGGCGTGCCAAATTTCTTGCCCGGTGAACACGTTTACGCCGCCGCACGCGAGATGCTAACCAAAGATTCTGGCCAATACGGCAGCAACCGTGGCCCGGATGCTTTGCTGGATGCGTTTTTGCTGCATCTTAAGCGCAACGGCATTGAAGGTTACGAGCGTAAAAACATTGTGATCGGGATGGGCGCTAAATTCGTGCTGTTTAACGCGCTGTATGCGATGTTGGATGAGGGCGATGAGATTGTGTTTCCAACGCCGTACTGGACGAGCTATGTCGACATCGCACATATCTTGGGCGCCAAAATTACCTTGCTAAACTGCGGGCCTGAACAAAACTATAAAGTGACACCGGCGCAAATCGACGCGGCGGTCGGCCCCGACACGAAAGTGTTTATGTTTAATAACCCATCAAACCCAACCGGCATGGTTTATACGGCTGATGAAGTTGCCGCCATTGCCGAAGTTTTGGCGCGTAAAAATTGCTGGGTGTTGAGTGATGACATCTATAACCAGATGATTTTTGACGGCTTAGGCTGGAAACACTTGGTGCAATGCCAACCTAGTTTGCGTGATCGCACGTTGATCTTAGATTCGCTGTCAAAAACCTATGGGATGCCCGGTTGGCGCGTCGGCTTTATGGCTGGCCCGGCGGAACTGGCCAGTGCGTTAGTGGCTTTGAACTCAAATCATTTGACCAATGTCCCGGAAGTAACGATTGCCGCAGCGATCGCGGCACTCACTGGGCCGCAAGACATACCTGCGCAAAAGGCGAAAGAGTTTCAATTAAAGCGCGACGAGGTCATGGCTTGCTTTGCACAGATACCAGGCCTGATCTGCCCGTTGCCGCAAGGGGCATTTTACGCGTTCCCAAACATTAGCTGCGCGTTTGGCAAAAGCCACAACGGCGTGGCTATCAACACCGATGTTGATTTTTGCAATCAGCTTTTGGAAGCTAAAGGTGTGGCGTGCGTGCCGGGCAGCGCATTTGGTGAAGCCAAAGGCTTGCGTATTTCGTACACTTGTAAGCCTTCGGAACTGACGGAAGGTCTGCGCCGATTCAAAGAATTTTTTGCTGAGCTTGCCTAGTTTTTCCTTATACCGCCCTTTTAATCATACTCACCTGGAGCAATTCCCATGAAACAACCTGTTCGAGTCGTCGTCACCGGTGCCGCTGGGCAAATTGGCTATTCGCTAATTTTTCGCATCGCTGCAGGCGAAATGCTGGGAAAAGATCAGCCTATTATTTTGCAGCTGCTCGAAATTACGCCGGCACTGAAGAATTTGGCAGGCGTGGTGATGGAACTTAACGACTGTGCATTTCCAACGCTGGCTGGCATTGTCGCCACTGATGATCCCAACGTCGCGTTTAAAGACGCCGACTACGCCTTGTTAGTTGGCGCGCGCCCACGCGGACCTGGCATGGAGCGCAAAGATTTATTGGAAGCTAACTCGGCAATTTTCTCGGTGCAAGGCCGAGCGATTGATCAACACGCAAGTCGCAATATCAAAGTCTTGGTTGTTGGTAATCCAGCCAACACCAATTCCTTGATCGCGCAAAAGAATGCGCCATCCATCAATCCGGCGCAGTTCACCGCAATGACGCGCCTAGATCACAACCGCGCGCTTAGCCAGTTGGCGGAAAAAACCGGCACGCACACGACACAAATCAGCAAGATGATCATCTGGGGCAATCACAGCGCCACGCAATATCCAGATATTCACCATTGCCTCGTAGACGGCAAGGCCGCCACTAGTTTGGTCGATGTGGACTGGGTCAAGTCCAACTTTATCCCGACCGTACAAAAGCGAGGCGCTGCGATCATCGAAGCGCGTGGTTTGTCCTCAGCCGCCAGCGCCGCGAGTGCGGCCATCGATCATATGCACAGCTGGGCTTTAGGCACCGCAGAAGGCGATTTCGTCTCGATGGGCATTCCATCCGACGGCAGCTATGGCATTGAGCCAGGCGTGATTTATAGCTATCCGTGCGTTTGCAAAGATGGCAAATATGAAATCGTGCAGGGTTTAGAAATCGGCGAATTCAGCCGAGAGCGCATGAGTGCGACCGAGAAAGAGCTGCGCGAAGAGCGTGCGGCGGTTGAGCACTTATTTCCTAAAGCGTAAGACCATGCGAGCGCCTGTGCTTGCTTCCATCCAGTTTGCCGCAGCGTTACTTTTCATAGCGTTGCTTTTCAGCTCGAATAGCAGCCTTGCCATGCGCGCTGATGAACAGGCGCTCCCGATGAAATTGGATGGCTTGGGGGAGCCATCTTTGTATCAGCAATCCAAAGTTCGCGGCTTTGAGGCCTATCGCTTTGTCTGGCAGCCTAAAAAAGGTGAAGGCTTGCTATTACGACTGAACGTTCGCCCCGACGGCAGCGCTTTCTTGCTGAGTCAGCGATTTAGCACTGGCAGCAAGGGTGAACTGGCGGCGGAGGCACTGCGTACCGGCGCGCCAATTGTAAAAGCACTGAGCGGTGAGCAAGTGTCGCTATTTCGTGCGTATATGCGCATCGCGGATTTTTGGCGCATGCCAACCGTGGATAACTTTCAGGGCGACTCGGGCAACCTTTGGACCTTAGAAGGCACACGTCAAGGCAACTATCGTTGGCTTACCCGTAATGCGCCGAAAGATATGTATTTTATCGATGCAGCGATTTATTTGATCAAGCTTGCTGGACTTAATACCGCAGAATTTTTGGTTAAAGACGCGAAAGCCAATTGGCTGCACGGCTGAAGGGAAGTAACTCGCCCTACCCTGTGTGCTTCTACTTTCCGATTAAAATTTACTTTTACTAGATTTGGCACATATGAGCTACTACATTGTTTTTCAAGAAGAATTAGATGATGTTGATGCCTTTGAGGCATTCAAAACGATTGCAAAAGCGCACGATAAATTGGCGGAAATTGCGCAGGAAATCGGTGTCACCTCCTTGCGCGAATTTGTCGGCGGTGCGGACCGAGTGAGCGAGGATTTTCAAGACATCGCCGAGAACGAAGGTTGGAGTGGCGTTGACTATCATGGCGCGGGTGGCGTGGATGGCTGGTTTGAGGCAAACGATGGCTTAGACACGGTGCGTGCGCTGATGGGCTATATCGAATCTGACCCCGAATCACTCAAGCGCCCCAAGGCGACGATGGAAGAATTGCGCGCATTGGAATCGGCATTAGAAGTCGCTCTGCAAGCGGGCGTGAAGTTTCGTTTTGAGGTTGATGAATAAATGTTAGCAACGTCCAACACTTCCCACAGCGCCGGCGCGCGCCTGCGCGCCGCGATGGCGCATGAAACACCGCTGCAATTGCCGGGCGTGATTAACGCCTACGCCGCACTGCAGGCCGAACGCGCAGGCTTTCAAGCCCTATACGTCTCAGGTGCTGGCATCGCGAATGCCAGCTTTGGTCTGCCCGATTTGGGCATGACCAGTTTGAACGATGTTTGCGAAGATATTCGCCGCATCAGCGGTGCATCGCAATTGCCCATTTTAGTCGATGCAGATACCGGTTGGGGTGGCGCATTTAATATGTCGCGCACCGTGAAAGAGTTGATTCGTGCCGGTGCGGCAAGCTGCCATATCGAAGATCAAGTACAGGCGAAACGCTGCGGACATCGGCCCGGCAAGGCAATTGTGCCGAAAGCCGACATGGTTGATCGCGTGAAAGCCGCCGTCGATGGCCGCACCGACGCTAATTTTGTTCTCGTCGCGCGCACCGATGCTTTGGCCGTTGAAGGCATTGACGCCGCGATAGAGCGTGCACAGGCCTGCAGCGAGGCCGGAGCAGACGTCATTTTCGCCGAAGCTTGCACGACCCTTGCGCAGTTCGAGCGCTTCGTGAAAGAACTCAATATTCCGATTCTGGCGAACCTAACTGAATTCGGCCAGACGCCGCTTTTCACAGTGGATGAACTAGCGTCCGTTGGCGTGCGCATGATTATTTATCCGCTCGGTGCGTTCCGAGCCATGGCGCGCGCCGCTGAAAATGTCTACGCTGCGATTCGCAATGAGCGCACCCAAAAAAGCGTGATCAGCAGCATGCAAACCCGCATGGAGCTTTATGAGGTGCTGGGTTATATGGACTACGAGCGAAAGCTGGACAGCTTGTTTGGCAAAGAATAATCCCGCTGTTTTTTGCTAGAAGTCATCGATTCGCGCACGCGGTTACGCTTGCTAGCCAGCCACGCTTGCTAGACACTCAGTCATTCGACAAGCACTCTTGGCTGGGCACGCTTTGCCAGGCTTACACCGCTTAAGAAAACAACGCGACGGCACAACTCGAGATTACCCCAATGGATGCACAGCTTTTAGCAACGCTAAAACTCATGGATGCAAAATCCGCCTCCTCGTGGCTGGAATCCTTGGCCGACCCTGAAAGTTTGGACTATCTAAGTGCGCTCGGCCCCAGTCAGTTAAGCGATGTTTGGTGCCTGCTAGAAGAGGCACAACGTGAGCGACTTTTGGCGCTCGTGCCGAATGATGTTGCCTCAGTTTGGCGCACATATTTGACGCTTGAGCCTGACAGCGCAGGTCGATTGATGGAGCGGCCCGCCGCAGCTTTTGCCGCTGAAACGAAGATCAGCGAGGTCGTCGAGGCCTTACGTGAATCGATCAAGCGCACCTTGATTACCTATGTATTTGTGACCGAAACAGGCAATAAGCTGGTCGGCGTCGTGACCTTTCGCGAATTGCTTTACGCTGAGCCTACGCAAACGCTTAGCGATATTATGATTCGCAATCCGTATGCGTTGCGGCCAGAAACGCCGCTGGTGGATGCCATGCGCGAAGTCGTGAAGCGGCATTTTCCGGTTTACCCAGTATGCGCAGCTGATGGCACATTGATCGGGCAAATTCGTGGTCAAGTACTCTTTGAAGCGCAAGCGATCGACATTTCGGCGCAAGCCGGGCAATTGGTGGGTGTGGAAAAAGAAGAGCGCTTAAACACGCCCTGGCAGCGCAGTTTTTTGTCGCGCTATCCGTGGTTGATCCTGAATTTGCTGACCGCATTCATTGCCGGTGGCGTGGTCAGTTATTTCCAAGGCACGATTGACAGCATTGCACTTTTGGCGGTGTTTTTGCCAATTTTGGCGGGGCAAAGCGGCAATACCGGCTGCCAAGCGCTCGCGGTGACGCTGCGTGGATTGACCTTGGGCGAGCTGACTAATAAAGATGTGCCGCGCCTGCTGCGCAAAGAGGGCTGGCTCGGCTTTTTGAATGGCGTCGGTGTCGGCATTGTTGCCGCGATAGCGATGTATTTTTACGCGCGCGCCCAGGGTCATCCGAGTGCGTTGATGTTGGCCGGGATTACCATGCTTTCGATGATCGGTGCATGCGTCGCGAGTGGTTTAGCGGGCGCGAGTGTGCCGCTGACGCTGAAAAAACTCGGCGCAGACCCGGCAACCGCGTCCAGTATTTTCCTGACGACCGCGACCGATGTAGCCAGCATGGGATTATTTTTGGGATTAGCGACGTTGCTGTTGATGTAAGCAAATCAATAGCAAGACCAACGCGGCATCGTCCAAGCTTTAACCAACCGGCACCAAATCATGACCGAAACCCTGCACCTTATCGACGGCTCTGGCTATCTATTCCGCGCCTATCATGGCCTGCCCAAACTTTCTAACGCCGCAGGCGAGCCTACCGGCGCGCTTTTTGGTGTGGTCAATATGCTGCGGCGGCTGGTGTTGGAAGAAAAACCTAAGTTTGCTGCTTTTGTGTTTGACGCATCCGGGCCAACGTTTCGCAATGCGCTGTTTAGCGAATACAAAGCACACCGGCCGCCGATGCCGGATGAATTGCGCTTACAAATCGAGCCACTGCTAGAACTGGTCGCGGCCCTCGGTTACCCAGTGCTGCGCGAATCTGGCGTTGAAGCGGACGATGTAATCGGCACGCTGGCGGTGCAGGCAGTGGCGGCAGGCATGCGCGTGCAAATCTCGACCGGCGATAAAGATTTGACCCAGCTGGTGAATGATTCGGTGCTGTGGGTGAATACCATGAGCAATGAAAAGCTTGACGCCGAAGGCGTTAAACGCAAACACGGTGTGCGCCCGGATCAAATTATTGACTACCTAGCGCTGGTCGGCGACGCGGTAGACAACATACCCGGTGTGCCTAAATGCGGCCCGAAAACCGCGTCAAAGTGGTTAGAGGACTATCAAACGATAGACAATTTGGTCGCCAATGCCGACAAAATCAGCGGAAAAATCGGCGAATACCTACGCGCCGCGATTCCGCAATTACCGCTCTGTCAAACCTTGACCACGGTCAAATTGGACTGCGCGCTTGCGGTTGGGCCCACGGATTTGCGGCTCAAAGCGCAAGATCCTAGCCTGTTGGAACCCCTGTATCGGCGCTATGGCTTTAATCAGGCGCTGCGGGAATTGGGTGGCGCACTGGGCAGCGGCGTGGTGATTCCTAGCGTCAAAATACCCACAGCGGTGGAAAAACACTATGAGCTGATTGACTCTGAAGCAAGCTTTCAAACCTGGCTAGTTCGTTTGCGCAATTCGTCTGAGTTCGCTTTCGATACCGAAACCACCGGTTTAAATCCCTTGGAGGCCGAAATAGTCGGCATCAGTTTCGCAACCCAGCCTGGTGTCGCCGCCTATTTGCCGCTCAAGCATGTGCATGCCAGCGCTAAACCGGCAGTCGCTAAAGCAGCAAAAGGCAAAAAGGCGGCTGTTAGTACGGTACCAGCGGATGATTTGTTTGCGCTTGCACCACCCGCGCCAGAACCGCCTGTGCCAGCACCCACGCAGCTTGAACTTAGCCACGTCCTACAAGCCTTGAAGCCTATTTTGGAAGACCCAAAAATCGGCAAAATTGGCCACCACGGCAAGTACGATATGCATATTTTGGCGCGCTATGGCATTGCGGTGGCCGGATACACACATGACTCCATGTTAGCTTCCTATGTTTTGAACTCGAACGCGACCCAGCACAATATGGACGCGGTCGCGAAAAAATACTTGGACTACAGCACAATTAAATATGAGGACGTGGCGGGCAAAGGCGTCAAGCAAATCCCGTTTGCGCAAGTTGAACTGGAGCAAGCACTCGCCTATGCTGCGGAAGATGCCGACATTACATTGCGGCTGAAGCTCGCGTTGGTGCCGGCACTAGCGCAGCACGCACCGCTGGCGGAAATTTACGCGCAGATGGAAATTCCGCTGGTGCCGGTGCTGGCAGCGATGGAGTCTGCTGGCATTTTGCTGGATACCGAGGAGCTTAAACGCCAAAGCGCTGATTTGGGGCTGGCGATGGCGGCGTTAGAGGCGTCAGCGTTCGAAAGCGCTGGGCGCAGCTTTTCGATGGATTCGCCAAAACAACTGGGCGTGCTTTTATTTGAAGAATTAAAGTTGCCCGCGAAGCAAAAAACCCCCTCGGGCCAACCGTCCACCAGTGAAGACGCACTCGAAGAATTGCTGGATCTGCACCCGTTGCCGGGCATGATTTTGGCCTACCGCAGTTTGGCGAAACTGAAAGGCACTTACACCGATACGCTGCCGGAATTGGCCGACGCCAATGGCCGCGTGCACACCAGTTTTCATCAAGCGGTGGCCGCGACCGGGCGTTTGTCTAGCTCGAATCCGAATCTGCAAAACATCCCGATCCGCACCCCAGAAGGCCGAAAAATCCGTCGTGCTTTTATCGCGCCCCCCGGTTTTGTGTTGATGGCGGCGGATTACTCACAAATCGAGCTGCGCATCATGGCGCACTTGTCCGATGATCCAGGCCTGTTAAGCGCTTTCGCCAGCGGCGCCGATGTGCACCGTGCAACCGCTGCGGAAATTTTCAATGCGCCGCTAGAAACCGTGGATAACAATCAGCGCCGCGCTGCAAAAGCGATCAATTTTGGCCTGATTTATGGCATGAGCGCGTTCGGTCTAGCCCGCAATTTAGGCATCGCGCGCGATATTGCCAGGGATTACGTGGAGCGCTATTTCGTCCGTTACCCAGGCGTCAAGCGCTACATGGAAGCCACCCGCAAACTGGCACACGAGCAAGGCTTCGTCGAAACCACGTTCGGGCGCCGGCTGTATTTACCTGAACTTGCCAGCCGCAATTATCAGCTGCGAATGGGCGCCGAGCGCCAAGCGATCAACGCCCCGATGCAGGGCACCGCCGCCGATATTATCAAGCGCGCGATGCTGGCAGTGGTGCCGTATTTGGCCGGTTGCGAAAGCGAGATTCGCATGCTGCTACAAGTGCACGATGAACTGGTGTTTGAAGTGCGCAAGGATTCTGTGGACAAATATAAGTCCGGAATTGTTGCGCGCATGAGCGGTGCGGCGGCGTTGAAGGTGCCGCTGTTGGTCGAGGTGGGCGTGGGCTTGAATTGGGATGAGGCGCATTGAGATTCGCGCGTCTCGGCTGTGGGATTGCGGCAATAGCCAAACGCCACATTTTCTATGCCCTTGACTTTGGCTTCGCGCGAGCAAGCGCGCATTTCTCACGTAAAGCTGTGCAAAATCCAATTTCAGGGCACTATTCGGGACTAATCGAATAATGACCGCGAAACCCGCCCCTAATTTTGGAATACGACCTATCCATGAGTGCTATTGAATTTGAAACCCAGCTGCAACAACGCATCGGACTAGTGGTTTTTGGTGCGGATGCGCTGGTGCGTAATTTGAGTGTCGCGCTGATTGCCGGTGGGCACGTGCTTTTGGAAGGGGTGCCGGGCGTTGGCAAAACGCTGTTGGCAAAGACTTTGGCGCAGGCATTGGGCGGGCATTTTCGCCGGGTGCAGTGCACGGCGGACTTAATGCCCTCGGATATCACAGGCATTCACGTCTATCGGCAAGTGAAAGGCGAGTTCGAGCTAATCCCGGGGCCCATTTTCGGCAATGTGGTGTTGGTGGACGAAATTAACCGCACCGGGCCGAAAACGCAGTCAGCGCTTTTGGAAGCGATGGAGGAACGCCAAGTCAGTATTGATCGCAAACGCTACAGCTTGCCGGATGATTTTTTTCTGATTGCCTCACAAAACCCGCATGAATTTGAGGGTACGTACCCGCTGCCGGAATCGCAGTTAGATCGCTTTTTGATGAAATTAGAAGTGCCCTACCCTGAGGCCACTGTCGAAGCGCAGATTTTGCGCACCTACGACCAACCCGGCGGTGGCCACGGCGGCAGTGCCTTTGCGCCGCTGGCATCCGGCGCGTTGGCGGCGGCGCGCGCTAGCGTGAAAGCGATCCAGGTTTCGGAAGCGGTGTATGACTACGCCGTACGGCTGGCGCGTGCGAGCCGGGAAGATGTGCGGGTGGCCTTAGGCTTATCGACCCGTGGCTCGCTGGCGCTGATGCGCTGTGCGCGGGTGCTGGCGGCCTTGAATGCGCGGGAATTTGTTTTGCCGGATGATCTAAAGGCGCTGTTGTCGCAGGTTTTGGGGCACCGTTTGGTACTGAAGCCGGAGGCGAGCTTGGATGGTGCAAGTTCCGATCAAGTGGTGGCGGATTTGCTCAATCAGGTGCCTGCGCCGCGCGGTGCAGCTTGACTAAGTGCCGCTTTAAAACGTGTAGCCAATGAGCCTGACTCCGCGGTTTTTATGGTTGACCGCCCTGGTGGCGATCGTGGCATCCGTGGGCATTTGGGTGGGCGGCGCGCTGGCGCAGGCGTGGCTGATTCCGGCGCTGCTGCTGGTAGCGCTATTGCTGGCGGAACAATTGCTGACGCGCGCTTATCGCATCACGCTTGAGCGCCACGCACCGAACAGCGTTGAGTTGGGGCGGGATTTAACCTTGCAGTACCGTTTAAGTGCGGCCCCAGCGCGCGCGCTGCAGCTGGATTTGGCCGAGGTCATGCCGGAAGCACTGAGTGGGCAAGATTGGCAGCAGGATTATTCCTTGTCCGCAGCGCAGCCGCTGGAATTTAGTGTGCGCCGACAGACTTTGGCGCTGGCCAATTTAGAGTTTGATCAGGTGAAGGCACGGGTACTGGGCGTCTTTGGCTTGGCGTGGTGGCCGCGAACGCTCATCGCACCGGCGCAGGTGCGGATCATGCCGCAAAGTTTGACGCAGGCGGAGCGGCGGCAATTTACCCGTGAATATGGCGAAAGTTCCCAACGTAAAAGCGGCCAAGGTTTGGAATTATTGACCTTGCGCGACTATCAGCCCGGCGATGCGCCGCGCGCGATTGATTGGAAAGCCAGCGCGCGCTCGCTGGCGAATTCGGCGGCAGGCACGGCGGATACCGATTCGTTGAAAGTACGCGTGATGAGTCAGGATCAAAATTTAGAGCTGACGATTTTGCTGGATGTCGGCCGCCGCAGCCGTTTGGCGGTAGGAAATATGCGCAAGTTTGATCATGCGATCAATATTGCCTCGCGCCTAGCGCAGGCCAGTTTGTCGGCGGGCGATACGCTACATTTTATCGCTTACTCGGATCAACCCGTCGCGCAGTTGTACAATTTGCGTGGCAGCAGCGGCATCCGGCGTTTGCATCATGTTTTGAGTAATTTGGCGCATCAGCCGGAAGAATCGGACCCGATCAAGGCCGCCGGTATGGTGTTACGCCGCTTGCCTAGACGCACCTTATTAGTGTGTTTAAGCGATACCGACAGTCCGCCCGCGTTAGAAAAACTGCTGCGCGCGCTGGCGCTGTTGGGGCGTAAGCATTTGCCGATGGTGGCCTGCATGCAAGACCCGCAGCTTGCTGAAATTGCTGCACAACCGCGCCTCGCCGGAGCCGCACCTTGGCGTGCACCGGCACAACTACTGGCAGCAAATGAGCTAATCACGCAAGAACGCAGCGCCCGTGATCGTTTGAGCGCGCAAGGCGCGGTGGTGGTTAGTGCCCTGCCGGAACGCATTGATGCCGCGATTTTGGGTGCGTATGTGGGTTTAAGAAAAAGGCGAGCAGTATGAATTTGGCCCCTATGAATTTTACGTGGCTGCGCACGCTGGTTCCCACCAAAAATCGTCAGGAATTGCTTGCCTTAGCCCTGGCGGCGCTGTGCTTTTTCTGTGTTTTAGCCAGCTATTACGTGATCCGACCGATTCGCGAACAATTCGCTAGCGCCGCAGGGGGGTCACAAGCACTGCCGCTTTTGTACAGCCTGGTTTTTGTAACGATGCTGGCGCTGACGCCAATTTATGGTGCCTTAGTGTCGCGATTTCCCCGGCGCATTTTTGTACCGCTGATCTATCTGTTTTTCGTGCTATGCCTGCTCAGCACCGGGCCATTTTTTCGCTACAGCACGGATTTGGCGCTGAATGCCAAGGTGTTTTACGTGTGGGTTAGTATTTTTAATTTGTTTGTGGTCAGCGTGTTTTGGAGCTGCATGGCAGATGTGTTTGACCCGGAGCAATCCAAACGTTTGTACGGCTTTGTCGCGTTGGGCGGCACCTCAGGTGCGGTTGCCGGGCCACTGTTGGCGAAAGAATTTGTGCTTATCGTCGGCCTCAACGGCCTGTATTTGATTGCGACTGCGTTTCTGGCTGTGGCGCTAATTTGTTTGCTGACACTTTTTGCGCGAGCACCGAGTGCGAAATCGCTGCACGTGAATGAGAGTGCGCTCGGCGGCAGCATGTGGGAAGGCGCAATGGCGGCTTTTTCAAACCCATTTGTGCGCCGCATGGCGCTTTTACTGCTGTGCGCCGACGGCGTGGCGACCATTTTATATTCCAACTTGAGCGACTACGCAAAAGACGCCTTTACTGACCCAGCCGTTAAAACCGCATTCTTCGCCTCGGTAGATTTGTGGACGAATGGCCTGATGATTGCTTTACAGGTGTTTGCAGTGCGCTGGCTATTGTCCAAAGCCGGCGCCGGCCGCGCGATGGCATGGCCGAATATATTCAATGTGTTCGTTTTGCTCGGCATCGCGATTTATGCCGATGCTGCGATGATCGCGGTCGGACTGATTATTACGCGTGGCGGCGGCTACGGCTTGGTCAACCCAGCGCGCGAATCGCTGTTTACCCGCGTCAGTCGCGATGTGCGCTTTAAGGCGAAAGCCTTCGTCGACACCGTGGTGTGGCGCGGTGGCGATTTAATGATGGTCACGATGGTGGCGGTGTTGGTCAATCTTGGCGCGGGTGTAGGCACTTTCGGCATGATTGCCGCCTGCTTCGCACTGACGGCAGTGGCGTTGAGCTGGAATGTTGAACAACTGTTACCAGATGATCATTTGCAGGACAAAAATTGAGGGAATTGCCAAGATAGCGTTTGGCTGGCAGACTTTTCCGAGTAGCATCGTGCCCAAGTTATTTTGCTCAGGGTTCGTATGCGTCTCAACAATCGTTTGATAAATGTGCTAGCAACCCTTACTTTTTTTTGCGCTGGTAGCGCAAACGCCGCGATCTGCACCTGGAGCGGCAGCGCTTCGTCTGCGATGAGCAATCCGTTAAACTGGAGCTGCGCAGGTGGCCCGGTGAACGGCGATAGTTTGGAGTTCCCGGACTCGGCGTTTACGAAAACCGTCAATAATAATCTCGGCACGCTGAGCATCAGCGCCATCGTGATCAACGGCTGCGGCTATTCCATGAGTGGCGTTTTTGGCTTCGACATTACTTCTGCGGTGCCAATTACCGCGAATTGTGACGTAGCCGGTGCGCTCAACAGCATGTCGTTTCAAATGAATTTGACCAACGCCGGGCTGAAGGAAATTCGCCAAAATACTACTGGCAGCCTGGCGCAAGAGGTCACACTGGATTTGGGCAGTAGTTTAAAGCCAGTGCGCTGGGATAACCGTTTGACGTTTAAACAAACCCAATCCTCTGCTACGCAAATCCCCGCTTTAATAATTTCAGTTTCCGAAACTACCCCAGGCTCGACGCTCAATGAAATTGTAGTGGATGGTGGCGCGGTGTATTTTCCCGATGCCAATCTCTATGCCGGCTTGACCCTGGTCAAAAAAGGCCGATTGCGCATCGCCAATGCGACTTCTTTGGGCGCATTGGGCAGCGCTGCCAACGGCACGGTGGTGAAAACCGGCGGCATTCTAGAAAAGCAAGTCGCCAACATTGGCAATGAATTTTTAACCTTGGACGACGACGCCAACGCACCAGGCGTGCGCGGGCCGGTGTTATCTAGCGGCGTGCTCGTCGGCGGAAATTGGGCTGGCCCGATCGTTCTGACCGGGGTCGTCAGTGGCATGTTGCCGCCAGAAGCGGAGATCGCCATCGATAACGCCTTGGCGCTGTCAGTAGGCGGTGTAATTTCAGGCACTGCGGATCTGTTAATCACCAGCTCGATGGCATTCGGCAGTTTTACCCCGCAGGCGGCCAATACCTACGGCGGCAGCACCACCGTAGGTACGAATGCGCGTCTGATGATTGGCGCCAGCTCCGAGCGATTGCCCAACACCACCGCGGTCATTGTGTTGCTTGGCGGCCAATTCTGGTTCAACGCGCAATCGCCCAATGTTACTGAAACCGTCGCCGGGATCGAGGGCGCAGGTTTGCTGCGCATGGATAACGGTGGCACGCCGGGGCAGTCGCGGTTAGTACTTGATTTACCGCCCGGAAAAACCTTTATCTACGCGGGCGCGATCACCGACGTTTCAGCGAGCGGCAATAACCTCCAGGTTGATCTGCTGGGCTCAGGCACGCAGATTTTTGGCGGGAATAACACCTATACCGGGCAGACCAATATCACCGCAACCGCCACGCTCGATTTACGCGGCAACAATAACTCGGCGATGTTTTTAGGCGGCAGTGCGAATTTGATCAGCGACGCGCTTGCCAGGACGGGGGCGATTGCGCCGCTTGCCGGTGCGGTGAGTGCGCGCGTGCGCCCCGGTGGCGCCGGTGCTTTTGGCAAATTGGATACGGTGAATTCTGGCGGTTTGGTGTTCAATGCTGCGGTTGCCCCAGAGTTTGAAATTTCGGGCATCGTGGCCGGCACCAGCTACGACCAGCTCTACACCGAGGGCTCGACCGTCAATGTCACGGGCGTGCCGCTGCTGCTCACTTTCAACACCCATTTAAACCCAGGCGAAGTCGTGCGCTTGATCGACAACAATACCGCAATGCCTATCACGGGCATTTTTGCGAGTGTGCCGCAGGGCGAGTATGTGCCGCCTGGGCCTGGGCCAAAGTATCAAGCCAGTTATACCGGCGGCACCGGTAATAATGATTTCACGCTGACCCGTATCCCCCCAATTTCCAATAGCACTGGCGCAATGTCTGGCACCGTTGGCCAAGTTTTTAGTGCACCAGCATTAGCACCCTCAGGCGGCGTAACACCCTACGCGCTGTCCATTAGCGGCGGGCCGGGCTGGCTTTCGGGCACCTCGGGTGTCAACACCTTTACTTTAATGGGCACCGTGGCCGGCCTCGCAGGCACGCAAATTTTCACGCTGAATGTGACCGATGCTGCCGGGCAAATGGCGAGTTTCCCGCTCAGCATAACCGTCAGTGCGGGTGCCACCGATTTCGACTGGACCGGTTCGGTCGATGGCAACTGGGCCACATCCAGTAACTGGATGCCAGCCGGCCCACCGACACCAGGGTCAATCGTGCGTTTTCCTGATACCGCACTGACCAAAACCGTGAACGGCATTCCTGCTGGCAGCTTTGATTTCTTTCAGCTGACGGAGTCCTACACGCTCAATGGCGCGGCAACCGTGACGCTAACCAACGGCAATCCAATTCGCTTTTCCGGTGCGACCACCGCCGACACTAATCTGAACTTAAATTTGCAGCTGAGTGCTGCGAACGCATTGGTTACCGTCAATGCAGTCAGCAATGCCGGCCCCACCCTGCGCTTGGGCGATGCCAGCGGGAAACTGCTGGGCTTTGGCAGCAACGTCAATTTTGAATTCAGCAACGCACCAGCGGGCACGGGCAGCACGATTTTGGTGCCCTATTTTGCCGCGACTGGGCAAAGCGGCAATGTCAGTTACACGCGCACGAGCGGTGCTGAACATTTTGTCGTTTTGAATAATGCGACCAACTACCTTGGTACCACCACGATTACCGGGCCGGGTTTGCAAGTCGATGTACGCAACAGCACACCCTTTGGTGACGCGGGTGGCGTGACGGATACCACGCTCACCGACGCGTTTATCAATGTCTACAATACCTCGCTCGTGCCGAGTAACTCTTTAGTGATTGACCGCGAGCGCCTTACCACCAATCAAGCGGCGAACGGCAATGCCACCCAACTCAATTCGCGCCACAGCCTGAGCAGCACCGTGGTGGAATGGCGCGCGCCGCTCGTCGTGAATGGCGCCAACGTATTGCTGCGCCCCATCGGCGGCAACTTGCGCTTCAACAGCGCAATTTCTGGCAATGCAGCGGTGCGTATTGGCCAAGGGGATACCGGCGTGGTGGTATTTGATGGTGCGAATACATTTACCAGCGGCTTGGAAATCAACACCCCAACGGAAGTGCTGACCAGCGCGAACGAACGCATCCCGAATTCTGCCATCGTATCTTTCAACGGGCCAGGTGTATTGAATTTGGCTGGTAATGTAGAGACGGTGAACGCCATTAATGGCAACGGCGTTATCAAAATCGGTAATGGTGGCGTCGCTGGGCGCTTGACGACAACGGGCGCTACTGCATCGTATTTCGGAACTATTTCAGATATGCCCAGCGGTGGCGAGTTCCGCCAAACCGGCGGCACCTTGAACTTTAGCGGCACATCGAGCCATACCCTGCCGATGACGCTGCAGGGCGGCACCTTCAACTTAAATGGCGGCACCTTGCCGCAGGTGCGCATGGACGGCGGTAACTTGGTCAACATCGGCCCCGCAACGATTGCCGATTTCTTGCCCGCCAGCGGTACATCGACGGGCGGCTTGCGGTTAGATTCCAATACGTTGAACGTCAATGGTGCGCTGAGTCTAGCCAGCGGCATCACTTTGACCTCGATTGTTGATGGCGACGGCCCGGGCCGGGCAAGTGCCACCGGTGCGGCTACCTTGGCGGGTGCGAGCTTGAGCCTATCGCCCACGGGCACGCCGATCGGCATTGGCTCCAGCTATGATGTGATCGGCGCAGCCTCGATCACCGGTACGTTTGCGGGCAAGCCGGAGAACTTTGTTTTCACCGACGGCGGCTTGTTATGGCGCATTAACTACAGCGCCACCAAAGTGACGATCACGCGGCTTTTGCCGCCACCACCCGATGTTGAAGTGGATACCGTGAGCGAAACGAGCACAGTCAGCAATTGCACATTGCGTAGTGCCCTATTAGCCGTTTCCCTTGGCGTAACACCGCAAGATTCCAACTGCACGCCGGGCGCACCGGGCTCCACGATTACCTTTGACCCAGGCGTGTTTAGTACACCGCAAACGATCACTTTGACCGGCGCTGAAGAGATCGCCATTGAAACCTCAGTCATCATTGCCGGCCCTGGTGCACGCTTACTAACCATTGATGCGCTGGATAATTCGCGCATTTTCTCAATTGATGACGGCTTGCCATCGAGCTATGCCAATGTTGAAATTTATGGCGTCAATTTGGTCAATGGCCTGGCATTAACGCCAACGCCCAACGGCGGCGCAATTGCCTCCGAAGAACACCTAACTCTCGGCGGCGTACGCATTGCTGATAGCGTTGCGAGCTATAGCGATAGCCCACCTGGATTGGCGAATGGTGGCGCGATTGCGATGGGCGTGGAAGCGGATTTAACCGTACACGACTCCTTGCTAGAGTCCAATCAGGCCGTCACGTTTGCCACCGATTCCATTGCTAAAGGCGGCGCGATTTACATGGACGGTGGCGCGCTTTTCATTGGCAACTCGACCTTAACTGGCAATTTTGCGGCTGTTACCGGCTCTGCATCAGGCCCCGCCGCACCGATTGCCATCGGCGGCGCTATTTATATTGGCAGCAACGGCAATGCTGAAATTGCCTCTAGCACCGTGGTGGGCAATTTTACCAGCGCGATCAACGCGTCAAGTTCACCGACCGTGTTCGAGTCCAAAGGCGGCGGCATTGCTTTAATCGGCCCAACCTTTGCTGACACCTTAGTTATCAAAAATTCGGTGCTTAGCAATCAAAGTATCTCGACAGGCTCAGCGCGCCGTGAATCAGACGATATTTTTTATAGCGGCGGGTCTGCAAGTGCAGATTACAGCTATATCGCCTCTCCGGTGCCGCCTGTAACGCTCACTAATCCAGTCATTGGCGCACCATTACTCAACCCGCTAGCGAACAATGGCGGTGAAACCAACACCATCAGTTTCGCGTTTGGCTCGTCCCTGCTCGACGCCGGGGATCCTGCGGCCAGCGGTTTACCACCTTTCGATCAACGCGGCCCAGGCTTCCCACGCATTTTTGGGCCACACGTTGATGTCGGCGCGTTTGAGGTACAAATTCTGCCTTTGCCAAGTTTGAGCATCAACAACGTCAGCGTCAGCGGCGATATCGCCACCAGCCCAAGTTTGGACTTCTTGGTGACTTTGAGTGCGGTAAGCGCCACTGACGTCACCTTTAGCGTGAATACCTCAACATCGGATGCGGAGGTTACTGATTTCACCGCAATTTCGAATCAAACGGTCACGATTCCGATGGGTTCGACCAGTGCCACGGTATCGGTGTTGGTGGCAGCGGACACCATCGTTGAAGCGACAGAAACGATACTTTTGACGCTTTCTACGCCGGTCGGGGCGAGCATCAGCACCGGGGTCGGCACCGGCTCGATAATCAATGACGACCAAGCCCTCATCCGCATTTCCAGCGCCAGCAGTGCGCTGGAATCGGCGAATGCGGCCGTGACGATCACCAGCTCCAACGTGATTGAAGGGCTAGCTGCCGTCAACTTTTCTGCGTTCGATGGAAACAACCCTGTGCTGTTTCTCAATGCCGCAAGCAAACAAGATTTTTCCGTAACGCCTGCAACTGCAAGCATTTCCAGCGGCAGCGTCCCCGGGGTGATTACGGTTAGCGAAGACAGCTTGGTTGAAGCGCCCGAGCAATTTCGCGTTATTTTAACGGGTGTGACTGCACCCAACGGTATAGATCCAATGGCAGTTAGCATCGACCCAGCGGCCAACACCCACGTCCACACCATCCTCAATAATGATGTGACCAATGCCGCAACCACCGCCGCCAGCATCACCGAAGGCACTTCTGGCGGGGTGCAGTTGACTTTTACGGTAACGCTTTCCGTGGCAGCAGCGGCCCCGGTTGAGGTCTTGGTCAGCACCGCAAACTTTGGCGCTAATCCCGCCGATGCTGCGGATTATTCCTCGCTCACTAACTTAGTCGTAAGTTTTGCTCCTGGCTTTACTAGCCGAACGTTCTCGATAGAAATCGTCAGCGACGATATCGTTGAGGCGAATGAAACCCTGCAGGTGCTGCTGACTGATCCAGCCCTGCCGATTGCGACGATTATTACCTCTGCAGTAACGGGCACGATCAACAATGACGATAGTGCTGTTATTACAGTGAACTCGCCCAGCCAGGCCGAAGGTAATTCCGGCAGTGCGCCGCTTAATTTCAACATCCGTTTGGATCATCCGGTGCAGGGAACCGTCAGCGTGAACTACGCCTCCAGCGATGGCACGGCAACACTCGCCGACGGCGACTACATCGCAAGCTCGGGCACTGCCATCTTCCCAAGCACGGGGCAACTTTCAATCCGCAATGTCCCGATTATTGGCGACAGTAATTTTGAGCCCAATGAAACGCTTACATTCACCTTGAGCAGTCTGAATTTGCCCAGCGGGATTACTGCGGTCACAATTTCAGGAATACCGGGAACAGGAACAATTTTGAACGACGACGCTCCAGGCGGCCCCAGCACCGTTGTGCTCAGCGCGCCTTTGCCCACCTCCACGCCATTCACCTCAGGAGTCAGTTATCCGGTCAGCTTCACCGTCAGCGCAGCGATGCGCCCAAGCGGCACTGCCGTTGTCAGCGCAACGCGCCAAGGCTTACCCACGCTGTCGCCAATTAGCTGCACTCCGACACTCGTCAACGGCAGCAATGCGAACGAGTTAGTCGGAAACTGCAGTCTGAGTCCAACCGCCCCCGGCGTTTGGGTAACCAGCGTGGCCTTTACCGGCAGTGGCGGTTTTAGTGACTCCAATGTCAGCGGCAATGCCGTGTTTACAACGGCATTGGCTCCCCTGGCATTCACGCAATCGCTCAATCCAACCGTGGTTGGCCAAGCCTACAGCGTGTCCGTAACTGCCAGCGCAACGTCGGGCGGACCAATTCCAACCGGCTCGGTACTGGTCACGCAGTTCCCAGGTGGCATACCGACCACTGCCCCGATGACCGCAGGCAGTGCGACGGTCAATTTATTCTCCCGTAGCCCCGTTGTAAAAGGCCTGCTGGTGAAATTCACTGATAGCTCGGGCGTCTATACTTCGCAAGAGGCATTTATTGAGCACACGACCAACCCTGCCGCAACCGGCATGTCGGCGAGTTTGAGCGCCGCCCAAGGTGGCGCGAATCAGCCAGTGACGGTGACCTACACGCTCGGCGTTTTGGCACCCGGGGCGGTACCGCCTGGGCTGTTGGGGCCAGCTGGGCAAGTGCGCGTGTCAGACGGCGTAAGCAGTGCGAATTGCACCTTGACATTCCCAACCGGCAGCTGCGCACTAAGCCCAAGCACGCTCGGCGTGCGCCAGATTACCGCACGCTTTTTGTCCGATGCCTCCTATCTGGCCAGCACGTCCCCGCCCCTGACCTACACCGTGCAGCAAGGCGGTGGCAGCGTTGATTTGATGGCAAGCATCGGCAATGGCGTGCGCGTGATTAACGGTGCACAAGTGATCTACACGATCGAATTGCGAAATCTCGGCGACGCCACTGTGGGCGCGGCAAGTGTCAGCAACGCCCTGCCCGCCGGCGCGCTTTCGCAAAGCTACACCTGCATCGCCGCCGCTGGCAGCAGCTGTGGTGCAGCATCCGGAACCGGCGCAATCGCCCAAACGATTGATGTCGCGCCGTCCGGCTCAGTCGCGTATCGAGTCGTTGTGGAATTGCCGGTGGCGGGTGAAGCGCCGGTATCTAATAGCGTTACCGTTACTGCGCCGGTGGGCATTGTCGATGCGAATCCTGCCAACAACAGCGCCACCGACGCTGACCCGCGCGGCATCCTCGGCGCTGGTTTTGAGGATGACATCGAATAAACCTTTCGCTGCAGCTATTAACGTATAAGTGGCTGTTGCTAGCAATTTTGCTGGTAACAGCCGCTGGCCTTACGCAGGCGGCCAAGCCAACGAATGCGGGCAAGCGCGCGGATGCAGGCTTGCCACTTGAGGTCAAGTTTGGCCGTGCCAGCTCCGTACAATTTCACGTGTCAATTTTCGGCGTGTTCAAAAAGCGCGGCAGTTTCACGCAGATGCGTGGCGCCTTGTCAGTGCAAGCAAACAGCGCACGCGTAAGTGCACGCATTAAAACCGCTAGCGCCAGGATGAAATCACCGTCGGATGTGGCTCTGCTTAAAAGCCCCGCCTATTTTGACGCCGCGCGCTTTCCGGAAATTGTGTTTCAGTCTGACAGTTTTCCAATTTCAACTTTACGACACGGCGGGCAGATAAGCGGCAAGCTAACCGTGCGCGGCGTCAGCCAACAACAAAGCTTTGTTTTGACAACCAAACCCTGCGCTAACGCTTTTGCGCAAACACCTTGGCGCTGTGCGTTTGAGGTTAGCGGCACCTTAAATCGTTCCGAGTTCGGCATGAAGGCGCGCCGTGGCGTAGTCAGTGATGCGGTCGAGTTAACTCTGTCAATTGCTGGCAGTCGCTGAAAAACGCTGAGTCAAATTTTTTGTCGTCGACAGAACCAGTGATCGCGGTAGGAACCTGCCTTGCAGCAGGCCCTGGTTATCTTGCCGACAATGGCACCAGATTGAGTGCTTGTGTGATCGCTTTCGCGTGGGCGCGGGTTGCGTGGTTTTGCCCACGTGCAGTGCATCGCCGTTTCGGGTCGTAAAAATCGCGGTTACGCGTCGCTGTTTTTCAGCCATCGGTGCGTTTACCGCTCCGAGCCGGGCGCGGCCATGCGGGCGACGATCAAGCCGAGGGCGGCGGCGCGATCTGGGCCGTTCAGGCCGGCCAAAGTCAGGGTTTCGTCAATGCCAAGCTCAGTGATTGCGGCGAGTGCCAGCGCTTCGACGCCAACCGAACACGGGTCGGAAAGGATCAGGCTAGCGACGTCGACTTCGACAAAGCGGGGCTCGGCGTCAGCGTCAAAACGAGCACTGGCTTAGGCGGCAGGAACTTCGGGCGGGCGCGGCTGCAACTGCGCGGCATAACGTTGCGCGAGCGCCTCGACTTCGGCCAGTTTGACATTATGACAGCAACCCTTGCGGGAATTAGGACACGCAGAGCGCCAGGACGAATCTGGCACAGTGGGCCTTCGTGCAGCAATGACAGTCCATTTAGTGAGTCGACATTTGGCACCTTGAAGTATCGTCCAGACATGCCGCTAAAGCGTATCCCTCCGCCCAACCCCACCTACCGAGTCAAGCCCTAATCTGCCAGCAGGTAAGAACGACACGCCGAAACTGCACGACCGCCGGATTTACGTCACTGATTCTTGACCACAAAAACTTCGCGGAATTGTGCCCGCTCGCCTTAATCAGCACCGCCTTCTATCCGGTTCTTGTCCATCGGTGTGTATTCCTGCCATGCCGGTCACCAATTCCTGTTCAAGCCGGTCAGTGATTCTTGTTGATGCCGGTCGGGTTGGCGGGTGTTGGAACATCGTTTAATTTATTGAATAGTTCAAGTCTATTTTTTAGTTTCTCCGGTTAAATTTAAGGTGCTTGCAAGTGCTTTTTTGCGCCGCATGGACTCGCCTTTGAGCGTGATGCGGTGTGCGTTGTGCACCAATCGATCCAGAATGGCGTCCGCAAGGGTTGGGTCGCCGAAGTGCTGATGCCAGTGTTCAATGGGAAGTTGGCTAGTGATCAGCGTCGACTGTTTGTCGTAGCGATCTTCAATAATTTCTAATAAATCACGACTTTGACCGTCGGTGAGTGGCGTCAGTCCGAGATCGTCAATGACCAGCAATTTGACCTTGGCATAGGCCTTGAACAGCGCGCTTTTCTTGCGCGTTGCCTCGCTTAAGGCCAGCTCTTCCAGCAGCCTTGGCAAGCGGATGTAGCGCACTGAGTGGTCGGCTTTGCAGGCGGCATGTGCAAGCGCACAAGCGAGGTAGCTTTTGCCAACGCCGGTGGGGCCAATGATCAAAACATTCAGCCTTTGATCAATCCATTTGAGCGTGATGAGTTGGCTCAGTAAGCGTGCATCGAGGCCGCGTACTGCGCTGCGATCCAGGTCTTCAGTGTTCGCGGGTTGCGCCAATTTGGCC
The DNA here is from genome assembly GCA_031409855.1 of Rhodanobacteraceae bacterium. GTDB lineage: Bacteria > Pseudomonadota > Gammaproteobacteria > Xanthomonadales > SZUA-5 > JANNYA01. The sequence continues at coordinate 1,692 of JANNYA010000215.1, read as the reverse complement.
CATCGGATGCGCTGTGCGTAACGCAGGTTTTGCCGCTCTACTTGCTCGACGTCAAGCAATAGACCTAGGCGATCTTCGAAGCTCAAATGCTCAGCACTAGGCTCGCGTTGACTGCGCTCCAGGGCGCGCGCCATGCCACGTAAACCGAGGTCAAGTAGCGCTTGATTTAGTGGATGCTGGAGCATGATGCGCCTCCTAAGTCACGCCTTGGCGTGACGTCCAAAACCAAAACGTCACCGCTAAATTGAGCCGCATAATGCGCCGCACCGCGCAGGTGTTCGTGCTGGATGACGATGGCCGTGCGCGCGGCCTCGGGTGGTGGCTGTTGTAACAAAGCGAACAGGGCGCGATAGCTTAAAGTGCGCAGTGCAATCGCCTGACTTGCGGCCACTTCAAGCGCGCTGTCACCGTACTCTTTGGCTAGGCGCAAAATGCCTTGAATACTGCGCAGTGTCTCGTCCGGATGGCGCTTGCGTTCGACCTGTCTGCGCACCAGAGCAGCGGTCGCAACACCGATGCCATCGGCGCGTCGATACAAGGCTTCAACACTCGGTGGTTGGTGCCGATCAGGCCGGTGTTCTGGCACTGTAGAATACGCGCCGCGCGTTGCTAGGCATCGGTGGCTGGCAATTCGCGAGCCCCGCAAAAAGACTTCGATGGTGTGCGCACTGATGCGGATATCGACGGTCTTTCCCACCTGCTGATGCGGCACCGAATAGCTGCGTTGATCGACTTCCACGTGGTAGTCCAATTGCACTTTTGCGCGTTTCCACTGGGCAAACTCATACGGCGTGGCGGGCAAAGGCTTGAGGGCTGTGCGCTCCTCGGCTAAGCGCGAATAACGTGAGCCATCGCGCTTTTGGAACGGCTTGGCATTGACGCGATCTATACCTTCGCGCAGCGCCACATTGAGCGATTCAATGTCGAAAAAGGTCGCCGCCATCAACTCTGGAAACAGCGCGCGTTCTAGAATTTGAACGGCGTTCTCAACCTTCGCTTTATCCTGTGGACGTCGCACTCGGGTAGGCACCACTGCGCAGTCATAGTGTCGTGCAAAATCAGTATACGAGGCGTTCAACACCGGCTCATAGCGACATGTTTTGGCGACCACGCCCTTGGCATTATCTGGCACAATTTTTTCTGGCACGCCGCCAAAATAAGCCAACGCTTGAACATGTCCGTCCAACCAATCCATCGTGCGCTCACCCGGCGTAGCATGCGCATAAATCGCATGGCTGTAACCCATCGCTGCGACAAATACACGCACCGCTGTACGCACGCTCGTGTGCCGGTCGGTGATGAATAACGGCGGCCCGGCATAGTCCACAAACATTGCCGAACCCGGCGCATGGAACTGCTTAGCGCTCAGTTTTTGCAGGCCCAAAAACCGCGCAAAACTGGCACAAAATGCGCTGTAACTCAAACCTTCCGGCTGCGCTTGGCGATACTCCTGCCACACCCGTTCGCGCGTCATGCCTTTGAATGAGCCAAGCCGCGCAGCCACCGCCGCAAAATCTGGCAACGTCTGATCCACAACTGCTTCACGTGGATATCCCCATCTGACAAACTACTTGTCACCTAAGATAACATTCATAGGTCGACAAGGAAAATAGCATGAAAAAGCAAGCAAAATATAGTCAAGAACGGCGCGACCAAGCATTACAGCGCGTCGCGTTGCGCAGCGATAGTCAA